>CBDDRX010000046.1:0-3871 GCA_965233165.1 uncultured bacterium | reverse complement strand
AGCTCCTCCTCGGCCGGCACGAGATGGAAGCGTTCACGGACGACGTGGCGCGGCTTCGCGACGCGATCGCGCGGCTCGAGGCGAGGCTGCGCCGGCATGGGTAGCGCACTGCGCCTGCTGCGCATCGTCCTCATAGGCCTGCGTTACCGGCTGTACGAGCGCTCGCCGCGCGGGCAGCGGTTGCGCGAGGCGCTGGAGGACCTCGGGCCGATCTTCATCAAGTTCGGCCAGGTGCTCTCGACGCGCCGGGACCTCGTGCCGCTCGACATCGCCGACGAGCTCGCCCGCCTGCAGGACCGGGTGCCGCCGTTCGATTCCGCCCTGGCCCTGGCGGAAATCGAGCGCTCGATCGGCTGCCCGATCCAGGAAAAATTCCTGGCGGTCGACGAGGACCCGGTGGCCAGCGCGTCGGTCGCGCAGGTACACCTCGCGCGGCTGAAAGACGGGCGCGAGGTCGCGGTCAAGGTGCTGCGCCCGGGCGTCGAAGGCCATATCGCCAGGGATGTCGCGCTGCTGCGCTCCGCCGCGGGGCTGGTCGAGCGCCTGTGGGCCGACGGGCGGCGCCTGAAGCCGCGCGAGGTGGTCGCCGAGTTCGAGCGCCACCTCGAGGAGGAGCTCGACCTCATGCGCGAGGCGGCCAACGCGAGCCAGCTGCGGCGCAACTTCGCCGGCTCGTCGCTGCTGCTCGTGCCCGAAGTGCATTGGGAGCTCTGCTCGCAGCGCGTGATGGTCATGGAGCGGATGCACGGGGTGCCGATCTCCCAGCGCAAGCTGCTCGAGGAGCGGGGCGTGGACATCCCGGCGCTCGCGCGGGCCGGCGTGGAGATCTTCTTCACCCAGGTGTTCCGCGACGGCTTCTTCCACGCCGACATGCACCCCGGGAACATCCTCGTCTCCGACGCCGGGGAGACGAAGGGCCGCTACATCGCGCTCGACTTCGGGATCATGGGCGCCCTCACCGAGACGGACAAGAGCTACCTCGCGCAGAACTTCCTCGCCTTCTTCAACCGCGACTACCGGCGCGTCGCGCAGGCGCACCTCGACGCGGGCTGGGTGCCGGCCGGCACGCGGGTGGACGCGTTCGAGGCCGCCATCCGCGCCGTCTGCGAGCCGGTCTTCGCGCGGCCGCTGAAGGAGATCTACTTCGGCAGGCTGCTGCTGCGCCTGTTCCAGACCTCGCGGCGCTTCAACGTCGAGATCCAGCCGCAGCTCGTGATGCTGCAGAAGACGCTGCTCAACATCGAGGGGCTGGGGCGCGAGCTCGATCCCGACCTCGACCTCTGGCAGACCGCGAAGCCCTACCTCGAGCGCTGGATGGCCGACCAGGTCGGCTGGCGCGGCGTGCTGCGCACGCTGCGCCAGGAAGCGCCGTTCTGGGCGAGCACCCTGCCGCAGCTGCCGCGCCTCGTGCACCGGGCGCTCGCCGCAGACCATGCCGCGCCGCTCGCCGCGGCGCTCGAGCGGCTCGCCGCCGAGAATGCGCGGCGCAACGACCTCCTCTCCGCGCTGCTCGTCGTCGTGACTGCGGCGCTCCTGCTGGCGGCGCTCGTTCTCCTCTAGCGCCGTGGCGCAGGACAGCTCGCGGCCGGAGTTCTGGGACACGCGCTTCTGCGGCGGGGTCACGCCCTGGGACGCGGGAAGAACCCCGCCGCTTCTCGAGGATTTCCTCGCGGGGAGGGCGCGCAGCAAGGTGCTGGTTCCGGGTTGCGGCACCGGGTACGAGGTGCGCGCGTTCGCGGAGCGCGGGCACGACGTGCTCGGCATCGATTTCTCCGAGGCGGCGCTCGAGGCGGCGCGCGCCTTCCTCGGCCCGCTCGCCGGCCGGGTGCGCCATGCGGATTTCTTCTCCCTGCCCGGGCCGTTCGACCTGGTCTACGAGCGCGCCTTCCTGTGCGCGCTGCCGCGCGCGCTCTGGGAGCGCTGGGGCGCGAAGATGGCCGACGTGGTGCGCCCCGGCGGCGAGCTGGCCGGCTTCTTCTACTTCGACGACAACGAGCGCGGCCCACCCTTCGGCGCCTCGCTGCCCGCCCTGGGGACGCTGCTCGAGCCGGCGTTCGTGCAGGAAGAAGACCGCGCCGTTCCCCCGGACCAGTCCCTCCCGGTGTTCGCCGGCAAGGAGCGTTGGCAGGTGTGGAAGCGAAAGCTATGATCCACCCCCAGCCATGCTGATCGGCTCCGTCGTCGCCTACCTCCTCGTGACCATCGGCATTGGCCTCTGGGCAGCGAGGCGCGTGCACAACGCCAAGGATTACCTCGTCGCCGGGCGCAGCCTGCCGCTCTACATGAGCGCCGCCACCGTGTTCGCGACCTGGTTCGGCGCCGAGGTGGTGCTGTCCGTCTCGGCCACCTTCGCCAAGGATGGCCTGGGCGGCGTGATCGCCGATCCGTTCGGCTCGACCTTCTGCCTGCTGTTCGTCGCGCTGTTCTTCGCGCGCGCGTTCTACCGCATGGACCTGCTGACCATCGGCGACTTCTATCGCAAGCGCTACTCGAAGCAGGTCGAGGTGGTGACGAGCGTCGCCATCACCGCCTCCTACCTGGGCTGGACCTCGGCGCAGATGACCGCGCTCGGCCTGGTCTTCTCGGTGCTCTCGGGCGGCGCGCTCTCGCTCGAGACCGGCATCTACATCGGCGCGGCAATCGTGCTGGGCTACACGATCTGGGGCGGGATGTGGTCGGTCGCGCTCACCGACCTCTTCCAGTCGGTCGTCATCCTGATCGGCCTCGCGGCGATCGCCTGGCTGGTGGGCGACATGGCCGGCGGCCCGGGCAAGGTGCTGGCCGCCGCGGCGGACGCCGGGAAGTTCGAGTTCTTCCCGAAGGCGCAGCTCAAGGACTGGCTCTGGTTCCTGGCGGCGTGGATGACCCTCGCGATCGGCTCGATCCCGCAGCAGGACGTCTTCCAGCGCGTCACCGCCGCGAAGGACGAGAAGACCGCCGTGCGCGGCTGCCTGATCGGCGGCGGCGTGTACTTCGTGTTCGCCTTCGTGCCGATCTTCATCGCCTACGCGGCGCTGGTCATCGACCCGGAGTACGGCAAGCTCTTCGCGAGCGAGGACGGGCGGGAGATCCAGCGCATCCTGCCCAGCCTGATCCTCGAGCGCACGCCGCTCTGGGCGCAGGTCCTGTTCTTCGGCGCGCTCCTGTCGGCCATCCTCTCCACGGCGAGCGGGGCGCTCATCGCGCCGACGGCGCTCTTCACCGAGAACGTGGTGCGCCCGTTCGCCCCGCGCCTGGGCGACAAGCAGTTCCTGCTGCTGCTGCGCGTGGTCCTGGTCCTCTTCACCCTGGCCGCCCTGCTCTTCGCCGTGAACTCGAAGAGCACGATGTACGAGATGGTGCAGAACGCCTACAAGGTGACCCTGGTCTCCTGCATCGTGCCGCTCGCCGCGGGCATCTACTGGAAGCGCGCCACCCCGGCGGCGGCGATGATCTCCGTCGTGATGGGCCTGGTCTCCTGGGGCATCGCCGAGCTTGTCGCCGCGGACGCCACCGTCCCGCCGCAGCTGGTCGGCCTGGCGTTCTCCGCGCTCGGCATGGGGCTGGGCGCGCTGATCCCGGCGGAGCGCGCGGAGCAGCGGGCGCACGGCTGAGCATCGCCCGCCTCGCGTTCGCGGTCTACGCGCTGCTCGTCGCGTACGCGACGCTGTTTCCCCTCGAAGGCTGGCGCGACCACGGGCAGGCGGCCTTCGACTACCTGTCCGGCCCCTGGCCGTCGCACGTCGTGCGCTTCGACGTCGCGGCGAACGTGCTCGGCTATGTGCCTTTCGGCCTGCTTTGCGTCTGCGCCCTGTACCCGCGCCTGCGCGGATTCTTCGCCTTCGCGCTCGCGGTGGCCGCCGGGGCCTCGTTCTCGATCGTGCTGGAGGCG
>CBDDRX010000045.1:0-2504 GCA_965233165.1 uncultured bacterium | reverse complement strand
GCTGCTGTGCTCGACCATCATCGAGACCGGCATCGACATCCCGACCACCAACACCATCGTCATCAACCGCGCCGAGAAGTTCGGCCTCGCCCAGCTCCACCAGCTGCGCGGCCGCGTCGGCCGCTCGCACCACCAGGCCTACGCCTACCTGCTGGTGCCGACCGAGGAATCCCTGCGCGGGCAGGCGAAGAAGCGCCTGGAGGCGATCCAGGCGATGGAAGAGCTCGGCTCGGGCTTCTACCTGGCGATGCACGACCTCGAGATCCGCGGCGCCGGCGAGATCCTCGGCGAGTCGCAGTCGGGCGAGATGCAGGAGGTGGGCTTCTCGCTCTACGCCCGAATGCTCGATCGCGCAGTGCGCAAGCTCAAGTCCGGCAAGGCGCCCGAGCTCGAAGGCGTCGAGGACGTCTCGACGGAGGTCAACCTCCACGTGCCCGCCCTGCTCCCGGCCACCTACTGCAGCGACGTGCACGAGCGGCTCTCGCTCTACAAGCGCCTGGCGGACGCGGACAGCCGCGAGACGCTGGACGAGCTGCGCGAGGAGCTGGTCGACCGCTTCGGCGAGCTGCCCGAGCCGGCGCGCGCGCTCCTCGAGTGCCACCACGTGCGCATCGCCGCGCGACCGCTCGGCGTCTCCCGCGTCGATGCCACGCACGAGGCGGTGCAGCTTACCTTCGTGAAGAACCCGCCGCTCGACGGGGCCAAGGTCATCGAGTTCATCCGCCGCAAGGGCCGCGCCGCCCGCCTCGCCGGCCCGGAGCGCCTGCGCGTCGACATGAAGCTCCCCGCGTGGCAGGAGCGCGCCCAGGCGGTGAAGGACATCCTGCAGCAGCTCGCCGCTTAATGGGGACGTACCCTGTTTAAATGAACCTCGTCGCCCAGGGTCCGGCGATGAGGGCCGGGCATGCGGACGAGCTGGCGAAGCTCGTCGGGGTATTGTCGGTGGCCATTTCCGGCCATGCCTTCCGTTTCAAAGGCGCCAGGCCCCATCCTTCCCTCGCTTCCTGGTGCGAAGAACGGCACATCGACCACGCCTTCGTGCCCGCGGGCCGGCGCTTCGCGGACCTGAAGCTGCTCGCCATGGACATGGACTCGACGCTGATCACCATCGAGTGCATCGACGAGCTGGGGGCCCTGGCGGGCAAGAAAGCCGAGGTGGCCGCGGTCACGGCGCAGGCGATGCGCGGCGAGATCGACTATCCGGAGAGCCTGCGCCGGCGGGTGGCGGCGATTGCCGGGCTTTCAGAATCTTCACTGTTGGAAGTCTATGAAGAGCGCCTGCGGCTCACGCCAGGGGCCGAAGCCCTGCTCGCGAAGTGCAAGGAACATCGCGTCCAGGTGCTGCTCGTGTCCGGAGGCTTCACGTTCTTCACCGAGCGCCTGAAGGCGCGGCTCGGCCTCGACCACACCATCTCGAACGTGCTGGAAGTGAAAGGCGGCAAGCTCACCGGCGCCCTCGTCGGCGACATCGTCGATGCCGATGCGAAGGCCGAAAAATTCCTTCGGGTTAAGAAGAAGCTGGATGCGCGAAAGGAAGAGACGGTGGCCATCGGCGATGGCGCCAACGACCTGAAGATGATGGCGCAGGCGGGGCTCTCGGTCGCCTTCCGCGCCAAGCCGGTGGTGCGCGCGCAGGCGGACTGCGCGCTCAACTGGTCAGGCCTCGACGCTGTAATTAATCTGCTCGAGTAGGCAGCGCCTGCTCGAGCAGGCCGGTGATGAGCGAGCGGTAGGCGCGCCACTCGCGCGGCCGCTCGTGCACCTGGCGCACCCCCGCCGCGAGCGCCTGCTTGCGCAGCGACTCGGGCAGGTTGACGCCCAGGCCCACCACCGGAACGCCGCCGCTGACGAACGCCTGCAGGGTCCTGCCGTCGGCGGCGCCGAGCGCCTGCTTGCCCAGGATGGCGAGGGCCACCGGCGCGCCGCTCAGGAGATCGCTCGCCTCGCGCAGGTCCTCGGCGTGCAGCACGATCACCTCCGGGCGCAGCGCCAGCGCGGCGCAGGCGAGGATCGTCTCCACCGGCGAGGTTTCGACGAGGATGACGGCGGGCTGGGACATGCGACGCCAGCATAGAGAGCGCGCCGCGCCGCCGCTGTCAGGGAATGTCCGGGACCGGGCAAATTACCGGCGCGGCTTCCTCGGCCGCGGCGTTTTCTTCTTCAGCTCGTCGAGCGAGCGGTTGGCGCGGCGAATCGCCTCCTCGCCGATGACGTCGAGCAGCTCCTCGTAGGTGGCGGCGGCGCCGCAACCGGCGCAGGTGAGGACGCTGGCGAGGCCCAGGGGGCCGGGCTGCGCCGGGGTGAAGTCGGTCCCGCCGCAGCTGCGGCAACGGGCAGCGACCTCTCCGACGCTGACGATCACGTCATTTGGCGGCGACCACCATGATCTCGACGAGCGCCTTGGGGTCGGCCAGCTTGGCTTCGACGCACGCCCGGGCGGGCAGGTTCTTCGCGTCCACCCAGGCGCTCCACACCTCGTTCATCGGGGCGCGGTTGCGGATGTC
>CBDDRX010000044.1:0-43537 GCA_965233165.1 uncultured bacterium | reverse complement strand
CCTGCAGAAGGTCTGGGTGCTGCGCAAGCTCCTGTTCCCCATGGACGAGCTGGAAGCCGCCGAATTCCTGATCGACAAGCTGCGCGCGACCAAGTCGAACGCGGAGTTCTTCGACTCCATGAGAAGGGGTTGATTTGTATGTATAATTCCGCCCCTTTCCGCGCTTAACGGCAGAGAACACATCATGAAGCAGGGCACGCACCCCGAATACAAGCCGGTGATCTTCCTCGACACCAGCGCGAACCACGCCTTCCTCACCCGCTCGGCCATCGACACCAAGGGCCGCGAGACGATGAAGTGGGAGGACGGCAAGGAGTACCCGGTCGTCAAGGTCGAGGTCTCCTCCGAATCGCACTCGTACTACACCGGCAAGCAGAAGGTGATGGACACGGCCGGCCGCATCGAGAAGTTCAAGCGCCGCTACACCCCGAAGACCGCCAAGTAACCTCGCGGGGCATGGAGCTCGCCCCCCGGTCTTTCTCGTTCCAGCTGCCTTCGTCGGGCGCGGTCCTCGCGGTGCTTGCGCTCGCCTTCGTCCTGCCCGGCCTGACCGGGCATGACCCCTGGAAATCGCACGATGCGCTCGGCATCGGCGTCGCCTGGGAGATGGCCCTCACCGGCGAGCCGATCGTGCCGCGCATCGGCGAGCTCGCGTGGCTGGCCGATCCTCCGCTCTACCACTGGTTCGCCGCGGCGCTGGGCAAGATGCTGGGCGGGCTGCTTTCCTTCCATGCTGCCGCCCGCCTCGCGAGCGGCGTCTTCATGTTCGCCGCGCTCTGGCTGATCCGCATCGCCGCGCGCGACCTGAGCCTGGGCGAGGAGCGCAGCGTGGTGACCGGCGCCGGCGCCCTGCTCCTCCTGCTCGGCTCGGTCGGGCTCATGGTCCATGCGCACGAAGCGGTGCCCGAGCTCGCCTCGCTCGCCGCCCTGTGCGGGGCGCTCGCGGTGCTGCCGCACGCCGCGCGCCGGCCGGTCCCGGCGGGCGCGCTGTTCGGCGCCGCCATCGGCTTCGCCTTCCTGTCCTCGACCTGGGTCGCGTCGGCAGCGCTGTTCCTCGCCGTGGCGCTCGCGCATGCCGCCTGCGCGGAGTGGCGCACCCCGGCCGCGCTCCCGTTCCTCGGCACGGCGCTCGCCGTCGCCCTGGCGATCGCCGCCTCCTGGCCGCTCGCGCTCTACCTGCGCTCCCCCGAGCTCTTCTCGGCGTGGTGGGCGATCTCGACCCGGCCGGCGGGCGCGCTCGCCACGAACCTGCGCTACCTCCTCGCCACCGCCAGCTGGTTCGCCTGGCCGGCGTGGCCGCTTGCGCTCTGGGCGAGCTGGGCGCTGCGCCGGCGCTGGAGCGACCCGCGCGTCCTCGTGCCCGGCCTCGCCACGCTGCTCATGCTGGCGGGGCTCGTCTGCTGGGGCCCGCCGCAGAGCGTGAACCTGATCCCGCTGCTCGCGCCGCTCTGCCTGCTCGCCTCGCAGGGCATCCCGACGCTGGGCCGCGGCGCGGCGGCGGCGCTCGACTGGTTCGGCGTGGCGACCTTCGCCTTCTTCGCCGGGCTGGTCTGGCTCGGCTACGTGGCGATGATGACCGGCACGCCGCCCCGGGTCGCGGCGAACTTCTCGCGCCTCGCGCCCGGCTTCGTGCCGCAGTTCGAGCTCTTCGCGTTCCTCTTCGCCGCGCTGCTGACCGTCGGCTGGATCTACGTGGTGCTCGTCATGACGCCCTCGCCGCTGCGCAGCGTGATGCGCTGGGCAGCCGGCATGGTGTTCCTGTGGGGCACGTTCGCGATGCTCTGGATGCCGTGGGCCGACCACCAGCGCAGCTACCGCAGCGTCGCCGCCGAGCTGCGCGCGAAGATCCCGGCCGGCACGGCGTGCGTCGCCGCCTCGAACATGGGGGTGCCGCAACGCGCGGCCCTCCACTACCATGCGGGAATCCGCACGCGCTCCTTCGACCCGCTCGCGCCGCGCGCCTGCCCGCTCCTGATCGTGCAGAGCCACCCCAGCCAGAGGCTCGCCCCTCCCGGCGCCGCCCTGCTCGCCGACGTCGGGCGGCCCGGGGACCGCACCGAGCGCCTGCGCCTCTACCGCCTCCGAAAATGAGCCTCGATACCCGCAGCCCCGTCGAAACCAAGGCCTGGGCCGACCTCGCGCACCACGCGGAGAGCTGGCGCGGCGTGCACCTGCGCGAGCTCCTCGCCCAGGACGCCTCGCGCGTGGCGCAGTTCGCCGCCGAGGGCGCGGGGGTGCGCCTCGACTACTCGCGCCAGCGGGTCGGCGCGATCACGATCCGGCTGCTCGCGCGCCTGGCCGAGGAGCGCGGCCTGCCCGCCTGGCGCTCCGCGCTCTTCTCCGGCGAGCCGATCAACCAAACGGAGAAGCGGGCGGCCTTGCACACGGCGCTGCGCGCCGGCGCGTTCGCCCCGCCGGAAGTCCAGGAAGCGCTTTTACGAGTGAAAGACCTGTCGGGAAAAATCCGTAGCGGGTACAAGCGAGTCATCAACCTCGGGACCGGAGGCTCGGACCTCGGCCCGCGGCTGCTCGCCGACGCGCTCGGCGACGGCGCGCTCGACGTGCGCTTCGCCGCGAACGTCGACCCGCGCGACCTGCAGCGCGCGCTGGAAGGCGCCGAGCCGGCGAGCACTCTCTTCATCGTCGTCTCGAAGACGTTCACCACGCAGGAGACGATGGCGAACGCCGCCGCCGCCAAGGCCTGGGGCGGCCGGCATTTCATCGCCGTCAGCTCGAACGTTCCGGCAGCGCAGAAGTTCGGCGCCCTGAAAGTGGTGCCGATGTGGGACTGGGTGGGCGGCCGCTTCTCGGTGTGGTCCGCGGTGGGGCTCGCCGCCGCGTGCGCGATGGGCTTCGCGGCCTTCGAGGAATTCCTCGCCGGCGGGCACGAGATGGACCGGCACTTCGCCGAGGCCCCGGCGGAGAAGAACCTGCCGGTGCTGCTCGCGCTGCTCGGCGTGTGGAACACGAACTTCCTCGGCTGCGCCACGCACGCCGTGCTGCCCTATTCGAACGGCCTGCGCCTGCTCCCCGCGTACCTGCAGCAGCTCGAGATGGAATCCAACGGCAAGCGCGTCGACCGCGAGGGACGCGAGGTCGGCTACGCGACCGCGCCGGTGCTCTGGGGCGCCGAGGGCACCGTGAGCCAGCATTCCTTCCACCAGCTCCTGCACCAGGGCACGCAGGTCGTCCCGGCCGATTTCATCGAGCTGGGGATCGACGAAAGATTGACCGCGAACTGCCTCGCGCAGGCCGATGCGCTGGCTTTCGGCACCGACCAGCCCGGCCTGCCGCCGCACCAGCAGTACCCCGGCAACCGGCCTTCCAGTATTTTGTTTCTTGAAAAACTCACCCCCCGGGCGCTCGGGCAGCTGATCGCCCTCTACGAGCACAAGGTTTTCACCCAGGGCGTGCTGTGGAATATCAACAGCTTCGACCAATGGGGCGTCGAATTAGGGAAGCAACTTGCAAGCAAGTTGCTTGGGGGCTCGCAGATGGCCAATAGAATCCTCTCGAAAGGAAAGTGACCATGGACCAGGAAACCTTCAACCTCAGCATCCGCAAATTCCTCAAGATGGTGGGAGTCAACTCGCAGCGCGAGATCGAGCAGGCCGTCCAGGCCGCCCTCCAGTCCGCGAAGCTGAAAGGGAACGAGACGTTCCCGGTCAAGGTCACACTGGAGATCCCCTCCCTGGGGGTCAAGGTGCCCTTCGACGGAGAGATCAAGCTAGGATAGGACCCATCAGCAAAGGTGATCCAATGAACAAGGCCCGCGAATTCGACCAGTCCGTGCTCACCGAGCTGAAGGCGCTGCTCGGCGAGCGCGTCTCCACCTCCCATGCGGTGCGCGAGCACCATGGCAAGGACGAGTCGTACTTCCCGTACGCGCTGCCCGATGCGGTGGTGTTCCCGACGACGACCGAGGAAGTGCGCGATGTCGTGAACATCTGCCGCCGCCACCGCGTGCCCATGATTCCGTACGGTGTCGGCACCTCGCTCGAGGGCCACATCCTCGCGGTGCACGGCGGCGTGACGATCGACCTGTCGCAGATGAACCAGGTGCTCGCCGTGCACGAGGAGGACCTCGACGCCGTGGTGCAGGCGGGCGTGACGCGCAAGCAGCTGAACGAGCACATCAAGCACACCGGGCTCTTCTTCCCGATCGACCCGGGCGCCGACGCGACGATCGGCGGCATGAGCGCGACGCGCGCTTCGGGCACGAACGCGGTGCGCTACGGCACGATGCGCGAGAACGTGCTGTCCCTGAAGGTCGTGCTGGCCGACGGGCGGGTCATCCAGACCTCGCGCCGGGCCAAGAAGTCGGCCGCCGGCTACGACTTGACGCGGCTCTTCGTCGGCTCCGAAGGCACGCTCGGGATCATCACCGAGGTGACGGTGAGGCTCTACGCGGTCCAGGAGGCGATGTCCGCCGCGGTGTGCGCCTTCGACACGGTCGACGGCTGCACGAAGACCGTGATCCAGACCATCCAGGCCGGCATCCCGATCGCGCGCAGCGAGATCCTGTGCGAGAAGACGATGGACGCCATCAACAAGTACAAGAAGACGAGCTACCGCGTCGCGCCGACCCTGTTCTTCGAGTTCCACGGCTCCAAGGCGAGCGTCGCCGAGCAGGCGGAGATGGTGCAGGAGATCGCCAAGGAGAACGGCGGCAGGGACTTCGTCTGGGCGACCCGGCCGGAGGAGCGCACCCAGCTCTGGGAGGCGCGCCACAACGCCTACTTCGCCGGGCTGCAGATCCGCCCCGGCTCGCGCGCCGTCTCGACCGACGTGTGCGTGCCGATCTCGCGCCTCGCCGAATGCGTGCACGAGACGGTGGAGGACGTGAAGGACTACATCGCGCCGGTGCCGCTCCTCGGCCACGTCGGCGACGGCAACTTCCACCTCATGTTCCTCGTCGACCCGGCGAAGCCGGAGGAAACGGAACTCGCCAAAGCATTCAACGCGCGCCTCGTCGAGCGGGCCCTGCGCATGGAGGGCACCTGCACCGGCGAGCACGGCGTCGGCCTGGGCAAGCAGGGCTCGCTGCGCGCCGAGCTCGGCGAGGACGTGATGGACGTGATGCGCGACATCAAGCGCCTCTTCGACCCCGAGAACCTGATGAACCCCGGCAAGGTGATCCCCCTTGAGCGCTGAGCAGCGGCTGAAGGAGCTGAACATCGACCTGGGGACGGTGTCCTCGCCGGTCGCGAACTACGTGAACGCCGTGCGCACCGGCAACCTCCTGTTCCTCGCCGGCAAGGGCCCGCGCGCGGAGAACGGCAAGCGCCCCAGCGGCAAGGTCGGCCGCGACTACACGGTCGAGCAGGCGTACCAGCACGCCCGCACGGTGGGGATGGACCTCCTCGCGGTGATGCGCGCCGAGCTCGGCAGCCTCGACAAGGTGAAGCGCGTCGTCAAGGTCCTCGGCATGGTGAACGCCGTGCCCGAGTTCACCGACCACCCCAAGGTCATCAACGGCTGCTCGGACCTCTTCGTCGAGGTGCTCGGCGAGCGCGGCAAGCACGCCCGCTCCGCGGTCGGGATGGGCTCGCTCCCCATGGGCATCCCCGTGGAGATCGAGTGCATCGTGGAAATCGAAGCCTAGATCGTCAGGATGGTCTTGCGGTAGAACTTCAGCTCCTCGACGGACTCGTGGATGTCCGCGAGCGCCTCGTGCTTGCCTTCCTTCAGGAACCCCTTGAGCACCTCGGGCTTCCAGCGCTTCACCAGCTCCTTCAGGGTCGAGACGTCGAGATTGCGGTAGTGGAAGTAGGCCTCGAGCTTCGGCATCCAGCGCACGAGGAAGCGGCGGTCCTGGCAGATCGAGTTGCCGCACATGGGCGAGGTGGAGGCCGGGACGAGGGGCTTCAGGAACGCGAGCGCCGCCGCCTCGACCTCGGCCTCGGTGGCGCTCGCGGCGTTGACGCGCTCGATCAGGCCGGACTTGCGGTGCGTGCCCCTGTTCCAGGAATCCATCGCCTCGAGCACCTCGGCGGGCTGGTGCACCACCCAGACCGGGCTCTCGGCGAGCACGTTGAGCTGGGCGTCGGTCACGACCATCGCGACTTCGATGATCCGGTCGGAGTCGGGCTGCAGGCCCGTCATCTCCATGTCGAGCCAGATCAGGTTGTTGACGTCGCCGGGCATGATTTAATCTTTCCTATTCTCTCATGGACATCTCGCCGAGCATGCCGAACGCCCTGACCTGGATCTTCGTCGCCGCGCTGGCGCTCGCCACGGCGACGCGCCTGTGGCTCGCGCTGCGCCAGATGCGGCACGTCGCCGCGCATCGCGGCGCAGTGCCGGCGCCGTTCACCGACGCGATCCCGCTCCACGATCACCAGAAGGCCGCCGACTACACGCTGGTGAAGGCGCGCTTCGGGATGGTCCACGTCGGCGTGGAAGTGCTGCTCACGCTCTGGCTCACGCTCGGCGGGCTGATCCAGGCGCTCGCCTCGCTGTGGGGCCTGTGGCTCGCCCCCGGATCGCTCCTGCACGGCACCGCGCTGCTGCTCAGCCTGTTCCTGGTCCAGGGCGCGGTCGGCCTGCCCCTCACCCTGTACCGCATCTTCGTCATCGAGGAGCGCTTCGGCTTCAACCGGATGTCGCCCGGCCTGTTCGTCGCCGACCTGGTCAAGCAGACGCTGGTCGGCCTGGCGCTCGGCGTCCCGCTCCTGCTCGCGCTGCTCTGGCTGATGGAGCAGGCCGGCGCCTGGTGGTGGCTGTACGCGTGGGGGGTGGTCGTCGCCTTCACCCTGTTCGTCCAGATGCTGGTGCCCACCGTGATCCTTCCCCTCTTCAACAAGTTCACGCCGCTGCCGGAGGGAGAGCTCGCCGCCAAGGTCGCCTCGCTCCTCGAGCGCACCGGCTTCCGCTCGAAGGGCCTGTTCGTGATGGACGGCTCCAAGCGCTCCTCGCACGGCAACGCGTTCTTCGCCGGCTTCGGCCGCGCGAAGCGCATCGTCCTCTTCGACACGCTCGTGTCGCGCCTGCGGCCGGCGGAGGTCGAGGCGGTGCTCGCGCACGAGCTGGGCCACTACAAGCTGCGTCACATCGTGAAGGGCCTGCTGGTCACCGCGGCGATGGCCTTCGCCATGCTCCTCGTCCTCGGCCTGGTCCTCGACCAGCCGTGGTTCTACCAGGGGCTCGGCGTGCAGCAGCAGAGCGCCGCGGCCGCCCTCGCCCTGCTGATGGTCGTGCTGCCGGAGTTCACCTTCTTCCTCCATCCGCTGATGAGCATGTTCTCGAGGAAGAACGAGTTCGAGGCCGACGCCTACGCGACGCGCTTCGCCGATCGCGCCGACCTCGTGCGGGCGCTGGTCGGGCTCTACAAGGACAATGCCGCGACGCTGACCCCGGACCCGCTGCACTCCGCCTTCTACGACTCGCACCCGCCCGCGGCGCAGCGCATCGCCCGGCTCAGAGGCGCTTGAAGCGCGTCTACAGCTCCTGGAACCTCGCGGCCGCGCACCACGCGCGCAACCTGCTCGAGGCCGAGGGGATCCGCTCGGTGGTGCGCAACGACGTGCTTTCCTCCGCGATGGGCGAGCTGCCGCCGGCCGAGTGCCAGGTCGAGGTGTGGGTCCTGCGCGAAGGCGACCACGAGCGCGCCCAGCAGGTCCTGCACGCGCCGCCGGTCTTCGGCGCGCCGTGGACCTGCGCCGCGTGCGCGGAAGCGTGCGAGGCGCAGTTCACGCAGTGCTGGCGCTGCGGCGCCGATCGCGCCTAGAGCAGGCGTGCGATTCCGCTAGAGCAAACGTGCGATTCCGATCACCAGCAGGATGAAGACCCAGACGACCAGCGCGCGCCAGACCAGGCCGACGGTGCTGTCGAGGAACGGCCCTTCGGCGCCCTCGCCGACGCCGAGCTCCGGGCGCGGCTGCACGCCGTCGATTTCGTGCACCGGCATGCCCAGGCGCACGCCCATCGCGCCGCCGCCGGCGGCGAGCACCACGCCCGCGTCCGGATCGGCCCAGCTGCGCGCCTGCGTGCGCCAGCAGTAGATCGCGTCCTCGAAGTCCCCCACCACCGCGAAGGACGCGGCGGTGAGGCGCACCGCCGGCCATTCGAGCGCGTGGAACGCCTTCTGCGCGAACTGGCCGAACGCGCCGAGCGGCTTCCAGCGCTCCGCGAGGTAGGCGGCGAGGCGGTACAGGATCGCGCCGCTCGGCCCGGGCAGCACGATGAACCACAGCAGCACGCCGAAGACGTGGCGGTGCGAGGCGAGCAGCGCCTGCTCGATCGCGAGGCGGATCACCTCCTCGCGGCTGCGCACGATGCCCGAGGCGCCGCGCCAGGCCTCGAGCTCGGCGCGCGCGCGGTCGATGTCGCCGCTCTTCACGGCAAGCTGGATCTGCGTGAAATGGTGGCTGAACTGGCGGAAGCCGAGCGTGAGGTAGAGCGCCGCGACGTTGAAGGCGAGCGCGAAGGCCGGATGCACCGCCCACAGGAGGTGGTAGAGCGCGATCGACAGCGCGACCGCCGGCACCGTCGCGACCAGCCACGCGACCAGGCCGTGGCGTGCTTCGCCGCCGTTGAACGACTGCTCCAGCCACGCGGCGAAGCCGCCCAGCGCGGCGGCGACGCTCCTGCGCTCGGCGAGCGGGCGCCACTGCTCGAGGACCAGCGCGGCGACGATGGCGAGGACTCCCATGCTCGCGATTCTAATGCCCGCGAGCGGCGATCCTCAGTCGGCGGGCGGGCCGGACAGCACGCGCCAGAAGTTGACGATCATCCCGGCGGTGGCGCCCCAGATGGTGCGTCCGTTTTCGTACTGCATCTCGTAGAAGCCGACGGTGCGGCCCTGCACCACGCGCGTCTGGCGGCGATGGTTCGCCGGGTCGAGGAGGAAGGCGAGCGGCACCTCGAAGACCTCGTCCACCTCGCGCGGATCCGGCACCAGGTCGAACGGCGGCGTCAGCAGGCCGATGATCGGCGCGACCACGTAGCCGGTGCGCGTGTGGTAGTCGGGAAGCCGGCCGAGGATCTCCACGCGCTCGAGCGCAAGCCCGATCTCCTCCCGGGCCTCGCGCAGGGCGGTGAACTCCGGGCTCGCGTCGCCCGGCTCGGCGCGCCCGCCCGGGAAGCTGACCTGGCCGGCGTGCGCCTTCAGGTGCGCGTTGCGCTGCGTGAAGAGGAGCGTGAGCTCGCCCGGCCGCTGGACGATGGGCACAAGCACCGCCGCCGGGCGGGCCTCCGGCGGGTCGCCCGCGAGGCGGTCGTCGCCATATACTGTGAACGCCGGCGGGGCCGCGCGCTTCAGGCGCTCCCTGAGCCCGGCGACATCCCACTTCAACGGAGTCCCCGCATGAAGCGCACCCTCCTCACCCTCAGCCTGACCGCGGCCCTCGCCTTTTCCGCCTCGGCCGCGCTAGCGTTCCATTGCCCCGCCGACATGAAGAAGATCGACGAGGCCATGGCGAAGAACCCGAAGCTCAGCGCGCAGCAGGCCGCCGAAGTGAAGAAGGCCCGCGCGGACGGCGAGGCCCTTCACAAGGCCGGCAAGCACAAGGAATCCGTCGAGACCCTCGCCAAGGCAATGAAGATCCTCAACGTCAAATAGCGCTACGGGATCAGGACGACCGATCCCGTCGTCTTCCTGCCTTCGAGGTCGCGGTGCGCCTGCGCCGCGTCGGCAAGCTTGTACTTGCCGGTGGTCTCGATCTTCACCTTGCCGGACTTCACCACCTCGAAGAGCGCGTTCGAGCGCTCGACGAGGTCGGCGCGGGTGGCGATGTGCGTGGCGAGCGTCGGGCGCGTGACGTAGAGCGAGCCCTTCGTCGACAGGATGCCCAGGTTCACCGGCGGGACCGGGCCCGAGGCGTTGCCGAACGTGACCATCAGCCCGCGCGGGCGCAGGCAGTCGAGCGAGCCGTCCCACGTGGTCTTGCCGACCGAGTCGTACACCACCGGCACCTTCTTGCCGCCGGTGATCGCCGCGACCCGCTCGACGAAGTTCTCGGTGCTGTAGTTGACCACGTGGTCGGCCCCGTGCGCCCGGGCGAGCTTCGCCTTTTCCTCGGAGCCGACCGTGCCGATGGTCGTCACGCCGAGCGCCTTGAGCCACTGGCAGGCGATGAGGCCGACGCCGCCGGCGGCGGCGTGCCACAGGACGGTGTCGCCCTTCTTCACCGCGTAGGTGCTGAAGATCAGGTAGTGCACGGTGAGGCCCTTCAGCATCATCGAGGCGGCCTGCTCGTCGCTGATCCCGTCGGGGAGCTTCACCATCCGGTCGGCGGGCACGAGGCGCACATCGCAGTACGAGCCCGGCAGGCCGGTATACGCGACGCGATCGCCCTTCTTCAGGTCCTTCACGTCCGGGCCGACCGCCTCGACCACGCCGGCCGCCTCGTTGCCGGCCGTGCCGGGGAGCTGCATCGGATAGAGCCCCGAGCGCTGGTAGGTATCGACGAAGTTCACGCCGATGGCGGTGTGGCGGATGCGCGCCTGCCCCGGGCCGGGCTCGCCGACCTGCACTTCATCGACCTGCAGGACTTCCGGGCCGCCCTGCTTGTGGTAACGAACCGCCTTTGCCATCGGGATCTCCTATTTTTTCGGTTGCATGGCCTGCAGGGCCGCCTTCTGCACCTCCAGGCCCTGGATCGAGAACTTCACCATGTTGAGGTTCATATTGAGCCACGCTTCGACCGAGCGCAGGTCGCTGATTCGCTTTTCCACTTCCGCCGGGTCGAGCGTCGGCATCGCCATGCCCGGCAGGGGCACGCCGAGCGGGCCCCACAGGCGGCGGAACATCTCGTACGGGTCCGGGGGCGGCCCTTGCGGGTGATCGGCCATCAGTTTCCTTCCCAAGAAAAGAACTTCCTGACCTCGGCTTCGCGCGCCGCGGTGTCCTGGTAGCCCAGGTCGATGAGCGCGCGGCAGAACTGCGACTCGAACAGCAGGTAGCTCGCCAGGTTCGAGCCGGAGCGGTTGAGCGCGCCGGTCGGGCGCAGGATGAAGCGCACCGAGCGGGGCAGCTCGTGGATGAAGCGCGCGGCGATGCGCTCGATCGGCTGCGAGGGGGTGATGAACAGCACCTCCACCGGGCGCAGCTGGACCTGCGACTCGCTCATCCGCTCGCGCGGGATGAGGCGCACGGTCTTGTTGATGCGCTCCAGGCGCTCGATGTCCACCATCAGGCTGTCGAGGAAGATGCTGTTCAGGGCGTGGCCGGCGATCTGCGCGAGCGACGGATAGACGTTCGAGCGCGCGCGCGCCTGGTCGGTTCCCTGCCGGCCGGTGCCGACGATCAGCACCCGGTCGGCGCCCAGGTGCAGCGCCGGGCTCACCGGGGCGATCTGGCGCATCGAGCCGTCGCCAAAATACTCCCGGTTGAACTTCACCGCCGGGAAGATGAACGGCAGCGCCGCGGAGGCGAGCAGCAGGTCGACCGAGATCGGCACCGCGGCGCCGATGCGCTGGTTGCGCTCCCAGCCCTCGAGGCCGCTGCCGCCCTGGAAGAACGAGACGCTCTGCCCGGACGTGTACCCCGAGGCGGTGACGCACGCGGCGTAGAGCGCGCCCGCGTCGATGTTCTCCTGGATGCGCGGGAACGCGAGGTTGCGCTCCAGCATCTCGCGCAGCGGCGCGTTGTCGAGCAGCGAGACCGGGTTGCGGCGGGAGAGCAGCATCATGGACGAGAGCCACTTCGCGCCGCTTTTCAGGATGCTCCAGGCATCGGTGCGGTAGATGTGCTCGCAGCGCATGTTCTCCCAGACCTCGAGGAGGTTGGCGACCGCGCGCGGGAAGTCGTTGGCATATACCGCCAGCGTCGCCGCGTTGATCGCGCCGGCCGAGGTGCCGGTGAGGATCGGGAACGGGTTGTCCGCCGGGTTGCCCAGGATGTCGCGCACCGCCTTCACCACGCCGACCTGGTAGGCCGCCCGCGCGCCGCCGCCGGTGAGCACCAGGCCCGCGCGCGTCTTCATCAGAAGAGGGATTGCTCCTGGCCGCGCGGCGCGTTCGCGTCGGCGACCGCGAGCGCGGTCATGTTGACGATGCGGCGCACGGTGGCCGAGGGGGTGAGGATGTGGACCGGGCGCGCCGCGCCGAGCAGCATCGGGCCGATGGTCACGCCGCCGCCCGCCGCGGTCTTCAGCAGGTTGAACGCGATGTTCGCGGCATCCATGTCCGGCATGATCAGCAGGTTCGCCTCGCCGCGGAGCTTCGAGCGGGGAAAGACCTTCAGGCGGATCTCCTCGGACAGGGCCGCGTCGCCGTGCATCTCGCCGTCGGCCTCGAGGTCGGGCGCGCGCTCGGCGATCATCTGCAGGGCGCGCTGCATCTTGCGCGACGAAGGCGTCGGCACCGAGCCGAAATTGGAGGCCGAGAGGAGCGCCACCTTCGGCGTCAGGCCGAAGCGCCGCATTTCCTCCGCGGCGAGCAGGGTCATGTCGGCGATCTGCTCGGCGTCCGGGTCGGGCGTGACGTAGGTATCGCAGATGAAGACCGTGCGCGCGGGCAGCATCAGGGCGTTCATCGCCGCGTAGTGCCGCACGCCCGGGCGCAGCCCGATCACCTGGTCGATGAACTGCAGGTGCAGCGCGTGCGTGCCGAAGGTGCCGCACAGCATGCCGTCCGCCTCCCCCTTGTACATCATCATCGCGCCGATCAGGGTCGCGCGGCGGCGCATCTCGATGCGCGCGTACTCGGGGGAGACGCCCTTGCGCTCGGTGAGCTGGTGATACGTCGTCCAGTAGTCGCGGTAGCGCGCGTCGAACTCGGGGTTTACCAGCTCGAACTCCTTGCCGGGGCGCACGCGCAGGCCGAGGCGCTCCAGGCGCTGCTCGACCACCTGCGGCCGCCCGACCAGGATCGGCTTGGCGAGGCCCCCGTCGACCACGACCTGCACGGCGCGCAGGACGCGCTCGTCCTCGCCTTCGGCGTAGACCACGCGCCGCGGCGCCGCCTTCGCCGCCGTGAAGAGCGGCTTCATGATCAGGCCCGAGTGGTAGACGAACTGCGCCAGGGACTCGCGGTAGGCGTCCAGGTCGGCGCGCGGGCGCGTCGCGACGCCCGAGTCCATCGCCGCCTTCGCCACCGCGGGGGCGACGCGCGCGATGAGCCGGGGATCGAAGGGCCGCGGGATGATGTACTCCGGGCCGAAGCTGATGGACTCGATGCCGTAGGCGAGCGCCACCTGCTCCGACGTCTCGGCCTGCGCCAGCTCCGCGATCGCCTTGACCGCCGCGATCTCCATCTCGTCGTTGATCGTCGTCGCGCCCACGTCGAGCGCGCCGCGGAAGATGAACGGGAAGCACAGGACGTTGTTCACCTGGTTCGGGTAGTCCGAGCGGCCGGTGGCGATGACGCAGTCGGGACGCACGGCCTTCGCGTCCTCGGGCAGGATCTCCGGCTCCGGGTTCGCCAGGGCGAGGATCAGCGGCCGCTCGGCCATCTTCTTCACCATCGAGGGCTTGAGGACGCCGCCCGCCGACAGGCCGAGGAAGACGTCCGCGCCGGCGATCACCTCGTCGAGGGAGCGCGCGCCCGTCTCGACGGCGAAGCGCTCCTTGTCGGGATCCATCTCCTCCTTGCGGCCCCGGTACACCACGCCCTTGATGTCGGTGACGGTGATGTGGTGCCGCGGCATGCCCATCTTCACCAGGAGCTCGAGGCAGGCGAGCGCGGCGGCGCCGGCGCCCGAGGTGACGAGCTTCACGCTCTCCAGCTTCTTGCCGACGACCTTCAGCCCGTTGTAGACGGCCGCCCCGACGGTGATAGCGGTGCCGTGCTGGTCGTCGTGGAAGACCGGGATCCTCATCCGCTTGCGCAGCGCGCGCTCGACGATGAAGCACTCGGGCGCCTTGATGTCCTCGAGATTGATCGCGCCGAAGGTCGGCTCGAGGGCGGCGATGATCTGCACCAGCTTCTCGGGGTCGCGCTCGTCGACTTCGATGTCGAAGCAGTCGATGCCGGCGAACTTCTTGAACAGCACGCTCTTGCCTTCCATCACCGGCTTCGCGGCGAGCGGGCCGATCGCGCCGAGCCCGAGCACGGCGGTGCCGTTGGTGATCACCGCGACGAGGTTCTGCCGGGACGTGAACTCCGCGGCGGCCGCCGGGTCCCGGCGGATCTCCTCGCACACCGCGGCGACGCCGGGCGAATAGGCGAGCGCGAGGTCGCGCTGGTTGGTCAGCTGCTTGGTCGGCAGGATCGAGATCTTGCCGGGGGCGCCGCGACGGTGGTACTCGAGGGCGTTCTTCTTTAGCTGCTCATCCACGGGCGCGATTCTACCGCGCCTGCCTCTTTCACCTTGCCTGCACCGCGGCGCCGAGAAAGCGCTCCTCGAACTCGGGCGCCGCGAGCGGCTTGCCGGCGTGGTGCCCCTGCCACTCGTCGCAGTTGAGCGTGCGCAGCACCGCGAGCTGGCCCTCGCGCTCCACGCCCTCGGCGATGACGGTCAGCTTCAGGCTGCGCGCGAGCGCGACGATCGCCTGGACGATCGCGACGTCGTCGGCGCTCGCCTCGATGTCGCGCACGAACGTCTGGTCGACCTTCAGGGTGTCGATCTTCAGGCGGCGCAGGTAGCTGAGCGACGAATAGCCGGTGCCGAAGTCGTCGATCGCGATGCGCACGCCCGACTCGGAGAGGGCGCGCAGCATGGCGACGTTGTCCTCCACGTTCTTCATCAGCAGGCTCTCCGTGATCTCGAGCTCGAGCAGCTCCGCGTCGAGCCCCGCCTCCTCGAGGGCGCCCTGCACCTGGCTGGTGAGCGCGCGCGTGAACTGCAGCACCGAGAGGTTCACGGAGACCGGCACGCGCAGGTTGAGCCGATCGTGCCATTCGCGCGCCTGCGCGCAGGCGGCGCGCAGCACCCATTCGCCGAGGGGCACGATCAGCCCGGTCTCCTCCGCGATGGCGATGAAGCGTCCCGGCAGCAGCAGGCCGCGCTCCGGATGGTGCCAGCGCACGAGCGCCTCGACGCCGGTGAGCTTGCCGTCGCGCAGCGAGAATTTCGGCTGGAAGTACAGCTCGAACTGCTTCTCCTGCAGCGCGCCGCGCAGGCTGGACTCGATCGCCAGCTTCTCCGTCGCGCGGATGTTCATCTCCTGGGAGAAGAACTGGTAGTCGGCGCGCCCGCGGTCCTTGGCCGAGTACATCGCCATGTCGGCGTTGCGCAGGAGCGTCGTGCCGTCCATCCCGTCGGCCGGGTAGACGCTGATGCCGATGCTGCACGAGGTGGCGAGGCTGCGCCCGTCGACGAGGATCGGCTCGGCGAGCGCGCGCAGCACCTTCTGCGCCACGGCGCCGGCGTCCTCCGCCTCGCGCAGCCCCTCGAGCAGGACGACGAACTCGTCGCCGCCCAGGCGCGCCAGGGTGTCGCCCTTGCGCATGACCCCGGCGAGGCGCGCCGCCACCTGCTTCAGCAGCGCGTCGCCGACCGGGTGCCCGAGCGAGTCGTTGATGGTCTTGAAGTTGTCCAGGTCGACGAAGAGCAGCGCGAGCAGCTCTGCCTTGCGCCGGGCATTGACCAGCGCGTGCCCGAGGCGATCGTTGAGGAGTAGGCGGTTCGGCAGCCCGGTGAGCGCGTCGCGCGTGGCGAGCTCCTCGATGCGCTGCTCGGCGCGCTTGCGCTCGGTGATGTCGAGCGCCGTGCCGCGGTAGCCCTCGCGCGCGTCGGCGCTGCGGAACGGCACGCCGTTCGCCTCCAGCCAGATCAGGCGCCCGTCCTTCGTCTCGGACAGGTACTCGAAGCCGCGGAACGGCTTGCGCGCGCCGAGATGATCGCGCATCCAGTGGCGTACCCGCTCGGCCTCCTGCTGCGGCATGAAGTCGGTCGGCAGGCGCCCGAGCAGCTCGACCGGCGTGTAGCCGAGCACCGACTCGACCTTGTCCGAGACATAGACGAAGCGCGCCTCCCCGTCATACTCCCAGACGAACTCGCCCGCCGCCTCGACGACGTCGGCGAAGCGCCGCTCGCTCGCGCGCAGCGCCTCCTGCCCCTCGACGGACGCGGTGATGTCACGCCCCACGCCGCGGTACCCGCGGAACGTTCCGTCCGGGCCGAAGATCGGCTCGCCGCTCGTCGTGTAGAACCGCACCGTCCCGTCGGGCGAGCGCCGGCGCAGGGTCACGTCGCGGAACGAGTCGCGGGCCTCGAGCGTGCGGCGGTGCTCGCTCCAGTCCCCGGACAGCGGCTCCAGTCCCTCGATCTCCCAGCGCCGGCGTCCCACGTAGCGCGACGCGTCTGCCCGCGCCCGCTCCGCGAACTGCGGCGACAGCAGCGTGAAGCGCAGCGTCTCGTCCTGCTCCCAGAACCAGTCGGCCGAGAGGTTGGTCAGGCTGCGGAAGCGCTCGACCAGCTCGCCCATGCGGCCTTCGCTCTCGCGCAGCTCGCTCTCGGTGCGCCGGTAGGCGCTCGAGGTCGCCGAGAGCACCAGGGTGGCAGTCGCCGCGACGGCGAGGAATCCGTGCATCAGCAGGGACGCGCTCGGCTCGCCGCCGGCCGCGAGCGGCGTCGTCGGCATCACCCACATGGCGACCGCCGCAACCATGGCGTTCAGCGTGGCGATCTCGCGCGGCCGCAGCCACATTGCCGAGGACACCAGCAAAGGGAACAGCGCGTACCACATGAGGTACTGGCTCGCCGCCGCACCGAGCGTGCCGCTGAAGACCAGGACGCTCATCGCCACCACGGCGCCCAGCACGAGCCCGGCCGCGAGCCACTCTCGCTGCCCGATCCGGTCCTTCGCGCCGGCCGCCCAGGCGAAAAGCGCGGGCGCGAAGAACAGGATGCCCTGGGCGTGCGTCGTCCACCATTCGAGAGCCCTCGGCAGCGCGGCAGCGGCGCTCCAGAGCCCCGGGTCGAGCGCAACCTGCAGGAGCGCGCCGGCGGCCGGGGCAACCACCGCGCATGCGATGAGCGCGAGCAGCACGTCGCGCGGCCTTTCGAGCGCGGCGCGCCAGCCGCGTACCCGCGAGAGCAGCCAGGCTGCGGCGAGCGCCTCGCCGGCGTGGGCCGCCGCAGCGACCACCGCGCTCCCCGCCTCGCCCAGGCGCAGCAGCTCGAAGACCAGCGCCCCCGCGAGCACGCCGGGCGCGAGGCGCAGGCCGCCGAGCACGAGCGCAGCCACGGCAAGCGCGGCCGGCGGCCAGACGCGCGGCGCTTCGCCGGCAAGCGGGGTGAGAAGAAGCGAGAGGCTCGCGCAGGCAACCGCGAGCCCCACATTCGACGCGATGATGCGCAAGGCCCCCCCTATAATCCTGCGACCGCCCATGCCCCCGACCTTCGCCAAGGCCATTCTAACGGCGCGGCGCGCCGCGGAAATCGAGCCCTTCGAAGTCATGGACGTCCTCTCGCGCGCGCATGCGCTCGAGGCGGCAGGGCGCCGGGTGGTCCACATGGAGATCGGCGAGCCGGATTTCACGGCCCCCGAGCCCGTCGTGGCAGCGGGAATGCAGGCCCTGCGCGAGGGGCGCACGGCCTACACCGCGGCCCTCGGCCTTCCTGCGCTGCGCGAGGCGATCGCCGGGCACTATGCGGCGAAGTTCGGCCGCAAGGTCGACCCGGCGACGGTCGCGATCACTTCGGGCGCGTCGGGCGGGCTTCTGGTCGTCGCCGCGCTCTACGTCGACCCGGGCGACGAGATCCTCATCCCCGATCCCGGCTATCCGGGCTACCGGCACTTCGTGCGCGCCTTCGAGGGCGTGGCGCGCCCCCTTGCGGTCTCGGCCGCGAGCGCCTACCAGCCGACGCTCGCCATGGTGCGCGCGGCCTGGGGCCCGCGCACCAAGGGCCTGCTGCTCGGCTCGCCCTCCAACCCGACCGGGACGCTGATCGATGCCGGCGAGCTCGCGCGCATCGCCGCGTTCATTGCCGGGCGCGGCGGGGTGCTGATGGTGGACGAGATCTACCAGGGCCTGGTGTACGGGGCATCCCCGGTCACCGCCGCCGGGCTGCCCGGAGAGGTCGTGATCGTCAATAGCTTCTCGAAGTACTTCTGCATGACCGGCTGGCGGCTGGGGTGGGTCGTCCTGCCGCCCGCCGCGGTGCGCAGCTTCGAGAAGCTCGCGCAGCACCTCTTCATCTCCGCGCCTTCGGCCGCGCAGCACGCGGCGCTGGCCGCGTTCTCGGCCGAGACGCTGTCCGTGCTCGAGCAGCGGCGCGCAGAGTTCGCCCGGAGGCGCGACTTCCTGGTGCCCGAGCTGAAGAAGGCAGGACTGGGAATCCCGGCGGAGCCGCACGGGGCGTTCTACGTGTACGCGGACTGCGGCGGGGATGCGAAACGCTATGCGCTCGCATTGCTGGAGCGCGAGGCGGTGGCCGCGACGCCGGGAATCGACTTCGGGCGCAATGGCACGCAGCGCTGCGTGCGCTTCGCCTATACGCGGAGCCTGGGCGAGCTCGAGGAGGCCGCCGCGCGGATCAGGCGCTTTGCGGCTTCCTGGCCTTCTGCCTGAGGAACTCGAGGCGGGTGCGCTCCGCCAGCACTTTCGCGGCGTACTGCGAGGCCGGGTCGTCCAGGGCGCCGGCGTACATCTGCAGCGACGACTCGAGGTCGCCGAGGCGGCGGTAGTACTCGCGCAGGATCTGCGTGCCGACGAGGATGTTCACCTCCGGATCGAGCAGCGCCTGCTCGCCGCCGTGGTGCGAGAGCTTCTCCAGGTGGTACTTCGGGATGACCTGCATCAGGCCCCGGGCGCCCATCCCGCTCTCCGCGACCGGGTTGTAGCGCGATTCGATCGCCATGACGGCGAGCACCAGGATCGGATCCACGGAATGGAGCGCGCCCGCGTAGTAGGCGGTGGCGACATAGGCCGCGGCCGCTTCCCCGGCGACGCGGTAGCGCCGCGCGATGTACTCGGTCACGGCGCGCTGCTCGCGCTCGAGCGCCGTTTCGGTCCCGGGCGTGTGGATCGACCCGGCCGCGACGGCTGCCTCGCCCGCCAACGTCGCCGGCAGCTCGGGCAGGTGGTTGAGGAGCGCTTCACGCGACTCCGGGAGCATCAGGAATGCCGCGAGGACGCCTGCGCCGATCAGGGCGAGGGTCGCCTTGAGCGCGGAGAAGGCCTTCGAAGCCAGCAAGAAAGTTGCATTCATCTTCAACCTCCCGTTCTCTTCCGGCCGAACGCAGTCCCTGGATGGAACGGCGGCTTCGAGCGGGAGAAGGATTCTCGAGAGCTGGGTTTGGACCCCCTCGAGCCTAGCGGAATGTTGCGGTGCAGCAGTGTGCATCTTAGTAAGAATTACCTCATTGCGTCAATACGTTGTTCCTTTAACGCGCGAGTTCCGTGCTGCTATGCGAAAGCCTTGTTTCGAAAGTCTTTTTTCCGTTTGGAGCGCGGACGCATAGAATGGCGCCCTTGCTGTGAAGCCTCGCGGACCGGCCTATCGCTCTCCCAGCTAGGTCGATCGACCAAGCCGGTCCGCTGAGCTTCGAGGGCCCGGCAGGGGGCTTGCGCCCCCGCCTCGCTCCCCCGGGTCCCGGTTACGGCCGGGAACCCGTGGGGAACGGCCACGCGGCCGCTGGATTCAGCGCGGGTCTCGCGCTGGTCGCAGCGGTGGAGGACGGCGCAACCGGAGCGCTCGTCATCCTTACCGCGGGGCTGGCCTTAGGTCTGGCGGCTTGCTTTGCCTTTTTCTTTTTTCCCGCCTTTTTCTTCTTCTTGGCGGATTTCTTTTTTCCTGCCGCCTTCTTCTTACCAGCTTTTTTTGGTGCTTTTTTCTTCTTTTTTGACGCTTTCTTCTTCTTCTTTTTCTTTCCGCCTTTTTTCGCTTTTTTCTTCGCCATCTTGAATCTCCTTCAAGGTTGTTGAACTACGGGAAGCCCGGCGATACCGCCCGGACTATTCAACCGCCGACGCGGGTTTCCCCGCGCCGGCGTGCTGAATCTCATCGTGCATCTGGTGCTTCACGTCGTGGTACAGGATATCCGCATCGAGGCGGATGCCGCCCTCCCAGGTCACGGTGGCGGTGTCCGGGTCGCCGCTCACCTTCTCGAACTCGCGCACGTCGCGCCAGAGCTGGAAGGCGCCGATCTCGAGCAGATTGCCCAGGAACACGCTGCCCTCGAGGCCGTCCTCGAAGCGCAGCCACAGCTTGTAGTCCTCTTCGGCCTTGCAGGCGGTAATGCGCATCTCTTCCCATTCCTCTTTCATTTCCTGTCGGTCCCGGCTTTTCGCTTTCAATCCCAACTGAGGGCGCCGCCCGTCTGGTACTCGATTACACGCGTCTCGAAGAAGTTTCGCTCCTTCTTCAAGTCGATCATCTCGCTCATCCACGGGAACGGGTTGCTCGCTCCCGGGAACAGCGTATCCAGGCCGATCTGCTGGCAGCGCCGGTTGGCGATGTAGCGCAGGTACTCCTTGAACATCGGCGCATTGAGGCCGAGCACGCCGCGCGGCATGGTGTCCTCGCCGTAGCGGTATTCGTGCTCGACCGCCCGGTGAAACAGGCCGTGCAGCTCCTCGCGGAACGCCGGCGTCCAGAGGTGCGGGTTCTCCATCTTGATCGTGTTGACCAGGTCGATGCCGAAGTTGCAGTGCATCGACTCGTCGCGCAGGATGTACATGTACTGCTCTGCCGCGCCGGTCATCTTGTTCTGCCGCCCCAGCGCGAGGATCTGCGCAAAGCCGACGTAGAAGAACAGGCCCTCCATCAGGCAGGAGAAGACGATCAGGCTCTTCAGGAGCTGCTGGTCGGTCTCCGGCGTGCCGGTCTTGAAAGCCGGATCGGTCAGGACGTCGATGAACGGGATCAGGAACTGATCCTTCTCGCGGATCGAGCCGACCTCGTGGTAGGCGTTGAAGATCTCGCTCTCGTCGAGATCCAGGCTCTCGACGATGTACTGGTAGGCGTGGGTATGGATCGCCTCCTCGAACGCCTGGCGCAGCAGGTACTGCCGGCACTCCGGCGCGGTAATGTGCCGGTACGTGCCGAGGACGATGTTGTTGGCGGCGAGGGAGTCGGCGGTGACGAAGAAGCCCAGGTTGCGCTTCACGACGCGCCGCTCGTCCTCGGTCAGGCCGTTCGGGTCCTTCCACAGCTGGATGTCCCGGCTCATGTTGATTTCCTGGGGCATCCAGTGGTTCGCGCACGCGGAGAGGTACTTCTCCCAGGCCCACTTGTACTTGAACGGGACGAGCTGGTTGACGTCCGCCTTCGAGTTGATGACCCGCTTGTCGTCCACGGTGACGCGGCGCAGGTCCGGCGCGCGCGCTTCCTTGCCGGCCCCGCCGGGCACGAAGCTGGTGACGGCCGGCTGCAGGCCGGGGATCGCCTTCAGGCTCCCTTCCTCCTCGAAGCTGAGCATCGAATTGTCCGTCCTATTTCTCTGTCTGGGTTCGGAGCGCGCGGGCGAGCAGCATGGTGCGCAGGCCCGGGAGCTCGGGGTTGGGGACCGGAACGCTGAATTCCGGGCGATACTCGCGCGCGACGTCGCGCTCGGCGGCCTGACGCTGCGCCTCCGTGGAGAACGACATCTCGTGCGTGGCGACGTACAGGTTCCACTCCGTCCCGGCGGCCGCGATCCACTCGGCGCAGCGCGGGTGGCTGCGGATCTTCTCGCCCGACAGGGCGTCGGCCTGGCCGAAGTGCAAGACGCGGAAGGTGAGCAGGCGCCAGCCCGGCACCATGACCGCGAAGAGCGACGCGGCACGCGGCGGCGACCACAGCGGCAGCAGGAACGGGCCGGCGAAGCTGCGGCTGCCGAGCGTGATCACGTCCGCGCCCCCGTCACTGGCAGGCCTCGCATTCGGGGTTGTCGATCGCGCAGAACTTCGGGTCGGCCGCTTCCCCGGGCGCGGTCGTGTCCGCCGCTGCGCCGAAGGCGCCGCCTTCGGGCACGGCGTTCAGCGCGCCCGCCTTGGAGGTCGACTTCTCGGCATGCGTCGCGCCCATCGAGCGCAGGTAGTACGTCGTCTTCAGGCCGCGCAGCCAGGCGAGCTTGTAGGTCTCGTCGAGCTTCTTGCCCGAGGCGCCGCCCATGTAGATGTTCAGAGACTGCGACTGGTCGATCCACTTCTGCCGTCGCGCGCCCGCCTCGACGAGCCACTTCGGCTCGACCTCGAAGGCGGTGGCGTAGAGCCGGCGCAGCTCCGCCGGCGCCCGGTCGATGCGCGCCAGGTTGCCGTCGAAGTACTTGAGGTCGGCGATCATCACTTCGTCCCAGAGCCCGGCGCGCTTCAGGTCGGCCACCAGGTACTCGTCCACGACCGTGAACTCGCCCGACAGGTTCGACTTGACGAACAGGTTCTGGTAGGTCGGCTCGATCGAGGCCGAGACGCCGATGATGTTCGCGATGGTCGCGGTGGGGGCGATCGCCACGCAGTTCGAGTTGCGCATGCCGTGCTTCCTGATGCGCTCGCGCAGCGGCTGCCAGTCGAGCGCGCTCGAGCGGTCGAGCTCCACATAGCCGCCGCGCTCGGCGGCGAGCAGGTCGAGCGTGTCCTGCGGCAGGATGCCGCGGTCCCACAGCGAGCCCGGGAAGCTCGCGTAGCGGCCGCGCTCCACGGCGAGCTCGGTAGACGCCCAGTAGGCCGCGTAGCACACCATCTCCATCGAGCGGTCGGCGAATTCCACCGCCTCCTTCGAGGCGTACGCCACGCGCATCCGGTGCAGGCAGTCCTGGAACCCCATGATGCCCAGGCCCACCGGGCGGTGGCGCATGTTGGCGTTGCGCGCCTTTTCGACCGCGTAGTAGTTGATGTCGATGACGTTGTCGAGCATCCGCATGGCGATGCGGATCGTCTTCTTCAGCTTGTCGAAGTCCAGGCGCCCCTGCGCGTCGAGGTGCGCCACCAGGTTGACCGAGCCGAGGTTGCAGACCGCGATCTCGTCGCTCGAGGTGTTGAGCGTGATCTCCGTGCAGAGGTTGGAGCTGTGCACCACGCCGGCGTGCTGCTGCGGGCTCCTGAGGTTGCAGGGATCCTTGAACGTGATCCACGGATGCCCGGTCTCGAAGAGCATCGAGAGCATCTTGCGCCACAGCTGCACCGCGGGAATCTTCTTGAACAGCTTCAGCTCGCCGCGCGCCGCCTTGTCCTCGTAGCGCAGGTACGCTTCCTCGAACGCCTTGCCGAACTTGTCGTGCAGGTCGCGGCAGTCCGAGGGGCTGAAGAGCGTCCACTCGGCGTTCTCCATCACGCGCTTCATGAACAGGTCCGGGATCCAGTTCGCCGTGTTCATGTCGTGCGTGCGGCGCCGGTCGTCGCCGGTGTTCTTGCGCAGCTCGAGGAACTCCTCGATGTCGAGGTGCCAGGTCTCGAGGTAGGAGCACACCGCGCCCTTGCGCTTGCCGCCCTGGTTCACCGCCACCGCGGTGTCGTTCACCACCTTGAGGAACGGGACCACGCCCTGCGACTTGCCGTTCGTGCCCTTGATGTGGGAGCCGAGCGCCCGCACCGGGGTCCAGTCGTTGCCGAGGCCGCCCGCGTACTTGGCGAGCAGCGCGTTCTCCTTGATCGCCTCGTAGATGCCGTCGAGGTCGTCGGCCACCGTGGTGAGGTAGCAGCTCGAGAGCTGCGAGCGCAGGGTCCCGGCGTTGAAGAGGGTCGGCGTGGAGCTCATGAAATCGAAGCTCGACAGCACGTCGTAGAACGCGATCGCGCGCGCTTCCCGGTCCTTTTCCTTCAGCGCGAGGCCCATCGCGACGCGCATGAAGAACGCCTGCGGCAGCTCGATGCGCCGGTCGCGGATGTGCAGGAAATAGCGGTCGTAGAGCGTCTGCAGGCCCAGGTAGCCGAATTGCAGGTCGCGCCGCGCCTTGAGGGCCTGGCCGAGCCGGGACAGGTCGAACTTCGCGAGCTCCGGGTCGAGCAGCTCGGCGGCGATCCCCTGGGCGATGAACTGCGGGAAGTACGCGGCGTAGCGCGTCTCCATGTCGGCCTGGCTCGCCTCGCCACCCAGGACTTCCAGGCGAATGGTGTTGAGCAGCAGGCGGGCGGTGACGTAGCTGTACGCCGGGTCCTTCTCGATCAGCGCCCGCGCCGCCATGATCGCCGACTTGCGTACCTCGTCGAGCGGCACGCCGTCGTAGAGATCGCGCAGGGTCGTGTCGAGGATCGCCTCCGGAGAGGTGGACCCCAGGCCTTCGCAGGCCGCCGTCACGAGGCGGCGCAGCGCGTCGCGGTCGAGCGGCTTGCGCTGCCCGCCCTCGACAACGTGGAGCTCGCCCGCCTGCGCCGGCCTCGCCGCGGTCTTCTCGCTCGCCCGGGCGCGGGAGCGCTCCTCGCGGTACAGCACGTAGGAGCGCGCGACGTCGTGCTCGCCGGAGCGCATCAGCGCGAGCTCGACCTGGTCCTGGATGTCCTCGATGTGGAACGTGCCGCCCTGCGGCTGGCGGCGGACCAGCGCCTGCACGACGGCCTCGGTCAGCCCGGACACCATCTCCCGGATCCGCGCCGACGCGGCGCCCTGGCTGCCGTTGACGGCGAGGAAGGCCTTGGTCATCGCCACCGAGATCTTGGCCGGCTCGAAGCCGACCACGGCGCCGTTGCGCCGGATGATCTTGTAGTCCGCGTAGGGGCCGCGCCCCGTGCCGCCCGCCTCAGGAAGGCTGGCGCCCAGACTGGGCACCGCCACGGCGTTCTCCTGAGCAATCTGCATGGTCCTCTCTCCCGTTTCGCTTGCCTGTCGGGACCGTCCGCCGCGCTTGTTATTGCGGTTCCGTGACGACCTTCCGTACCAGCTACTAAATCTAGTGAATCGCTGCTGCTCCTACACAACTTGTGGTGCAGCCTACACACGAAAAAAATATTGCGCAAGCGTGCGCCACTAAATAGCGGGCTGGAGCGTGGGGGGAACGCAACATCTAGGGGGTTTACTGCAGTGCAGCACGAATGCACTAGATATGGGACGAGCGCCCCGACTGAGCACTACTGCTGGGTGCTAGGGGCGCGAGAGCGCGGCGAGGAAGCGCGCCCAGGCGAAGCCGCGCCCGGGATCGCTCTTGCGGCCCGGCGCGATGTCGCTGTGCGCCGCGACGTCGCGCAGGGGAACGGCGGCGCGCAAGGCGCCGGCCAGCCTGGCGGAGCTGCGGTATTGCGCTTCGGTGAAGGGGCCGTCCTCCGTGCCCTCCAGCTCCACGCCGATTGAAAAGTCGTTGCAGCGGTCGAGGCCGCGCCAGCGCGAGGCCCCCGCGTGCCAGGCGCGGGCATGCACGGGGACGAACTGCACCAGCGCCCCGTCGCGGCGCACCAGGAAGTGGGACGAGACCTTCAGCGCGCAGATCTCCCGGAAGTAGGGATGCGCCGCCGGATCGAGGCAGTTTGTGAACAGGCGCTCGATCGCATCGCCGCCGTATTCGCCCGGCGGCAGGCTGATGGAATGCAGCACCAGGAGCGAGACTTCGGTCCCGGCGGGCCGCGCGTCGCAGTTCGGCGAGGTGACAACCCGGGCGCCCTCGACAAGGCCGTCCGCGCCGACCTTCACTCTTCCTTGATTCCCAGGCGCTGCATTCTGTACCGGAGCTGCCTGAAAGTGATTCCTAACAAACGGGCGGCGGCGGTGCGGTTGAACCCCGTCTTACCGAGCGCGACCTGGATGGCTTCGCGCTCCAGGCGGTCGAGGTACGCAGGCAGCGGTACGTCGGGCGTCGCGCCGGTCCGCGCCGCGGGCGATTCGTCTGCGTCGCCCTCCTCCGGAGCGATGCGGTGGAGCGCCAGATCTTCGCGGGTGAGCTCTGGCGCGCCGGACAGCGCAAGGGCCCGCTCGAGGATGTTCTCCAGCTCCCGCACGTTACCGGGGAAGTCGTAGCGCATCAGCTCGTCCAGGGCACTGCCCGAGATGCGCGGCACCGGCACGCCGTTCTGCGCCGCCAGGCGCTTCAGGATCGCCGCGGCGATGAGCGGGATGTCCTCGCGGCATTCCCGCAGCGGCGGCAGGGTGAGGTCGACGACGTTCAGGCGGTAGTAGAGATCGCGGCGGAAGCGGCCCGCCTCTACCAGCGCGGCGAGACTCTGGTTGGTCGCGCAGATGATCCGCGCGTCGACCGCCTCCTCCTGGGTGGCGCCGACCCTGCGCACGCGCTTCTCCTGCATCGCGCGCAGGAGCAGTACCTGCATGTGCAGCGGCAGCTCGGCGATCTCGTCGAGGAACAAGGTGCCGCCGTGCGCCGCCTGGAAGAAACCGTGGCGGTCCTCGTGCGCGCCGGTAAAGGCGCCTTTCCGGTACCCGAACAGCTCGCTCTCCATGAGCGTCTCCGGGATCGCGCCGCAGTTCACCGGGACGAACGGCTTGTCGCGCCGCGGTCCCTGGTCGTGGATCAGGCGGGCGGCGAGCTCCTTGCCGCTGCCCGACTCGCCGAAGATGTGGACCGGCGCCTGCGTGCGGGCCACCTTGCCGAGCAGCGCGCGCACCTGCACCAGCGGCGCGCTCTCGCCGAGGAGCTGCTGCTCCTTGGCCGGCCCCTGCTGTCGATCGGGCAGGGAAAGCGCGGATTTCACCAGCGCCCTCAGCTGCTCGAGGCCGACCGGCTTGGACACGTAGTCGAAAGCGCCCGCCTTGAGCGCGGCGACCGCGTTGTCCGTGCTGCCGAAGGCCGTGATGACCGCGACCGGCAGGTCCGCGCCGAGCCCGGCGATGTGCCGTACCAGCTCGAGGCCTTCCCCGTCGGCGAGGCGCATGTCGGTCAGGCAGAGGTCGAAGCGGCCCTCCTTGAGGCGCGCCTTCGCGTCGGCGACGGTGCCCACGCTCTCCACCCCGAGGCCCATCTTCACCAGCGTGAGCTCCAGGAGCTCCCGGATGTCCGGTTCGTCGTCCACGACCAGGACGCGGGCGCTCTGCCCCCGGGCCGCGCGCCGCTCGGCCGTCTTCACCCGGGAGGCCCTCCCGCGGCCTCGCGCATCAGGATGCGGAAATGCGCTCCGGGCCGGTCGTCGGCGTACTCGAGTTGCGCGCCGTTCGCGGAGGCCAGCTCGCGCGCGAGGTACAGCCCGAGCCCGGTTCCGTTGCTGTCGGTGGTGAAGAACGGCTCGAACAGCTGGCCCTGGCTCTCCTCCGGCACCCCGGGGCCGTTGTCCACGACGCTGAGCTCCACCGTGTCGCCGAACAGGCGCACCGCGATGCGCACCGCTGCCGGCTCGGCGCGCGCATAACGCACGGCGTTGCGCAGCAGGTTCCAGAGGACCTGGCGCAGGTGCTCCCGGTCGAAATGCACGACCACGTCGCGCGGCTCGAGCGCGATTCGCCCGGCGGGCACCCGCTCGTTGGCCGAGTACTCGGCGACGAACGTCTCCAGCCACGGCCCGAGCCGGATCGGCTCGCCCGAGACGCGGTCGCGCCGGTTGAGCTGCAGGACGTCGTTCACCAGCCGGTCCAGGCGCAGCGTGTTGTCGTGGATGATCCGGGTGAGGCGCTGCCGGTCCTCGCGGCGCTTTTCCTCGTCGAGCAGCTCGGCGGCATGGCTGATCGCCGACAGCGGGTTGCGGATCTCGTGCGCGATGTTGGCGGTGAGGCGGCCCAGCGCGGCGAGCTTGAGCTGCTGCGCCTGCTCGCGGCTGCGCGTCGTATCCTCGATGAAGAGCAGGCTGTAGTCCTCCTCGGTGCCGGTCGCGAGAAGGCGCAGCCCGATCTCGCGGCCGCGCACCTCGATCTCGCCCACGGCCCCGCGCGCGAGGCCGCGCGAGCGCCAGGCGGCCCAGCTCCCGGCGAACCCCGGCAGGATCCGCGTCACGTCCGCGCCGATCAAAGGCGCGGTCGCGAGCAGCCGTTGCGCCTGCGGGTTGTGCTGCACCACGCGCCCGTCCCGGTCGAGCACCGCGACCCCGTCCTGCATGTCGGCGATGACGAGCTGGCTCACCCGCGTCTGCGTCGCGAGCTCGCGTCCGCGCTGGCGCGCCAGGCGCTCGTTCGCGGCGACGCGCTGCGACAGCCAGCCGGTGACGCTCGCGGTGGCGAAGCAACCGATTGCCAGCAGCCCCGGCTGGAGGTAGCTCGCCTCGGGCGCGTCGTGCACCAGCACCCAGTACCCGTGCTCGAGCAGGAGGGCGATCGTGGCGAGCGACGCGTAGAGGAGGTTGAGGCGCCGGGGGGCGACGATCGCCGCCCCGGTCAGCGCGATGAGCAGCATGACCCCGAGACCGCTGCGGATGCCGCCGCTCGCGTACATGAGGAGCGTGATCGCAAGGACGTCGAGGCCGGCATGCAGCGTGAGCTGCTCGTTGAAATAGTCGCGCAGGTTGCGCAGCACCGCGTGCAGCGCGATCCCGAGCAGAAGGTAGGCGGCGGCGACGAAGCGGAAGAAGTCGAGCTGGTGCGCGCCCAGGTTGAGGGCCCCGCCGTAGACGATGGTGAGGGTGAGGAACAGCGCGGCGACGGCGATGCGGTACAGGTTGAAGTAGCGCAGCGAGATCCAGAAGGCCTCCGGCGTCTTCTCCGGACCGACGAACAGCGCCGAGTAGCGGGCCGCCGTGTCCATCAGGCGCCGAGCCTGGCGTGCTCGTCGCTGCAGTACACCTCGCCGTTCGCCTCGCGCGCTTCGCTGCGCGGCAGGTTGAGGCCGCAGCGGGCGCAGGCGACCAGCTCGCCCTCGAGCGCTGCCTTCGTGCCGCGCGGCTTCGGCGCCGCCGGCTTCAGCGCCCGGCGCAGCAGCCAGACGACGAGCACGACGATCAGGATGAGGACCAGCATGCGACCCATCGGCGGATTATCCCACCGGGGGCGGCGCGGTCCGATTCAGGAAAGTGGTCGGGGCGAGAGGATTTGAACCTCCGACACCTGCGTCCCGAACGCAGTACTCTACCAGGCTGAGCTACGCCCCGACGCCGAGAACTACCGGGAAACTAACTCCGCCGGGTGACGGAGAAAGAGGCCAATTCTAGCAAGGAATCCTTGAATCTCGAGCTCGGCAGGGGCGCGAGCGCCTGCGCCGCGAGCTCGGCCTCGCGCACCGCCGCCGCCCTCGCGTAGTCCAGCGCCCCACAGGCGCGGACTGCCTCCAGGACGGCGGCGAAGTCCTCCCGTCCACCCTCCACGATCGCCCGCTTGACGAGCGCGGCCTGCGCCCCGGTCCCGGCGCGCATCGCATAGATGAGCGGCAGGGTCGGCTTGCCCTCGGAAAGGTCGTCGCCCAGGCTCTTGCCGATCGCCGCCGCGTCGCCCGAGTAGTCGAGCACGTCGTCGACGAGCTGGAAGGCCGTGCCGGCGTGCATGCCGTAGTCGGCCAGGCCACGCTCCACCGCGTCGCTCGAGCGCGCCAGCACGCCGCCGAGGCGCCCGGCGGCCTCGAACAGCTTCGCCGTCTTGCGGCGGATCACCTCGAGGTAGCGCCCTTCGTCCACGTCCGGGTCATGGCTGCCCATGAGCTGCAGCACCTCGCCGCCGGCAATGGTGTTCGTGGCGTCGGCGAGCACGCGCATGACCCGCATGTCGTCCACCTCCACCATCATCTGGAACGCCCGCGAGTAGAGGAAGTCGCCGACCAGCACCGAGGCGGCGTTGCCGAATGCCGCGTTGGCCGTCTCGCGGCCGCGGCGCAGCGCCGACTCGTCGACGACGTCGTCATGGAGCAGCGTCGCGGTGTGGATGAACTCCACCACCGCGCCGAGCACCAGCCGAGGGTCGGCGCCCGCCTTCCCGGGCGCGGCGGCGTACCCGGCGGCACCGCTGGCGAGCAGCAGCAGCGCCGGGCGCATCCGCTTGCCACCCGACGCGACGATGTACTGCGCGACCTGGCGCACCAGGGCGACGTCGGACTCGAGGCGGGTGCGGATCAGCGCGTCCACGCGCTGCAGGTCCTCCGCCACCGGGGCGAGCATGGACAGGAAAGTCATGTTTCGCTTATAATTCCAAGTCTTTGTCGACGCAACTCGAAACAGAAAACCATCCCATGTACGCAATCATCAAGTCCGGCGGCAAGCAGTACAAGGTCCAGTCCGGCGAGCAGCTGCGCGTCGAGGCCCTCGACGGCGACGTCGGCGCCAAAGTCTCGTTCGCCGAGGTGCTCCTGGTCGGCGCGGGCGACGCGGTCAAGGTCGGCGCGCCACTCGTCTCGGGCGCGAAGGTGAATGCCACCGTCGTCGGCCACGGCCGCGGCGACAAGGTGAAGATCTTCAAGCTTCGCCGGCGCAAGCACTATGCGAAGACCCAGGGCCACCGGCAGTCGTACACCGAGGTCCGCATCGACGACATCGTCGGAGGCTGATTCATGGCACACAAGAAAGCAGGCGGCAGCTCCAGGAACGGCCGCGACTCGCAATCGAAGCGGCTCGGCGTCAAGGTGTACGGCGGCGAGCGCGTGAACGCCGGCCAGATCATCGTCCGCCAGCGCGGCACGGTGGTGAGCCCGGGCGTGAACGTCGGCATGGGGCGCGACCATACATTGTTCGCCCGCGTCGACGGCCAGGTCCAGTACGCGGTGAAAGGCGAAGACAGCAAGAAGACGGTCTCCGTCATCGCGGAGGGCGCTCCGGCGTAGCCGGTCCCTCCCACAGCGAAAGCCCTATCGCAGTCGGATAGGGCTTTTTTGTTTCCACGCCATGAAATTCATCGACGAGGCGAAGATCGAGGTCCACGCCGGCAAAGGCGGCGACGGGGCGGCGACGTTCCGGCGGGAGAGGTACGTTCCGCGCGGCGGGCCGGACGGCGGGGACGGCGGGCGCGGCGGCAGCGTCTGGGCGCGCGCCGACCGCAACATCAACACGCTCGTCGACTATCGCTTCGACCGCATCCATCGCGCCGAGCACGGCGGGCGCGGCATGGGCGCGGACTGCAACGGCCGCTCGGGCGGCGACGTCGAGCTGCGCATGCCGGTCGGCACCGTGATCCGCGACGCCGCGACGGGAGAGCTGGTGGCCGACCTCGCCCGCGACGGCGAGCGGGCGCTGCTTGCGCGCGGCGGCAAGGGGGGCCTCGGCAACACCCATTTCAAGTCGAGCGTCAATCGCGCGCCACGCCAGTTCACGCGCGGCGAGCCCGGGGAAAGCCGCGACTTCGCCCTCGAGCTCAAGGTGCTGGCCGACGTGGGCCTGCTCGGCCTGCCCAATGCCGGCAAGTCCACTTTCATCCGGGCGGTCTCGAGCGCGCGGCCGAAGGTCGCGGACTATCCGTTCACCACGCTCGCGCCCTCCCTCGGCGTGGTGCGCGTGAGCGACAAGTCCAGCTTCGTGGTCGCCGACATCCCGGGGCTGATCGAGGGCGCCGCCGAGGGCGCCGGCCTCGGGCACCAGTTCCTGCGCCACCTCGGCCGCACCGCGATCCTCCTCCACCTCGTGGACGTCGCTCCGTTCGACCCGGATGCCGATCCGGCGCGCGACGCGCGGGCGATCGCGCTCGAGCTGAAGAAGTACGACCCGTCGCTATACCGCAAGCCGCGCTGGCTGGTGTTCAACAAGATCGACCTGGTCGAGCCGGCGCAGGCCGAGCGCCGGATCGCGCAGATTTTGCGCACGTTGCGCTGGAAGCGGCCGTGGTTCAAGGTATCGGCCATCAGCGGCGCGGGCTGCATGGAGGTGTGCCGCGCCGTCGTCAAAGCGCTCGAGGAGGATCGTGGAAAAGCCGGGTAAGGCGGGCAGCGCGATCCGGGACGCCGCGACGCTGGTCGTCAAGGTCGGCTCTTCTCTCGTGACGAACGACGGACGCGGCCTCGATGCCGAGGCGATCGCGCGCTGGGCGGGGCAGGTCGCGCAGCTCACGGCGCTCGGCAAGCGCACGATCCTCGTCTCGAGCGGGGCGATCGCCGAGGGCATGCAGCGCCTCGGCTGGACGCGCCGGCCGCACTCGATCCACGAGCAGCAGGCCGCCGCGGCCGTGGGCCAGATGGGCCTCGTGCAATGCTACGAAAGCTCCTTCCGCCGCCACGGCTTGCGCACGGCGCAGGTTCTCCTCACCCACGCCGACCTGGCGGACCGGCAGCGCTACCTCAATGCGCGCTCGACGCTGCGCACCCTTTTGCGGCTCGGCGTCATCCCGGTGATCAATGAGAACGACACCGTGGTGACCGACGAGATCAAGCTAGGCGACAACGACACGCTGGGCGCGCTGGTGACGAACCTGGTCGAAGCCGACGCCCTCATCATCCTCACCGACCAGGCCGGGCTGTACGACGCCGATCCGCGCATGCAGCCGGGCGCGCGGCTGATCGCACACGCCCGGGCCGGCGATCCGGGGCTCGAGTCCATGGCGGGCGGGACCGGCAGCGCGTTCGCCCGGGGCGGGATGCTCACCAAGGTGCTCGCCGCCAAGCGCGCGGCGCGCAGCGGCGCCCATACGATCATCGCCTCCGGCCGCGAGCCCGACGTGCTCGTGCGCCTCGCGCAAGGCGAGGCGATCGGGACGGCGCTCAGCGCCGACACCGTGCCGATCGCGGCGCGCAAGGCCTGGCTCGCGGACCATCTCACCGTGGGCGGCCGGCTCGTCCTCGACGATGGCGCGGCGAGAGCGCTGGCGCGCGACGGCAAGAGCCTGCTGCCCGTCGGCGTCGTCGAGGTCGAGGGAGAATTCCAGCGCGGCGAGATCGTCGGGTGCAGCGACCGCGCGGGCCGCGAAGTGGCGCGCGGGCTGGTGAACTACTCGGCCGAGGAGTCGCGCCGCATCATGCGCCGGCCCTCCAGCGAGATCGAGGCGATCCTCGGCTACGTGGACGAGCCCGAGCTCATCCACCGCGACAACCTCGTGGTTCTCTAGCGCCCGCTGATCGGGTTGGGCGAATCAGCGAGCGGATGCCCGCCGCGGCGCAGCGCCATGACGCCTTCCGCCGCGCTGGCGATGGTCGTCCGGCGCGGACAGAAAAATTCGGCCATCAGCACGCGCTGCACCGGGCGCTGGCCCACCGGCCGCCAGGGCACCTGCTGCGTCTCCCATTGGCCCTGGCCCCGGCCGATGGCGTAAAGCCGGTACTCCGACGCACGGCAATTCACGCCTTCATGGACAACGTTCTGCGCGCCCGCCGTGCTTCGCCCGACCAGCACGTAGCGCACTATGCCCTCATTCACGCTGACCGAGGCCGCGTCGACGTAGAAGCGGAAATCCCGGACGGCCGGCACGGTGAACTCCACCAGGTCCGCCCCCCGGGGATAGGGCGGCATCGGCAGGCGCGCCGCATCGTCTCCTTCGCGGGCCAGCCGGGCCGCATTTTCCTGTTCCCAGTCGCTGCGAATATGCTCGGTGCTGGTCGAGCATGCGGCAAGGAGCAGCAGCGGCCAAAGCCGGCTCAATGCAGGTCCTTCAAAAGCGCCGCCGCGGTCTCCGCTCCGACCGGCTCCAGGGCGACGCGATAGGCCGGGTGGTCCACGCCGATGGAGAGCGCCGCCCCGGCCTTCAGGCGCGCGCGCGCCGCCGCCGCGAGATCGAAGCGAAGGAAGTGCACCGCCGAGGTCTTCTCGTCGTTCTCCCGCTCCAGGTCCTCGTCGGCGATCGCGTAGATCCGCGCCGAGCCCTCCACCTCGACCCAGACGCGTGCCTCGATGCCTTTCAGCTTCCCCAGCATGCGGCGGCGCTCCGCCTCGTCCGGATACTCGATCAGCATCGTCGCTTTCCAGTTGGCGCCGTCCGGGATCAGCGGGTTGTAGGCGTCCAGCTCGTGCTGGATGCCCTCCTCCTCGAAGATGCGCTCGATGCGCAGCATCTCCTGGACCTGGTAGCGGATCGTCAGCTCGTCCTCGAACAGCAGGGTGACGTGCTCGCCCAGATGGACCGTGCGGTCCTTCTTGTGCGCGATCACGCGCGCCCGGAACGCGTTTCGCTCGCGCGCATAGGTTTCCAGGGGCAGCAGGCTTTCCCGTCTGATCATCGGCATCTCCATCGCGGAACGCCAAGGCTAGGCCGGCGGCCCGGATAGATCAAATGCAATTTGGCAATACCAGCGATTGAAGCTCGCTATGCGACGGCGTGGGCGCCGCGCATGCGCGCGCGCCGGTCGGCTTGCAGGTAGCGGTGCAGCTCGATGAGCGCCTGCCGGTAGACCTCGCGCTTGAAGTCGATCACGGCGTCGAGCGGCACCCAGTAGTCGTTCCAGCGCCATGCGTCGAATTCCGGATGGCCGCTCGCGCGCAGGCGCACGTCGCAGTCGCGGCCGGTCATGCGCAGGAGGAACCAGATCTGCTTCTGCCCGCGGTAGGGGCTGCGCGCGGCCGGATCACCCGCCGGCTCCCGGTGCCGCCCCCATTTCTCCGGCACCTGGTAGCGCATCCATTCGCGCGTGCGCCCGAGCACGCGCACGTGCGCCTGCTGCAGGCCGATCTCCTCCTCGAGCTCGCGATACATCGCCTGGACCGGCGTCTCGCCGTGCTGGATGCCGCCCTGCGGGAACTGCCAGGCATGCTGGTTCACCCGCTTGCCCCAGAAGACCTCGTTCCTCTGGTTGGCAAGCACGATGCCGACGTTCGGACGGTATCCATCGCGATCGAGCATCCCGGGCCGCCTCTCTAAGCTAGAATCCGATTCGATTTTTCCATAGCTGGCCTGCAAACTCAATGCGCTGCGGCGCAGCTTTTCCGTCCTCATGCGCGCCTCGCGATTTCCCGTAACGACCCTCAAGGAAGTCCCGGCCGAGGCCGAGGTCGCGAGCCACCGGCTGATGCTGCGCGCCGGCCTGATCCGGCGGCTCGCCGCCGGCATCTACACCTGGCTGCCGGCCGGGCTGCGCGTGCAGCGCAAAGTCGAGGCGATCGTGCGCGAGGAGATGAACCGCGCCGGCGCCGTCGAGCTGTCCATGCCGGTGGTGCAGCCCGCCGAGCTGTGGCAGGAGTCGGGCCGCTGGAGCGCGTACGGGCCGGAGCTGCTGCGCTTCAAGGACCGCCACGAGCGCGACTTCGTGGTCCAGCCCACCTCGGAGGAAGTCATCACGGAGCTCGCGCGCGCAGAGCTGAAGAGCTATCGCAAGCTGCCGGTCCACCTGTACCAGATCCAGACCAAGTTCCGCGACGAGCGCCGGCCGCGCTTCGGGATCATGCGCGGGCGGGAGTTCGTCATGAAGGACGGCTATTCCTTCCACGCGACCTACGAGGACCTGCAGCGCGAATACCGCAACATGTACGACACGTACACGCGCATCTTCACCCGTTTCGGCCTCAGGTTCCGCGCCGTCGCCGCCGATAGCGGCGCGATCGGCGGGACCGGGTCGCACGAATTCCACGTCCTCGCCGATTCGGGGGAGGACGCGATCGCCTGGTCGCCCGAGTCGCAGTACGCCGCCAATGTCGAGCTCGCCGAAGCTCTGGCTCCTTCGGAGAAAAGATCCGAGGGAAAGGAAGCGTTGCAGAAAGTCCCCACCCCCGGGAAGAAGACCTGCGAGGAAGTCGCCGCGCTCCTGAAGCTGCCGCTCGCGCGCACCGCGAAGTCGGTGGCGCTGATGCAGGACGGCCGGCTCGTCCTGGTGCTCCTGCGCGGCGACCATTCGCTGAACGAGATCAAGGCGCAGAAGGTCATCGGCGCCTTCCGCTTCGCCTCCGAGAAGGAGATCGAGGCGGCGCTCGGCTGCAAGCCGGGGTACATCGGCCCGGTCGGCAGGCCGGTGAAGCTGGTCGTGGATCGCAGCGTCGCGGCCATGAGCGACTTCGTCTGCGGCGCGAACGAGGAGGGCTACCACCTGACCGGCGTGAACTTCGGCCGCGACCTGCCGGAGCCGCAGGTCGCGGACCTGCGCAACGTCGTGGCCGGCGACCCGTCGCCCGACGGCCGGGGCCGGCTGGAGATCCTGCGCGGCATCGAGGTCGGGCACATCTTCCAGCTGCGCACGAAGTACTCGGAGGCGATGAAGGCGACCTTCCTGAACGAGGCCGGCGAATCGAAGCCCTTCGAGATGGGCTGCTACGGGATCGGCGTGACACGCATCGTCGCGGCGGCGATCGAGCAGAACCACGACGCGCGCGGCATCGTCTTTCCCGCGCCGATCGCGCCGTTCGAGGCGGCGCTGGTGCCGATCGGATACCACAAGAACGCCCAGGTTCGCGACGCCGCCGACCGCCTGTACCAAGAGCTTCTCGCGGCGGGCATCGACGTGCTGCTCGACGACCGGGACGAGCGCCCGGGCGTGCTGTTCGCCGACATGGACCTGATGGGCATCCCGCATCGTGTGGTGCTCTCGGAGCGCGGCCTCGCCGCCGGCAGCGCGGAGTACAAGGGGCGCCGCGACGACAAGCCGGGCGACGTGGCGCTCGCCGGCCTGGTCGCGCTCGTGAAAGAGAAGCTGTCCGCGCCGTGATCCGGCCCGCCGCGCTCGCCCTCGCGCTGCTGCCGCTGCTGCTGCTCCCCCTCGACGCCCGCCCCGGGGCCCAGCAGTACGAGCCGCTCGCCGATAGCGTGCGCCAGCGCCTTTCCGGGCTGGTCGCCGACAAGGCGCCGCCGACGATGACCTTTCGCTCCGCCGCCGACGCGCAGCGCTGGATCGCGGCGATGGAAAGCCGGCTGGCGAAGCGCATCCCGGACCGCAAGCAGCGCCTCGAGCTCCTGCGCACCGTGCACTACGAGGCGCTGCGCGCGCGGCTCGATCCGCAGCTCGTCCTCGGCGTGATCGAGGTGGAAAGCGCGTTCCGCAAGTACGCGGTCTCCTCGGCCGGCGCGCGCGGCTACATGCAGGTGATGCCCTTCTGGGTCAAGCTGATCGGCCAGCCGCGCCACAACCTTTTCCACATGCGCACCAACATCGCCTACGGCTGCGCGATCCTGCGGCACTATCTGGACGTGGAGAAAGGCGACTATTTCCGCGCGCTCGGGCGCTACAACGGCAGCCTCGGCAAGCCGGAGTACCCGAACCTCGTCCTCGCGGCCTGGAAGGGACGCTGGAGATACGATGGCCCGACGGCCTAGCGACGCTCCGGCGGCACGGCCATGCTGAGCGGCCTGCTCGATCGCAACCCGCGCATCGCCAACTGGCTCTACGGCTTCAAGCCGCCCGAGCGCGGCGTGGTCGTGCTCGTGCACCGGCGCGTCTATATCGTACCGGCGCGCCTGGGCCTGTTCTTCGGCACGACGCTCGTGGTGCTGCTGCTCGGCTCCATCAACTACGCGCTGTCGCTGGGCTTCGCCCTGACGTTCCTGCTCGGCGGCACGGCGCTCGCCGGCATGGTGCACACCGCGCGCAACCTCGCACGCACCGCGGTCAGCGCCGGGCGCGCCGTGCCGGTGTTCGCCGGCGAGGCGGCGCAATTCCGCCTCGTCCTCGACGGCCGCGCCCCGTACGACCGGCCGGCGATCCTCGTGCGCCACCTGGGCTCCGGCGCGCAGACCGTGCTCGACCTGCCGCGCCTCGCGCAGGTCGAGGCGGTCCTGGCCGTGCCGGCGCCTCGCCGCGGCTGGTTGCCGCTCGGCCGCGTGATGCTCGAGACGCGCTTTCCGCTCGGGCTCTTCCGCGCCTGGAGCTACGTGGAGCTGGACGCGCGCTGCCTCGTGTACCCGCGCCCGGAGCGCGCGCCGCTTCCCGCGCCGCTCGCCGAGGCATCGGCGGGGACTGCGCAGGCGCGCGCCCTGGGCAACGAGGACTTCGCCGCCCTGCGCGACTACCAGCGCTCGGATTCGCCTCGCCACGTGGCGTGGAAGGCGGTGGCGCGCAGCCAGAAGATGCTGACCAAGCAGTTCTCCGGCGAGGCGGCTTCGGAGCTCTGGCTCGACTGGGCCGCGCTGCCGGCCGCGCTCGACGTGGAGGGCCGGCTTTCCCGGCTCGCCGGCTGGGTGCTGCAGGCGGAACGCATGGGCGCCCTCTACGGGCTGCGGCTGCCGGGCGTCGAGATTGCGCCTTCGCATGGCGAATCGCATAGCGGCGCCTGCCTCGGCGCGCTGGCCCTCTACCAGTCCGACCCGGCGTGATGGCGGCCCTTCCCCATCCCCTCGCGCCCGAGCAACGCCCCGTCGGCGCGCGCGACCTCGCATGGCTGCTCGCCTCGCTCGCGATCGTGCTCGTTCCGCACGCCGCGCGCGCGCCGTGGTGGCTCACCGGCCTGACCCTTTGCCTGTACGGGTGGCGCGTGTACTTCACGCTGAACCGCGGCCCCCTTCCTTCGCGCTGGCTGCTCCTCGGCGTCGCGATCGTCGGGATGTTCGGCGTCTGGATGGAGGGCCGCACGCTGTTCGGTCGGTCCGCCGGGGTCATGCTGCTGATGCTCTTCTCGGGCCTGAAGCTCCTCGAGACGCGCACGCACCGCGACGCGGCGGTGGCGGTCTTCCTCGGCTATTTCCTTATCGTGACCAATTTCCTGACGTCGCAGTCCATCCCGATCGCCGCTGCGATGAGCGCCGGGGTGTTCATGCTGACCGCCTCGCTGGTCGGGCTCAGCGCGCCGCAGCGGCCGTTGCCCGCCAACCTGCGCACGTCCGGCGTCCTGCTTCTGCACGCCGCGCCGGCCGCGCTCGTGCTCTTCCTGCTGTTCCCGCGGGTGCAGGGCCCGCTCTGGGGCCTGCCGCAGGATGCGCACACCGGCGTCTCCGGCCTTTCGGAAACGATGTCGCCCGGCAACCTGTCGCGCCTCGTGCTGTCCGATGCCATCGCGTTCCGCGCGGAGTTCGAGGGCGAGCCGCCGGTGCACCGCGAGCTCTACTGGCGCGGGCCCGTGCTGTGGGACTTCGATGGCCGGACCTGGAAGCCCGGCTGGACCGTGACGACGCGGCACCAGGCCGTGGACGGGGGCGGGACGCGCTACCGGTACGGCGTGGTGCTCGAGCCGCATCCCCACGACTGGATGTTCGCGCTCGAATCGCCGGCGACGCTTCCCGAGCGCGCCCGCTTCAGCCCCGACGGCACCCTGCTCGCAGCCGGCCCCGTGCGCACACGCCTGCGCTACGAGGTCACTTCCTACGCAGTCACGCAATTCCAGCCGGAGGAGCAGCCCGGGGCGCTGCGCCGGGCGACGCGCCTTCCGCCCGAAGCCAATCCGCGCGCGCGCGCGCTTGCGGAGCAATGGCGCGCCGGCGGCGCGACGCCGGAGCAGATCCTCGCCCGCGCGCTCGAGCACCTGCGCTCCGGGCGTTTCGTCTATACCCTCGAGCCGCCGCTGCTCGGCGAGCACGCGGTGGACGAGTTCCTGTTCAACACGAAGGAAGGGTTCTGCGAGCACTATGCCTCCGCCTTCGTGTTCCTGATGCGCGCCGCCGGGGTGCCGGCGCGCGTCGTGATGGGCTACCAGGGCGGCGAGATCAACAGCTTCGATCGCATCATTACCGTGCGGCAGTCCGATGCGCACGCCTGGACGGAGGTATTCCTGGCCGGGCGCGGCTGGGTGCGCATCGACCCCACCGCAGCAAGCAATCCGCGCCGCGTCGACTCGGGCCTCGCGCAGTCGCTGCCCGACACGCAGCCGCTTCCCTTCCTCACCCGCACCGACCTGGAGTGGCTGCGCGGGCTGCGACACCGCTGGGATGCGGCGGCCCACAAATGGAACGTCTACGTGCTCGGGTATAGCAGCGAGCGGCAGCGCGACCTGCTCAGCTTCGTCGGGATCCCGGATGCAGACTGGCGGGCGCTCACCGCGACGCTCTTCACGGTGCTCGGCCTCATCACCGCCGGCCTGCTCGTCTGGTCGCTGCGCCGGTTCACGCGGCCCGACCCGGTGCAGAGGGCCTGGCGCGTGTTCTGCCGCAAGCTCGCGACGCAGGGCGTGGAGCGCGCCCCCAACGAGGGCCCGCGCGACTATTCCACGCGCGCCGCGCGCGCCCTGCCGGCGTCGCGCCGCGCCATCCTGCGCATCGGCGCCCTCTACATCCGGCTGCGCTACGGCGGCGGCGATTCGCCGGCGCGCGTCGGCGAGCTGCGCCGCCTGGTGCGCGAGCTGCGCCTCGCCTGATGCGCCTGCTCATCGCCGCCGGGCTCCTTTCGCTGGCGTGCGGCGCAGCCGCGCAGGGGCCGGCTGCGCCGTATGCCGCGCGGCCGGAGGTGCGGGCCTTCATCACCGACCTGGTCGAGCGCCACGGCTTCGTGGAACGCGAGCTGGTTCGCCTCTTCACCCGCGTGCGCCCGGTCGAGCCGATCCTCGAGGCGATCGCCACGCCCTCGGAGAAGGTCCGCTCCTGGCAGGACTACCGCTCCCTGTTTCTCACCGAGCGTCGCATCGCGGGCGGCATCGCGTTCTGGAAGAAGCATCGCCGGGCGCTGGAGCGCGCGGAGCGCGAGTTCGGCGTGCCGGCCGAGTACATCGTCGCCATCATCGGCGTCGAGACCCTGTACGGGCGGAACACCGGGCGCTGGCGCGTCGTCGAGGCGCTCGCCACGCTCGCCTTCGACTATCCGCCGCGCGCGGGATTCTTCCGCCAGGAGCTGGAGCACTACCTCCTGCTCGCCCGCGACGAAGGCCTCGAGGTGTTCGCCCTGCGCGGCTCGTATGCCGGCGCCTTCGGCATTCCGCAGTTCATGCCCGGCAGCGCGCGCCGCTACGCGGTCGACTACGATCGCAGCGGCAGCATCGACCTCAGCCGCAGCGCCACCGACGCGATCGGCAGCGTCGCGAACTTCCTGAAGCAGCACGGCTGGCAGACCGGTGCCGAAGTGCAGTTTCCCGCCCGCGTGTCCGGCGAGGCCTGGCGCGCATTCGCCACCGGCAGCGTCGAGGCCCGGCATTCCCTGGCGGAGCTGGCGGCGGCAGGCGTGGAGGTCGAAGGGGCGAGCGCGCCGGAAGAGAAGGCGGCGTTGATCGAGCTTGCGACGCCGGGGGCCGAGAGCGATGTGCGGGTCGGCCTGCACAACTTCTACGTTCTCACCCGCTATAACCGCAGCGCGCTCTATGCAAGCGCCGCGCACGACCTCGCGCGAGCCGTGCGCGAGGGCTACGAGCCGGGCCGCCGCTAGGAGCCGGGCAGATACCGCAGCGGGTCGACCGCGGCGGAGCCCTTGCGGATCTGGAAATGCAGCTTCGGCCGGTCCGCGTCGCTCGCGCCGAGCTCGGCGATCTTCTGCCCGCGCGTCACCGCCTGCTGCTCCTTCACCAGGATCTCGCGGTTGTGCGCGTACACGGTGATGAAGCCGTTGTCGTGCTTGATCACCACGAGCTTGCCGAGGCCCGGAATGCCGCTGCCGATGTAGGTGACGCGGCCCGGAGCGGCGGCGACAATCGGGTCGCCGGGCTTGCCGTCGATGTCGATGCCCTTGCTGCGCGGCTCGGCAAAGCCCGCGAGCACCTTGCCCTTCGCGGGCCAGATGAACTCCAGCTCGCCGGCGGCGAGCGCGGTCGCGGGCACCGCCGGCGGCGAGGCGGGCTGCGGCGCCGGCTTCGGGTCCGTTCGCGCCGCGGCGGGCGGCTCCTGGGCAGGACGCGCCGACTCGGCCGGCCGGGATTCCAGGGGCCGCGACTCGACGCGATCGCCGACGCGCGCGGAGCCGACCTGGACGGAGGACGTTCCCGGCGGGGGCTTCACGCGCAGCTGCTGGCCGACGTTGATCCTGGTCGGATCATCGAGGCTGTTCCACTGCGCGACCTCGCGATAGTCCGCCCCGTGCTCGAGGGCGATGCTATAGAGCGTGTCGCCCTTCCGCACCACGTAGTAGTCGCCCGAGGCGGGCGAAATCTGCGGCGGCACGGGCTTCGCGGGACCCGGCTTCGCGAGCCCGGCCGAAGGCGGGGCGCGCTCGATCACCGGCGCGGGAGAGGTCCGCACCGCGCAGCCGTGGAGCAGGAGTGCCGCGAGCGTGACCGCTGCGGCGGACGCGCCTGGCCGGTTCATGCCTTGCCCGCCTCCATCGGCACGAAGCGCACCGGATCGAGCTCCGACTCGACGAGCGCGCGACCGTTGCGCTCGAGGAAGACCAGGCGCTGCGCGTCCCGGTGCGAAGCGCGCAGCGGCAGTACCATTCTGCCCCCCGGGGCGAGCTGGCGCACCAGCGCCTCGGGCACCTCGCGCGCCGCAGCGGCGACGATGATGGCCTGGAACGGCGCCGCCTTGTCCAGCCCGGCGTAGCCGTCACCGTGCGCCAGGCGCAGGTTGGCGAGCCGCAGCCCGAGCAGGTTCGCTCGGGCGCGCTCGAGCAGCGCGCCGATGCGCTCCATCGAGAACACCTCGCGGAACACATGGGCGAGCACCGCGGCCTGATACCCGCAGCCGGTGCCGACCTCCAGCACCTTGCCGGGATTCTTCTGGTCGCGCACCAGGCATTCGATCATGCGCGCCACCACATAGGGCTGCGAGATGGTCTGCGCGAAGCCGATCGGCAACGCGGTGTCGTCGTAGGCGCGGCTGGCGAGCGCTTCCTCGACGAACTGGTGGCGCGGCACGGTGTTCATCGCCGTCAGCACGCGCTCGTCGGCGATTCCCTGCTCGCGCAGCCTTTCCACCATGCGCGCGCGCGTGCGCGCGGACGTCATGCCGATCCCGCCGGCCGGTTTCACAGCGCCAGCCATTCCTTCGCCCGGGCGAGCTGCCCCTGATGGGTAAGATCGAGCCGCAGGGGCGTGATCGACACCCTGGCGCTTTCCACCGCGTGGAAATCGGTTCCCGGGCCCGAGTCGGCCGCACCGCCGGCGGGCCCGATCCAGTAGGCCGTGTCGCCGCGCGGGGTCTGCAGCTTGATCACCGGCTCGGCCTTGTGCCGGCGGCCCAGGCGGGTGATCTCCTGGCCCTTCAGCTCCGCGGGTGGCAGGTCGGGGACGTTGACGTTGAGCAGGACCGGCTCGCCGAACGGCGCCTTGCGCAGGCGCGCGACCAGCTGCAGCGCCACGCCGATGGCGCTCTCGAAGTGCGTCCCGGTCTTGCTGGTGAGGGAGAGCGCGATCGAAGGAATGCCGAGCAGGTAGCCTTCGGAGGCCGCGGCCACCGTGCCGGAGTAGATCGTGTCGTCCCCCATGTTGGCGCCGAGGTTTACTCCGGAGACGACCACGTCGGGCGTCCAGTCGAGCAGCCCGGTGACCGCGATGTGGACGCAGTCGGTCGGGGTGCCGTTGACGAAAAAGAAGCCGTTGGCGGCCCGCTTCACCGTGAGCGGGCGGTCGAGGGTCAGCGAGTTGGAGGCCCCGGAGCGGTCGCGCTCCGGGGCGACGACCGTGACTTCCCCGAGCGGGCGAAGCGCTTCGGCGAGCAGCGTGATGCCTGGCGAGAAATACCCGTCGTCGTTCGACACCAGAATCCGCACCGCATGGATTCTACGGGCTTTGGCTGAGGGCGGCGCTCACCGGCGTGCCGCCCGTAATGCGCAGCAGCTCGCGATAGCTCAGGCGGAACACCGTGTGGGGATGGCCGGCGGCGGCCCACAGCTGCGCATGGGCCGCGAGAGACTCCTCGACGAAGGTGCGCAGCGGGGCGAGGTGCCCGACGGGCGGCACGCCGCCGATCGCGAATCCGGTGCGCTCGCGGACGAATTCGGCATCGGCCTTGCCGGCCGGCTCGCCGAGCGCGGCGGAGAGCCGCTCGACGTCGACGCGGAACGCGCCGGAGGACATCACGAGGACGGCGGCGGCGCTCCGCTGCGCCCTGAACACGAGGGAATTGGCGATCTGCGCGACTTCGCAGCCCAGGAACTCGGCGGCCGCCTTCGCGGTGCGGGCCGCCCCCGGCAGCTCGACGATGTCGCTCGTCACGCCCGCTTCGGCGAGAGCGCGCCGGACCCGCTGCACGCTGGGCGAATCGAGGACTCCGGACACGGCTTGCGGGAGTTGGGAGGAAAGTGTTGGTCGGGGCGGCGAGATTTGAACTCGCGACCACCTGCACCCCATGCAGGTACGCTACCAGGCTGCGCTACGCCCCGAA
>CBDDRX010000043.1:0-20657 GCA_965233165.1 uncultured bacterium | reverse complement strand
CACGACCTCGTCAAGCTCGAGGTGCTGGGCGACCCGCACACGCTCTACCCGAACATGCCGGAGACCCTGAGCGCCGCCGCGACGCTGGTGAAGGAAGGCTTCAAGGTCATGGTGTACTGCTCCGACGACCCGATCCAGGCGAAGATGCTGGAGGACCTGGGCTGCGTCGCCATCATGCCGCTCGCCTCGCTGATCGGCTCCGGCATGGGCATCCTCAATCCCTGGAACCTGCAGCTCGTGATCCAGAACGTGAAGCTGCCGGTCATCGTCGACGCGGGCGTCGGCACGGCCTCCGATGCGTCCGTGGCCATGGAGCTCGGCTGCGACGGGGTGCTGATGAATACCGCGATCGCCGCGGCGCGCGACCCGGTGCTGATGGCGCGCGCGATGAAGAAGGCGGTCGAGGCCGGGCGCGAGGCCTTCCTCGCCGGCCGGATGCCGAAAAAGCTCTACACGGCGGCGCCGTCGTCGCCCACCGAAGGCACGATCACCCCCAGCCAGTCCAAGGCGGCTTGACGCAGCGAATCCGGAGCTACGTCCTGCGCCAGGGCAGGACCACGCCCGCCCAGAAGCGCGCCCTGGACGAGCTCTACCCGAAGTACGGCCTCGCCTTCTCCGACGCTGCGCTTTCGTCCCCCCGGAACGCTCCGCTCGTGCTGGAGATCGGGTCCGGGATGGGCGAATCGACCGCAGCGATCGCCCTCGCCCATCCGGAGGTCGATTTCGTCGCCGTGGAAGTGCACGGCCCGGGCGTCGGAAGCCTGCTCAACCGGATCGCCGCGCAGGAGATCCGCAACCTGCGGATCATCCGCCACGACGCGATGGAGGTGCTGGAGAAGATGGTGGCCGACGGCTCGCTCGCGGCGATCCACCTCTTCTTCCCCGATCCCTGGCCGAAGAAGCGCCACCACAAGCGTCGCCTTGTGCAGCCCGACTTCGCGGCCCTGGCCGCCCGCAAGCTCGCGCCCGGGGGGATCCTGCACACGGCGACCGACTGGCCGCAATACGCCGAGCACATCCAGGCCGTCCTCAACGAACAACCCCTCCTCGAGCGCGCCGAGGAGGGGTTGGTGATGCGCACCGAGACCAAGTTCGAGTCGCGCGGACGCCGGCTCGGGCACCCGATCCGCGACCTGTACTTCCGCCGGACTACAGCTCCGGCACGGGGTTGATCGCACCCAGGTCGTACGTCCCGGTCCGCGGCGCGAGGAAGAAATCCGAGCGCACCGGCACCGGGGTTCCCTGGTCGACCACACTTGCCCCGGTGGCACGCCACATCTGCGGCCCGTTCAGCGCGCCCCCGGCAAAGCCCGGATTGCTTCTAATCGCGACGCCGTCCGTGTTGTGCGAGAGCACGGCTCCGGGCCCGGGTGTGCCCCACACGGCGAGGTGCGAACCGGTCAGGGTCGGCGTGTAGGACAGGTTGTTTCGTACACGCAAGTTTGCCGGTGCGCCGCTGCGAACCTCCACCAGCCGGAAGTTGCCGGATCCCGTCGTGCCGCTGTACGCCGTGTTGTTGTAGATGGAGATATTCGCGTTGACCCCAGCCGGCGTCAGGGCCATTTTCTCGAGGACGATTGCCGATGGCGCCGCAGCTCCGGTGAGGTTCCATAGGTTGTTCCGGACGGTCAGCTCGCCCGCTTCCGTGACCAGCATGGATAGGGTCGGTGGCGTCGCCACAAGCAAGTTCCGCTCGACCAGCACGTTGCGGAAACGGGCCTCCATGGAGTTGTTCACGCTCTTTATCGTGAAGAACCACACGGAGTTACCCCCTGCAATTACATTGTCGGAAACTACCACTTTCTCCGTCCATGCGTTCGAGGGAATCGTCCGGTCACCGCCATTAGGCACGCCGCGGATGGTGAGGGAGTTGCCTGGTGAACCGCCCGCGAAGTTGTTGTGGCTTATCACCGTGCTATTCGTATAGCCGAGGCGCATTAAGTGCCCGCCGACGCTCTGGGATGCCGTAGTGGTGGTCCTGGCGTTAAGCCGGTTTCCCAGCATGGCGAATCGGTTCACCTCACCAAGGAAGCCATAGTCGTGCACGTCTTCGATGACGGATTCAACTATCGCGAGCTCAGACCAGAGCGGTGCGCGAAACGGCGTGCCGGCATTGACTTGATTGTCGAGAAACCATTTCGACAGCAGCATGCCGTGAAGGAAGCGCCTGGCTTCCACTCGTAGCAAAGTCATCTGACGGAATGGTCCGGTCGCCTCAAACGCCGCGCGCCCCGTGGAAGTCTGGTTCTGACCGTCGAAGCTCAGGTCCATGACCCGCCAATCGGCGAAGGTCAGGTTGGATACGTTGCCGAAGGTCATTTTGGCGCTCGCGCCGTTGATATAGGGCTTCGCGCCGGTGGCACCGTAGGCTCCGACGAGCCCCGGTCCATTCGCGCTTACCACTGCTGCGGTCGAGCTAGTGAACGTACTGCCGCGCCGGAAGAGGATGCGCTTGTGCGCATTGCCGTTGCGCGCGGTGGTGTTGATGACCGCGTCGAAATCGGCGCTTTGCAGCGTTGCGGAGCCCGCCGGGCAGCCGTCGGCGCCGGCCGCTGGTCGGGCGCGGCTGTCCACGCAGAGCGTGGCCGTCCCTGAAAACTCGGGCGCGGTGTCGGGCGCGGTGACCGTGATCGTTAAAGGGCGTGCCGCCGTATTTGCGCCGTCGGTGACCGTAACGCAAACGTTGTAAGTGCCCGGGCTCTCGAACACGTGCGAAGCCACGGGACCGGTCGCGAGGTTCTTGCTGTTGTTGCTCGCAATGCCCGCGCCGCTTCCGTACGCCCATACCGCTCCGCCAGCTGGGTCGCCGAAGTTCCAGCGGTACTCGAGGTCATGAAACGGCCGCGTGGTGGCAGTTGCCGTGGTGGCCGAAGCGTCGAAGAAGACGGAAAGTGGCGCGATGCCCGAGATTCGGCTCGGCTGCGCCGACACGGCGATTGCCGAGCTACCCGGGTTGCACGCGCTCGGCGTAGGCGTGCCCCCTTGGGGAACGGTGAAGGTCACGGCACTGGTGGTGTTCAGGCCGGACCCGTCATAGGCCGTCGCGCTCAGGGTGTGCGTGCCGGCCGCGGGTGCTGCAATGCTGCCGGAGAACGGGCCCGCCGTATCGTTTGCGATGAGCGCCCCGTTGAGCCTGAACTCGACACGCGCGACGCCGAGATTGTCCGTGGCATTGGCGGCGTAATTCAGGATCCCGGTAACCGACTGGCCATCGGTCGGCGAAGCAATGGAGACGACGGGCGGCGTGTTCGCCGGCGGCGTGTCTTGGGGCACCGTAAACGATACGCTGGTCGAGCTGTTGAGCCCGGCGGCGTCGTACGCAGTCGCCGTGAGGGTATGCGTACCTGGCGCAGGAACAGCGATGCTGCCGCTATAGGGTGCGGTCATGTCGCTAGCGATCAGCGCGCCGTCCAGACGGAACTCGACGCGCGAGACACCTGCGTTGTCGATCGCGTTGGCGCCATAGCTCAACGTCCCGGTGACGGATTGGCCCGCCGTGGGTGACGTGATGGAGACAGTCGGCGGCGTGTTCGCAGGCGGGGTAACCGGGGCGTTTTGGATGTTGATGCTGATGCGCTCAAGATAGGAGCGGCCGGCGGAGTCATAGGCCTTCGCGTGGAGTGCGTGCGGACCGTTCGGGAACTGGCGCGTGTCGAGCGAGCATGACATGCCGTCGGCGACGTTGGAGTCCGTATTGAGTGCCTTGCCATCGAGAAAAAAGCTCACGCGAGAGGCGCTGTATCCTTTCACGTAACAGCTGCTGTTACGCAGCACCCCGGAGACGGTCTGGCCGGAAAGTGGTGCCTTGAACCAGATCTCCAGCTTGCCGGCAGTCGGCGCCGGCAAAGATTGCGCAGCGGCACCTGTTGCGCACGCCAGCGCCAAGGCGGTGAAAGTTCGGCGCACGTGATCCAGGGTCGAGTGTGGACGCAGCATGACAACTCCCCAATTTGTAGTTGGTATGACTTCGCTGTCATTGCGAGCACTACCCGTGCCATCCCTCAAGATCCCGCTAGATCAATGGCTTAGCGCGATGCGCCTCACCATGCACCGAGAATTTTGTAGGGCTACGGCGACGCGAGTGTTGCGTGCGCGGGTCAGGGCGCTGTTTGCCATAGGAAAAATTTGTCGGGGAGTACCAACAACGCCGGCCTAGTTGCGCGGCGGCAGGAAGGCTTCCATCAGGTCGTTGAGAAACAGGCGGCCCCGGCGCGTCGGGCGGATGCGCTGCCAGTCGCGCTCGAGCAGGCCCTTCTGCTCCGCTTCCAGCAGGCATTTCTCAAGGATGTGCAGAGGAAGGCCCGTGCGCTCCGTAAAGAGCGCTACTTCGAAGCCTTCGGTCAGCCGGAGCGCATTGAGCATGAACTCGAAGCCGAGCTCCCCGACCGGGATTTCCTTCTGCTCGGCGAGCGTGTCGTCGGCGGCGAGGTATTCGCGCGGCTGCTTGATGCGGGCGTGGCGGGTGATGCGATCGGGGAAGCTGACCTTCCCGTGGGCGCCGGCGCCGATGCCGAGGTAGTCGCCGAAGCGCCAGTAGTTCAGGTTGTGGCGGCTGCGGTGGCCGGCGCGCGCGAACGCCGAGGTCTCGTAGTGCTCGAATCCGGCCGCTTGCAGGTCCTTCTCCAGGTGCATCTGCATGTCTGCGCTCAAGTCGTGCTCGGGTAGCGCCGGCGGCTTGCTGTAGAAGACGGTGTTGGGCTCGATCGTGAGCTGGTAGGCCGAGAGATGCTGCACGCCGGTCGCGATGCCCTGCGCGAGGTCTGCGCGCGCCATCTCCAGGCTCTGGCCGGGCAGCCCGTACATCAGGTCGAGGTTCACGTTGGCGAACGAAGCGAGCGCTGCTTCGACCGCGCGGCGCGCCTCTTCCGCGCCGTGGATGCGGCCCAGGGCCTTGAGCATGCCGTCGTCGAAGCTCTGCACGCCCACCGAGATCCGGTTGACCCCCGCCTGGCGGAAGCCCTCGAAGCGCGCCGCCTCCACCGTTCCCGGATTGGCTTCGAGCGTGACCTCCGCCTCGGGCTCCAGGGGCAGGCGCGCGCGCACGCCCGAAAGGATCTGGTCGATCGACGCCGGCGAGAACAGGCTCGGCGTGCCCCCGCCGATGAAAACGCTCGAGAGCCGTCGTCCCCAGACCGACGGCAGCATCGCTTCGAGGTCGCGCATCAGGCGCTCGACGTATTCGCCCTCCGGCAGCGCGCCGGCCCGCTCATGCGAGTTGAAATCGCAGTACGGGCACTTGCGCACGCACCAGGGGATATGGACATAGAGCGCGAGCGGGGGCAGCGCCGCAAGGGCGATCCGGCCGGGACGCTCAATCGATGCGTGCATCTTCCAGCAGGGCGGCGAGGCGCGCGAGCGCCTGGCCGCGGTGGCTGATCCGGTTCTTGTGCTCGGGCGCGAGCTCGGCCGCGGTCCGACCGAGTGCAGGGATGAAGAAGTACGGGTCGTAGCCGAAGCCGTTCAGGCCGAGCGGCGTGCGGGCAATCTCGCCTTGCCAGGCCGCTTCGGCGACCAGCGGGTGCGCATCGTCGGCATCGCGCACGAGGACGAGCACGCAACGGTATTGCGCGGCGCGCTGGTCGCGCAGGCTGGCGAGGAGCTTCGCGTTGTTGCGCGCGTCGCGCTCCTCGCGGCTGCCGTCGCGCCCGGCGAAGTACGCCGAGTGCACGCCCGGAGCACCGCCCAGCGCGTCCACGCAGAGCCCGGAGTCGTCCGCGAGCGCGGGCATCCCGGCGGCCCGGGCGGCATGCCGCGCCTTGGCGAGGGCGTTCTCGAGGAACGTCTCGTGCGGCTCGTCCGCCTCCGCGATGCCCAGCTCGGTTTGCGGGACCACCACGATCCCGAGCGGATCGAGCAGCGCCCGGATCTCGCGCACCTTTCCCGGATTGCCGGAGGCGAGCACCAGTTGCTTCATCGCACCGTGTACTCGGCGAGCCAGTAGTACTGGAGCGCCGTGAAGCGGAACGCCGCGGCGAACGGGCCGATGCGTTCCCGCAGCTCCCCCTCGCTGACGAAGTTCTTGAGCACCCGCACGCGGCTTCCGTCGCCGAGGCGGCGCATCTGGTAGGTGTTGCCGGCGGCGTCGATGCCGGCGACCGGCGTGCTGCTGCCTTCGACATACAGGTTGTCGAGCAGGAGCACGCGCGCGCCCGCCGCCAGGCGCCCATGCAGCGAGGCGAGGAACCCGGCCACCCGTTCGCGCGGCACGTGCGACCACCAGAAGCCGGCGAAGGCGGCATCGAAGCGGCCGAGCGGCTCGCCGAGGGCATACGCATCCGCGGCCGAGAACGCGACATTCTGCCGCGCGTAGCGCTTCGTCTTCGCGATGCTCATCGGCTCGTCGGCGAGGTCGGTCGCAAGGACTTCCTTCGCCGCGCCGGCGATCACCTGCGTCCAGTAGCCCGTGCCGCAGGCGACTTCCAGCACCCGGGCGCCCTCGAAACGTCCGCCGATCAGGCTGCGCAGCTCGGCGAGATCCGCCTGGCGCTCGGGCCGGGCATAGATCGCCTCGTATTCCTTCGCGCGGCGGCGATAGTAGTCGAGCAGGCCGGCGTCCGCGGGGTCCCCGGCCGAGCTCACACGCCCAGCGCCCGTCTCTGGTGCGCGAGCAGCTCGGCGATGCCGAGCTCGGCGAGCGCGAGCAGCGCGTCGGCCTCGGCGCGCGAGAACGGCTCGCCCTCGGCTGTGCCCTGCACTTCGACGAACCGGCCGCCGCCGGTCATGACGACGTTCATGTCCGTGCCGCAGGCGGAGTCTTCCGCGTAGTCGAGGTCGAGCACCGGCGTGCCGTTGTAGATGCCGACGGAAATGGCGGCCACGAAATCCTTGACGGGGCTCGCGGCGAGGAGGCCCTTGTCCTTGAGGAAGGCGATCGCGTCCTGGAGCGCGACGAAAGCGCCGGTAATCGCCGCGGTGCGCGTGCCGCCGTCCGCCTGCAGGACGTCGCAGTCCACCTGGATGGTCCTCTGCCCGAGCGCAGCGAGGTCGACGACCGCGCGCAGCGAGCGGCCGATCAGGCGCTGGATCTCCTGCGTGCGGCCGGACTGCTTGCCGCGGGCCGCCTCGCGGTCGGTGCGGGTGTTGGTCGCGCGCGGCAGCATCCCGTACTCGGCAGTCACCCAGCCGCGGCCGCTGTCGCGCAGGAAAGGCGGCACGCGCTCTTCCACCGAGGCCGTGCAAAGCACGCGCGTGTCGCCGAACTCCACGAGCACCGAGCCCTCGGGATGCTTCGTGAAGCGGCGCTGCAGGCGCACCGTGCGCAGCTCGCCGGGCTTTCTCCCGCTGGGTCTCATGACGTTCGCTCTCTCCTAGCGCTGCTGCGGCGCGTTCTTGCGCAAGGCCGCCTTGATCTCGTCGATCGCCTTCTCGACGTCCTCGTCCGACATGCGCAGGAACTCCGGGTCGGTGGCGGTGAGGTCCTGCACGTCGGTCGGCAGCTCGTCGTAAGGCACGGTGCGCGGCCCGTCGTCCACTGCGCGCACCTGCTCCTCCTGCCAGTGCAGCGCGAGCGCCGAGGTGTTGTCGCAATCGCCGCCGGCGCGCGCCTCGGCGAGATCGGCGAGCTCCTGAACCGCGACCGGCAGCGCGCGGTTGACCAGCGCGTGGGCCATCTGCCGCTGCGTGAGCGGGCCCCACAGGCCGTCGGAGCACAGGAGGAGGATGTCGTTCATCGCCAGGCGCTCGGAGGCCGCGTCGATGCGCGGCGCCTGGACGCCGCCCAGGCACTGCAGCAGCCGGTTGCGGTCCGGGTGGGAAGCCACCGCTTCCTCGCGGATGCGCCCTTCGTCGACGAGCTGCTGCACGACCGAATGGTCTCGCGTGCGCGCATGGATGCGCCCGTTGCGGAACAGGTACAGGCGGCAGTCGCCGGTGTGCGCCCAGTGCGCGATGCCATCCTGCACCAGGCAGGCGACGACCACGGTACGCGGCGCCTCGCGCATCCTGCGCTGCTGCGCCTCGAGGATGATGCCCGCGTGCGCGGCCGCGATCAGGCGCGGCAGGAAGCGCGCCGGCTCGGCGAGCTTCGGCTTCGCCTCCAGCGCGAACGCCCGGCCGAGGACGTCCACCGTCACCTGCGCGGCCACCTCGCCGTTCGAATGGCCGCCCATGCCGTCGGCGACGACCATGAGCAGCGCGCCCGGCGTCGACCAGTGGCCGATGCGGTCCTGGTTGTACTTCCGGGTGCCGGTGCGCGTCTCGCGCGCGATGGCGAACTTCATGTCGGGCGCTCCGCCGGCTTCTTCCTGCGGAACACGTCCTTCAGCTGGTCGAGCACCGGGCGGCGCACCGGCTCGCCGCGGCGCTCCGGCTCCTTCTCGCCCAGCAGCGCCTTCTGCAGGGCGAATACGCTCTGCGGCCGCTCCATGTGGTCCAGGCGCATGCACCAGTCGATCGTGTCGAGGAGATCCGCCGAATACCTGCCGGCCCACTGGCGGCGCGCCGGCACGAGCGCGTCCTTCTCGACGCGCTGCGGCACGGCGAGCGGCGCGGCGCCCGACAGGCAGGCGTAGAGCGTCGCCCCGACCGAATAGATGTCGCTCCACGGCCCGAGATCCTGGCTGCGGGCATGCTGCTCGGGCGAGGCGAAGCCCGGCGTATAGGTGGGCGGCAGGCGGCTCGCGCCTTCGGCGGAGAGCGTCTGCCGCGCGGCGCCGAAATCGATGAGCAGCGGCGTGCCGTCGTTGCGCACGTAGATGTTGCCGGGCTTGATGTCGAGGTGCAGCAGCTTGTTCGAATGCACCTCGCGCAGCCCGTTCAGCAGCTCGGCGAACGTCCTGCGAATCCAGTCCTCGGGGAGCGTCCCGGTGCGCTTCTGGATGTGCCGCTGCAGGGTGCGGCCACGCTCGTAGCGCATCACCAGGTAGACGGTCTCGTTGGCGCGGAAGAAGTTGAGCACCCGCACCACGTTCGGGTGCGCCAGGCCGGCGAGCGCCCGGCCTTCCTCGAAGAAGCATTTCATGCCGTAGCGGAACGTCGCGGCATTCTCCTCGGGTACCTTCGGGCTCTGCGCGCCGTTGGTGCGCAGGGCGAGCGTGGAAGGCAGGTACTCCTTGATCGCCACGGGGACCTCGTGCTCGTCGTGCGCGAGGTAGACGAACGAGAAGCCGCCCGAGGCCAGCACGCGCAGCACGCGATAATTCTCGAGCTGCGTGCCTTCCGGGAGCGGCTGGTTGGCTTGCGTCGCCATTCTCCCCTATGATCCCACAGGATTTGTCCAAGATGATCCAAAGCATGACGGGCTACGCGGCGGCCGCGGCCGAATCGCCGCGCGGCCGGCTCAGCATCGAGCTTCGCTGCGTGAACTCGCGCTTCCTCGACGTGCAGTTCCGGGTCGCGGAGGAGCTGCGGGCGCTCGAGCCGTCGCTGCGCGAGGCGATCGTGGCACGCGTCGCGCGCGGCAAGCTCGATTGCCGCGTCTTCCTGAACGAAGGCGCCGCCGCACGCGCCGCGGCGCGCCTCGACGCCGAGGCGCTCGGCCGGCTGCGCGGGCTTGCCGAGCAGGCAAGGCAGGCGTTCCCGGACGCCGCGCCGCTGCGCGTCGGCGACATCCTGCGCTGGCCGGGCATCGTGTCCGAGGCGCAGGCCGACGACGAAGCGATGCGCGCGCTCGCGCTCGAGCTCTGCGGCCGGGCGCTCGAGGAGCTGCGCGCCGCGCGCGCCCGCGAGGGCGCCAAGCTCGCCGCCGCCGTGCTCGAGCGCATCGCGGCGATGCGCCAGCGCCTCGATGCGGTCGCCCCGCTCGTCCCGCAGGCGATCGCGGCCTACCAGAAGAAGATCGAGGAGCGCCTGCGCGAGGCGCTCGCCTCCGGCCAGGACGAGCGCATCCGTGCCGAGGTCGCGCTCTTCGCGGCGAAGGCCGACGTCGGCGAGGAGATCGATCGCCTGCGCGCGCACTTCTCGGAGGTCGAGCGCGCGCTGAAGGCCGGAGGCGCCGCGGGAAAGCGCCTCGACTTCCTCGCGCAGGAGCTCAACCGCGAGGCGAACACGCTCGCCTCCAAGGCGGCGAGCGGCGCGGTCTCCGATGCGGCGCTCGAGCTCAAGCTGCTGGTCGAGCAGGTGCGCGAGCAGGTGCAGAACATTGAGTAGCGCAACGCGGCCGGGCCGGCTCTTCGTCATCACCGCGCCGTCCGGGGCGGGCAAGACCTCGCTGATCGACGCGGTGATGGCGGACGACCCAAGCCTGAAGATCTCCGTGTCGTACACGACGCGCGCGCCTCGGCCGGGCGAGAAGAACGGCGTCGACTACCACTTCGTCGCCGATCCCGAGTTCCTCGCGATGCGCGGGCGCGGCGAGTTCCTGGAAAGCGCAGAGGTGCATGGCCACCGGTACGGGACGTCGAAGCGCGTGATCCTCGACGGGCTCGCGCGCGGCGACGACCTGATCCTCGAGATCGACTGGCAAGGCGCCCAGCAGGTGCGCCGCCTCTACCCCGACGCGGTCGGCATCTTCATCCTGCCGCCTTCGCTCGAAGAGCTGGAGCGCCGCCTGCGCGGGCGGGCGCAGGACTCCGATGCCGTCATCCGCAAGCGCCTCGAGAACGCCCGGGAAGAGCTCGCGCATCGCGACGAGTTCCAATACGCTATAATTAACAAAGACTTCGAAGCCGCCAAGCACGAGCTGGCGGAGATCATCCGCAGAGAACGCATCCAAGACTGAGAGCGACGCATGGCCCGGATCACCGTTGACGATTGCCTGAAGAGAATCCCGAACCGCTTCCACCTCACCCTCGCCGCGACCTACCGCGCGCGCCAGCTCGGGTCGGGTGCGTCGCCGCTGGTGGAGCCGAACCGCGACAAGAGCACGGTGATCGCGCTGCGCGAGATCGCCAGCGGCAAGATCGGCACCGAAGTCCTCAAGAAGAACCCCACGCCGCCCTCGGCGCCCACGCTCTAAGCCTGCGTTCCTGAGGGGGTTTGGAGTTACCCTCTCAGGATGGCAGCGGCAGCTCCCCTCCGAGATCCGCATCTCGACCCGGTTCGCTTCGGCTACCTGAAGCCCAAGGACGTCGCGCGCCTGGCCGACGCCTACCGCTTCTCCGAGGCCGCGCACGCCGGCCAGACCCGGCAGTCCGGCGACCCCTACATCTCCCACCCGCTCGCGGTCGCGGAGATCCTTGCCGAGTGGCACCTGGACGGCCAGACGCTGATGGCGGCGCTGCTGCACGACGTCACGGAGGACACCAAGGTCACCAAGGACGAGATCTCGGACGCTTTCGGCAAGCCGGTGGCGGAGCTCGTCGACGGCGTCTCCAAGCTGGACAAGATCGAGTTCCAGTCCGCCGCCGACGCGCAGGCGGAGAACTTCCGCAAGATGCTGCTCGCGATGGCGCGCGACGTCCGCGTCATCCTGATCAAGCTTGCCGACCGGCTGCACAACATGCGCACCCTGGGCGCGGTGGCGCCGGCGAAGCGGCGGCGCGTGGCGCGCGAGACGATGGAGATCTACGCGCCGATCGCCAACCGCCTCGGCCTGAACATGCTCTACCACGAGCTCCAGGAGCTCGCGTTCTCGCACATGTTCCCGCTGCGCTACAAGGTGCTCGCGAAGGCGACCAAGGCGGCGCGCGGCAACCGCCGCGAGATGATCGGCCGCACCCTGGAGGCCATGAAGAAGAAGCTCGCGGAAGGCGGCATCAGCGCCAGCGTGCAGGGCCGCGAGAAGCACGTCTACTCGACCTACCGCAAGATGATCGAGAAGCGCCCCAGCTTCTCCGAGGTGCACGACATCTTCGGCTGCCGCGTGATCGTCGCGGACGTGCCCAGCTGCTACCTCGCCCTGGGCACCCTGCATGGGCTCTACAAGCCGATTCCGGGCAAGTTCAAGGACTACATCGCGATCCCGAAGGGCAACGGCTACCAGTCGATCCACACCGACCTGATCGGCCCGTACGGCGTGCCGGTGGAGGTGCAGATCCGCACCGAGCAGATGCACCGGCTCGCCGAGTCCGGCGTCGCCTCGCACTGGATCTACAAGGACGACACCGACAAGCTCTCCGACCTGCAGAAGCAGACGCACCGCTGGCTGCAGTCGCTGCTCGAGATCCAGCACCAGTCGGGCGACCCGCACGAGTTCCTCGAGCACGTGAAGGTCGATCTTTTCCCCGACGAGGTGTACGTCTTCACGCCGAAGGGCAAGATCCTCTCCCTCCCGCGCGGCGCCACCGCGGTCGACTTCGCCTACGCCGTGCACACCGACATCGGCAACCGCTGCGTCGCGGCCAAGGTGAACGGCGAGCTCGTCCCGTTGCGCAGCGAGCTGCGCAACGGCGACCGCGTCGAGATCATCACCGCCAGCCACGCCAAGCCGAACCCCGGCTGGCTGCAGTACGTGCGCACGGGCAAGGCGCGCTCCAACATCCGCCATTTCCTGAAGACCATGCAGTACGAGGAGTCGGCCGGGCTGGGGGAGCGCCTGCTCGACCAGGCGCTGCGCGGGCTCAGGAGCTCGCTCGCCGAGATCGAGGAGCCGGGCTGGGAGCGCGTCGTGCGCGACGGCGGCGCGCGCTCGAAGCACGAGATGCTCGCCGACATCGGCCTGGGCAAGCGGCTGCCGGCCGTGGTGGCCCGGCAGCTGCTCAGAGGCAGCGAGTCCCGGGAGGAATCCCCGCTCACCGGCAGCATCACGATCCGCGGCACGGAAGGGATGGCGGTGCAGCTCGCCACCTGCTGCCGGCCGATTCCGGGCGACGCGATCGTCGGCTCGATCAAGAAGGGCCAGGGCCTGGTGGTGCACGGCTCGGATTGCGGCAGCATCGTTCGCTCGCGCAAGAACGAGCCCGACCAGTGGATCGACGTCGAGTGGGACCCGCGCACCGCGCGCCTCTTCCAGGCCGGCATCGACGTCTTCGTCGAGAACCAGCGCGGCGTGCTGGCGAAGGTCGCCTCGGAGATCGCCGAGGCGGGGTCCAACATCGACTCCATCACGATGGAGGAAGACCGCTCCCTCTTCACCACCATGCACTTCGTCCTGGAGGTGAAGAACCGGCAGCACCTGGCGCGCGTCATGCGCGCGCTGCGCCGCCTGCCCGACGTCAAGAAGATCTCGCGCGTCCGGGAGTAGGTTTTACTTGATCGGGATGGCGAGCTGGGATTCGCCGCGCACGACGTTCAGCGCGACACGGCCCGCCTGGCGAAGCTGCCTTGCAAGCTCCTGAACGGAGGTCACGCGGCGCTGATTGACCCCGATCACGACGTCCCCGGGGCGCAACCCGTGCTGGAACGCCGGCGAGCCGGCCTCGACTCCGGTGACGAGCACCGCCTTGCTGCGGCCGCGCGTTGCGCTCGCGAAGGAGGCGCCCGGGAGCTCGCCGATCGACTGCCCCCCGGCCACCTGCCCGGGGGCGAGCTCGCCGATGCGGGCCTTGAGCGCCCGCGTCTCCTTGCCGCGCTGCACGTGCAGGTCGACCGTTTCGCCCGCCGCAACGACGCCCAGACGCGCGCGCAGCTCAGCCGCGCCGCGCACCGGGCGGCCATTGAGCGCGGAGACGACGTCGCCGACGCGCAAGCCCGCCTGTGCGCCGGGCGAGCCCGCCGCGACCTCGGCGATGCGCGCGCCCTCGACTCCGGGAACATCCTCCATGACGATGCCGAGGCGCCCGCGCTTCACTTCGCCGAAGCGGATGAGCTGGCCCATGACCGCCTGCGCGATGACCGCCGGCACGGCGAAGCCGATGCCGACGTTGCCTCCCGAGGGGCCGATGATCGCCGAGTTGATCCCGACCAGCTCGCCCTTCAGGTCGATCAGCGCGCCGCCGGAATTGCCCGGGTTGATCGAGGCGTCGGTCTGGATGAAGTGCTCGTAGCCCTCCACCGAGAGGCCGCTGCGCCCGAGCGCCGAGACGATGCCGGAAGTGACCGTCTGGCCGATCCCGAAGGGGTTGCCGATGGCGAGGACGAAGTCGCCCACCTGCAGCGCATCCGAATCGCCCCACTTCACGTCGACCAGGCCCTTGGGGTCGATCTTGAGCAGCGCGATGTCGGTGCCGGCGTCGGCGCCCACCACCTGCGCGGGCAGGCGCCGCGTGTCCTTCAGCGTCACCGCGACCTCGCGCGCGTCCTTCACCACGTGGGCGTTCGTGATGACGTAGCCGTTCTTCGCATCGACGATCACGCCCGAGCCCGCGGCGATCTGCGGGACCTGCTGGCCGTCGGGAAGGCCGAAGAAGCGGCGGAAGAACGGGTCGCGCAGCATCGGGTTCTGGTCCTCGGGGCTGCCCTGCAGGACCGCGATGTTCACCACGGCCGGGGTCACCCGCGCCAGCACCGGCGCGAGCGTCGGCACGCCGTCGCGCGTCGCGACTGCCGGGATCTGCGCGCAAGCCGCGAAGCTCGCCAGCACTGCAAGAAGGAAGCCAAGGACGCGTGTCATAACCGGCGAAGTCTACCTCTCTACAATGGCGCATCCCTCTAGCGGCGGAGACACCGAGATGGCACAAAGCAGGCAGGGCATGTCCAGGGCCGAAGCGCACGAGCTGATCGACACGCGGATCCGGGGCGCGATCCGGGAAGTGACCTGGCTGATGGCGGTCATCGTGCCGGAGCTCATGAAGGCGCCGCAGTGGACGAACGAGGATCGCAAGAAGCTCGCCGCGGCGCTGCACGGGGTGGCCGAGAGCCAGATGGGGGACGGCCGCGTCGCCGCCGCGACCGCGGCCGCCGCGCTCGCCGAGGCGCTCGATGCGCAGGCCACGAAATCCTGACCCGGAATTGCTACACTACGGGCTGGCAACTTTGAAAGGAGGTGATCCAGTGAGATACGACCAAGGCACCACCGGCCGGCAAGGCTCCACGGGATCTACCCGCAGCAGTTCCAGGAGCCTGGCCTAGCACTTCAGGCCGGCTGCCTTACCGCAGCACCAAAACGCCCCGAGTCGATCGGGGCGTTTTCATTTAGGAACGCACTTTGCAGCTCGCCGTGGAATGCGACGCTGCACATGCCTTCTAGCCTTTCTCGCTTCGGCATGTACGCTATTGCCGGAGGCCGTCGCTCCACCGCAATCGGCCAATGCGGTCGCCGTGCCGCCCGGCCACGAACGAGCAATGACCCTGGAGGCGAAGGGCACGATCAACTACGAATGCCGGGCCCGCGCGGGCATGGCCGGCGCCTACATGTGGACGGTGAGCGCGCCCGACGCGGCCCTGCGCCACTGGACCGGCTGGCGGGTGGGACGGCTCTATGAAGGCCCGACGTGGGCGCACCGCGACGGCAGCATGCTCACCGGCAGTCTCGCCGGAGCCGTGTCGGGCGGCCCCGGAAAGCTGCAGGACCAGCTCTGGAAGGTCACGCCCTCCGGCAAGAAGGGTGAGTTCACCGCCGTCGCCTTCATCCGCCGCACCAACGCAACCGGCGGCGTTGCGCCGTCCAGGCGCTGCACGGCGGATTCGATCGGGCAAGGCGCCCGCTCGGATTACTCCGCCGAATACAGCTTCTTCGCGCCTACTCGGCCCTGATCTTGGCGTCCCGCACGACGCCGCCCCACTTCGCGGCATCGGCCTTGATCTTCTCCACCGTTTGCGCGGGCGGGAGGATCTCGACGTCGCAGCCGGTCGCATTGATCATGTCCATCGCCGCCTTGTCCTGGCTCACCTTGGCAAGCGCCTGGCTCCAGCGCGTCACCACTTCCTGCGGCAGGCCGGCCAGACCGAGCAGGCCGTACCAGGCGGTCGAGTCGAAGCCCTTGAGGCCCACCTCGTCCATCGTGGGCACCTCGGGGAACGCGGCGGCGCGCTTCGGCGAGGTGACGGCGATCGCGCGGATCTTGCCGCTCTTCACCGCACCGACGGCAGGCCCGAGCGAAGAGAAGAGCATCGGCACCTGCCCGCCCATGAGGTCGGTCATCGCCGGGCCGCCGCCCTTGTAGGGAATATGGAGCAGCTGCGCGCCCGTCACGTTCTTGAAGTACTCGCCCGACAGATGGTGCGGCCCGCCGACGCCCGAGGTGCCATAGCTCCACTTGCTGGGTTCGCGCTTCGACGCCTCGATCACGTCCTGCACGGTGCGGAAGGGCGTGGCCGGATGCACGACCAGCATGCTGCCGCTGCCGCAGATGTGCCCGAGGTGCGTGAACGACTGGAGGATGTCGTAGCCGACCTTCGTGAGATGCGGCGCGATCGTGAGCGGCCCGCTGTCGTAGTAGTACAGGGTATAGCCGTCGGCCGGCAGCTTCGCCGCGGCTTCCATTGCCACGCCACCCGCGGCCCCGGGCCGGTACTCCATGATGAGCGGCTGGCCGAGAATCGGCTCGAGCGCGCGCGAGAGCGGCCGCGCGCCCGCCTCGGCCGAGCCGCCTGGCGCGTATCCCACCATGATCTTGATCGGCTTGCCGGGGTAGCCCTGCGCGAGCGCGGCAGAGCTGAGCAGGGCAAGAAGCGAAGCAACGAAGCGCATCACCAACCTCCTCAGGTCGAGGCGCAAGTGTGCCTCAGTCGTGCGCCAAAATCAGTATCGAGTAGACCAGGGCCGGCACGAAGCCGATCGCCCACCACGCGACCAGGCCGACGCTCGGGTGCGGCAGCGAATGGCCCAAGGTGAGGAAAGCGTCCAGGGAAATGCCGAACAGGCCGTAGGCGAGCAGCGCGAGAAGCGCCCCGAACGGCAGCCACAGCAGCGTGGTGACGATCGCGGCCATGACCGCGGGCTGCCTGGAACCGAGGGAAGTGGAAGGCACCCCGCGTTATACGCCCTATCCGGACGCGGGACAGAAAAACCCTGGCCCAGCAGGCCGACGGGCTCCCGCACCGCCGTCAAGGCAGCCGGCGGCTGGCGAGCCCATCGCCCCGCGCGGTCGGTCTTCGAAACCAGAGGCGCGCCGCATCCGCGATCAGCCAAGCCAGCGCGGCGGCGATGCCGAAGAAGGCGTGCACGAGGACGACACCGCGCGCCCCGGCGAGATCGACCAGCACGCCGAACGCAAGAGTCAGCACGGCATAGCCGACAGCGGCCTGCAGCGGGGATGCGCCCTGCCGTCCCCGCCGCTCGGGCGCCCACAATTGGCCGCACCAGGCGATGCCCCAGGCGGCGCCCTGCGCAACGGCCACCCCCAGCAGATTGAGCGGCGAGGAGGCCCACAAAGCCGCCGCCGCGCCAAGCGCGAGCAACGCCGCGCATGCGGACGCGAGGGTGCGCGTCGACCACTGTGCGATCCATCGGCGAAGGACCAGCGCAGGCCCGAACATGGCGGCCAAGTGCCAAAGCACCATCGTCTGCGGCGCCACGTCATCCACCCGGCACCACTCCGCCATCAGCGGCAGCGCCGCCATGGTCGGCAGCATCACCAGCCCGGCGATCAAGGTCGGCCACTGCATGATGTTGCTCCAGGCACCCGCCGGCCACGAGGGCAGCGAGCAATCGAACAGTCCCGCGCGGCAGCCTTGCTTCGCTGCGCCGGTGCTGACGCGGGTCTGCACGAGGAGGAGGGCCAGGCTCACGGCAATCACGAATGCCATCAGGCGCAGGGCGAGCGCCGGCAGGTCGCCAATGTCGCCGAGGACCAACGCGGCCGCTACTGCGCCCAGGCTCGCGGGAACGATGGGCGGCTTCGGCGCCGCGGCCTGCGTGATGCGCAGGCTGCGGACCACGCCCGAAGCGATTGCGGCCAATGCGGCCCAGCCGGCCAGCGCGAGCAGCAGCGCGGCCAATCCCCCGCCATGGATGAGCCACCAGAGTCCGCCAGCCGTGGCGGCGGCGCCTGCGCAGAGCGCGCCGCGCTGCGCCGCCTGCCACATGCCGCCGCGCGTCGCCACCGCGGCGGCGGCGCCCAGTGCGAACAGCCAGAGCGCGACCAGCGCGAAGCCGCTGCTCGCCGACGGCGCGAGCAGATGCGCGAAGCTGCCGATGCCGATCCAGCCCGCGACCAGCAGCGCCCAGGCGCAGGCGCGCGCCAGCATCAGGCGCCAGCGGATCGAGGCAGCGGCGTCGATCACGCCACCGCTTCCTGCGCGTAGGCCGCCGGCCAGACGAGCCGATGCCCGGTGCTGGCCGCAAATTTCTCGAGGTCCTCGGGCGTGTCGATGTCCACGCTGTAGCGCTGGTTCTCGGTGTCCATCCAGTGCACGCGTCCCGGGTTTCGCTCGCGCCACTTGCGGCAGGCGAGCCCCGCGCCGCCCGCGAGCCACTCCTCGCGCAGCGCGGCGTCGAACATCACCGGATTGCCCGGCACGGCCTCGCCGCCGGCGCGCTGCACCCGCGGCACCACCATGGACGCCTCGCCGCGCTTCCGGTAGGCGCCGATCAGGGCGACGATGTCCTGCGCGTCGATCAGCGGCTGGTCGGCGAGCGCGACGATCACCGCGTCGAGCCTCGGCGACAGCGCAGCGAGCCCGAGGCGCACCGACGACGCCTGCCCGTCGTCGGGCGAGGGATTCCTCACCAGCGTGATCGGGAACGGCCGCACCGCGGCCTCGATGGCGTCGCCATGATGGCCGAGCACGACGGTGACCTCGTCCACCCCCGCGCCCGAGAGCGCGATGAGCTGGCGCAGCACCAGCGGCACGCCGCCAAGCTCGAGCAGCGCCTTCGGCCTTCCGCCCACGCGCGAGCCGGCGCCCGCGGCGAGCAGAACCGCGCCCACCGACATCCGGCTGTAGAGACCGTTGGCCTTGTAGGGGCACCCCATGTTCAGGCTCCGTTCTTCAATGGAGGGTTTCGATCAGGTTGGGCAGCACCGAGCGCAGGCTCGCCAGGTCGCCGCCCGGCGCGAGCAGGTCGAGATGCGGCATCGCCGCCTGCATGCCCTGGCAGGTCGGCGCGTAGCCCGGACGGTTGCTGAGCGGATTGATCCAGACGAGGCGGCGCGCGCGGCGCCGCAATTGCGCCAGCCCGTCGGAGAGCTGCTGCGGCTCGCCGGTGTCGTAGCCATCGCTCAGCACCAGCACGGCGGTGCGCCCATGCACCACGCGCGGCGCATGCTCGCGGTTGAATTGCGCGATGCTCTCGCCGATGCGCGTGCCGCCCGCCCAGCCCTGAGCGATGAGGTGCAGCCGCTCCTGTGCCCGCCAGGGGTCGGCATCGTGCAGCGCCTGCGACACCTCGGTCACGCGCGTGTGGAAAATGAAGCTGTGCACGTCGCCGAGCTCGTTGGCGAGCGCGCGCGCCAGGCGCAGGTAGAAGAAGCTGTACAGCGCCATCGAGCGGCTGACGTCGATCAGCAGCACCAGCCGCGGGCGCTCGCTGCGCGGGTTGCGCCACAGCAGGTGGAACGGCGTGCCGCCGCTCGCCACGCTGCGCCGGATCGTGCCCGGCAGGTCGATGCGCCGCCCGCGGCGCGCGCGCGCCTGGCGGCGCAGGCGGATCTGTTTCAGCTGCCGCGCGAGGCGCCGCATCAGCGCCTCGATCTCGAGGGCGTGCTCGCGCTCGGCGAGCGCGCTGAAGTCTGCCGAGGAAAGCACTTCCTCCCGGCTCGCGGCGCGGCGCGGGCGCAAGTCCTCGTCGTCGGCCTTGGCGCCTTCGCGGGAGCCTCCGGGATGAGCGTCGCTTTGCGCGCCGTCCGCGGCCTCGCGCCGTTCGGGACGCTGCCAGCGGTTGGCGGGCAGGAACCAGGCGTCGAACAGCTCGTCGAAGCGCTGCCATTCGTCGCCGCGGCCGCAAAGCAGCGCCTTGAGGCTCCAGCGCAGCACGTCCCGGTCGAGCACGCCGGTGCGCTCCGCTGTACGCAATGCCTGCACGGCGTCGCCGCCGGCCGTGCCGAAGCCGTTGGCGCGCAGGAAGCCCGGAAACCTGGCCAGGCGCTCCGCGGCCCTCTCTGCCAGCGCTGCGCTCATGCTCAGCTCGCCGCGGCGAGGCGCGCGACCACCTCGCGGGGGAAGGCGACGCGGTCGTCGCGCGTCTTGATCAGGGCGCTGAGCGTGTCCATGATACGTTCGGCGCCGTCGATGTCGATGGTGGAGATTCCCAGGCGCAACAGCGCCGCGGTCCAGTCGAGCGTCTCGGCGACGCCGGGCTTTTTCTGCAGCTCCATGCGCCGCACGGCCTGCACGAAGGCGACGATCTGCTGCGCCAGCTTCGCCTCGGCCTCCGGCGCCTTCTTGCGCACGATGGCGAGCTCCTTCTCGTAGTCGGGATAGTCGATGTACTGGTACAGGCAGCGCCGCCGCAATGCATCGGACAGCTCGCGCGTGCCGTTGGACGTGATCACCACCAGCGGGCGGCTGGTGGCGCGCACGGTGCCCAGCTCGGGGATCGTGATCTGGAAGTCCGACAGCAGCTCGAGCAGGTAGGCCTCGAAGGCCGCGTCGGCGCGGTCGACCTCGTCGATCAGCAGCACCGGTGGACGCTCGCCCGAGATCGCCTCGAGCAGCGGGCGCTTGAGCAGGTAGCGCTCGGAGAAGATGTCCTGCTCGCGCTGCGCGAGGTCCTTCGCGCCCGAGCCCCCGTCGTGCTCGAGCAGCTTGATGGCGAGGAGCTGCCGCTGGTAGTTCCATTCGTACATCGCGGAATGCGCGTCGAGCCCTTCGTAGCACTGCAGCCGGATCAGGCGCGTGCGGTGAATCTCGGCGAGCGCCTTGGCGACTTCGGTCTTGCCCACGCCGGCGTCGCCCTCGAGGAGCAGCGGGCGGGCGAGGTCGCGCATCAGCAGCAGCGCCGCCACGAGGCTCGGCTCGGCGATGTAGCCGACGCGCGCCAGCTCCTGCTGCAAGCCGGCGATGTCGAGCGCGCGCTG
>CBDDRX010000042.1:0-8324 GCA_965233165.1 uncultured bacterium | reverse complement strand
CCGTCATGCGTACCCTGGGCGCCTCGCCTGGCAAGCTGTTCGGCTTGCTGCTCGCCGAAGGCGCGGTCCTGGGGCTTGCCGGCGCGCTCGCGGGCCTGGTGCTCGGGCACGCGTTCACGTCCGCGCTCGGCACGTGGCTGGTGCGCGCGCAGCAGCCGGCGGTGACCGGGCTCGCGATCATGGGCGAGGAGCTCGCGGTCGTCGCCGCGGCCCTCGGGGTCGGCGTGCTTGCTGCGGCCATTCCCGCGTGGCGGGCGTACCGCACCGACGTCTCGAGAACGCTCGCTTCCGGGGGCGCTTGACAGCTCCGGTATGCTCGACGCGACAGGAGACGGGACATGAAGACAATTGCGATGGTCGCGGCACTGGGCCTGGGATTGAGCGGCGCTGCCTGGGGACAGCCGCACGGCGACAAGGAGCGGCAGGAAGATGCGAAGCGCCACCGCGCGCTCGCTGCGGTGCACGAGGCCGCTGCCAAGTGCCTGGAAGCCGGAAAGACCGAGAAAGAATGCCAGGACAAGCTGCGGCAGGATTGCAAAGGCCTGGGAATCGGCAAATACTGCGGGATGAAGCACAGGCACTGACCCATGAACCGACTTCTTTTCGCGCTCCTTCTCCTCGCCGCCCCCGCGCTCGCGCAGCACCAGCCCCCGGCCGGCGCGTCCGCGACTCCGGTACCGCAGCTGCCCGATCGCAAGGACGTCGTGTCCTGGAAGACGCTCGCGCAAGTCGAGCTGATCAAGCAGAAGGACCGCTTCCTGCCGCAGTTCTCCAGCAACGTCACGGCGCTGGACAAGAAGGAAGTGAAGATCCAGGGGTTCATGATGCCGCTCGAGATGGGCGACCGGCAGACCCACTTCGTCCTCTCCGCGATGCCGACGAGCTGCTCGTTCTGCATGCCCGGCGGGCCGGAGAGCCTGGTCGAGATCAAGACGAAGAAGCCGGTGAAGTACACCTTCGAGCCGGTCGTCATGACCGGCAAGCTCGCGGTGCTGAAGGACGACCCGACCGGCGTCTTCTACCGCATCGTCGACGCCGTCCAGGCCAACTAGCCTCTCGGTGACGCGCCTGGTGCTCGCGAGGCTTCTCCTCGTCCTCGCCCTGCTGGCCGGGTGGCAGTCGGCGCTTGTCCATCCGCTCGAGCACGTCGACGAGCATGGCCATCTCGTTCACGTCGGCGATCGCCACGACCGCGATCACGACCACCACGGCGGCGAAGACTCGTCCGATCCCTCGGCAGCGCTCTGCGATGCCCTTTCGGCGCTGACGGCTTGCGCAGTGCAAGAGGGATTCGCGGTTGCCGCGCTCGCTATCGAGCAGCGGCACGTCAGCTTCATCGCCGGGCGGCTCCGCCGGGCCGATCCGCCCCCCTTCCTTTCGCAGGGTCCTCCCGCGCTTCTCTGATCGACCACGCCGGCGACCGCCGCGCGGACTCACAATCAGAGGAGAAGTCCATGAAGAAGCACCTGCTCGCCCGCGCGATCGCGGGCGTGTTCGCATTGCCTTGCGCGGCCGCCGCGCAGGATGCCGTAGTCGTGACCGGTACGCCCTTCGGCAGCAGCCTGTTCGAGCTGGTGCCGCCCGGCGACGCGCTCGAGGGGCGCTCGCTTGTCCTGAAGCGAAGGAGCTCCATCGGCGAAACGCTCGAAGGCCTGCCGGGCGTCAGCTCCACGTATTTCGGCCCGAATGTAGGCCGGCCGGTGATCCGCGGCCTGGACGCGGACCGGATCCGGATCATGCAGAACGGCGGCGAGATCCATGACGCATCCTCCCTGTCCTTCGACCACGCCGTGCCCTACGACCCGCTGGTCGCGGAGCGCATCGAGGTCGTGCGCGGACCCGCCGCCGTGCTCTACGGCGGCAACGCGGTCGGGGGCGTTGTCAACGCCATCGACAACCGCATCCCGCAGCGGCCGCTGCATGGCGTAACCGGTCGCGCCGAGCCGCGGCTCGGCGGCCCGGACGACGAGCGCAGCTTCGGCGCGCTGGTGGAGGCCGGCAACGGACGCCTGGCCATCCACGGTGATGGCTTCGCGCGGCGCGCGGACAATCTGCGCACGCCGCGGTTCTCCCTCGAGAACAGCAGCGCGGAGTCGAACGGCGGAACGCTGGGGGCCTCCTTCACGTTCGACCGCGGCTACATCGGCCTGTCGCACGGTGTCTTCCGCTCGGAATACGGCGCGATCCCCGAGCCCACGGTGCGCATCGACATGGAGAGCGAGCGCACCGACTTCGCCGGCGAGCTGCGCGACCTGCAGACGTTCGTCACCGGCGTGAAGTTCAAGGCCGGCCGCACCGACTACGAGCACAAGGAGCTGGACGACGGCGTCGTCGGTACCACCTTCAAGAACAAAGGCAGCGACGGTCGCATTGAGGCGAGCCATGCGAGGCTCGGGCCCCTGAAGGGCGTGGTCGGGGTCAGCTTCAACGACTTCGACTTCTCCGCCCTGGGCGACGAGGCCTTCGTCCCTCAGACCAACACGCGCGTGCGTGGCGTGTTCCTGTACGAAGAGATGGAGGCGGGCGCCTGGAAGCTGTCGTTCGGCGCACGCCGCGAATCCGCGCGGGTCAAGTCCGAGGGGGGCGGCAACATCGATGCGTCCACCGGAGCGCCGCAGTTCGATCCAGCGCAGAGCCGCAGCTTCGATCCTACCTCCGGCGCGTTCGGTGCGCTCTATCGCCTGAACAAGGCCTGGGCCGTCGCGGGGAACCTGTCAGTCACACAGCGCGCGCCGACGTACTACGAGCTCTATGCCAACGGGCCCCACGCGGCGACCGGCGTCTGGGAGGTCGGCAACGCGGCGTTCGAGAAAGAACGTTCGCGCTCGCTCGACCTGGGCCTGCGGTGGCGGACCGCGAAGCACGCGGCGAGCGTGACCGTGTATCAGACGAGGTTCAGCAACTTCCTTGCACCGTTCGCCAGCGGCAATACGCGCACCACCGACGATGGAGAAGTCCTTCCCGAGCTGGTGTACTTGGGTGTGCCGGCGTGGTTCCGGGGCCTGGAAGCGCAAGGGCGCTTTCGAATCTACGAGCGGACCGGGGCGCTGGACCTCGTGCTGAAGGGCGACTACGTCAAGGCCGTGGATCGCTCGAGGGGCCAGCCGCTGCCGCGCATTCCCCCGCTGCGCTTGACGACGGGACTCGAGTACGCGCTGGGCCAGTGGAACGCCGGGGCGGACGTGGCCCACGCGCGCGCCCAGGATGACGTTTCGCCGAACGAGCTGCCGACCGACGGCTACACGCTGGTGAACGCCTCGCTCGGCTACACCTTCAAGCTCGAGACGGTCGCCCTGCATGCGTTCGTGCGCGTCAACAACCTGTTCGATCGGGAAGCCCGGAACCATGTGTCGTTCCTCAAGGACATCGCGCCGCTGCCCGGGCGCGGCGTGCTTGCGGGACTGCGCGCTTCGTTCTAATAATAGGGGTCCCGGCTTGCGCTTTCTTCCATGGAACAATTCCACGGCACCACCATCCTTTCCGTTCGCCGCGGCGCGAGCGTCGCGCTCGGCGGCGACGGGCAGGTGACGCTCGGCAACGTCGTCGTCAAGGGCGGCGCGAAGAAGATCCGCCGCCTGCACCACGACAAGATCCTCGCCGGGTTTGCCGGCGGCACGGCGGACGCCTTCACGCTCTTCGAGCGCTTCGAGGGAAAGCTCGACAAGCACCAGGGCAACCTGCTGCGCTCGGCGGTGGAGCTCGCCAAGGACTGGCGCACCGACCGGATCCTGCGCCGCCTGGAGGCGATGCTCGCGGTGGCTGACCGCGAGCGCTCGCTGATCATCACGGGAATGGGCGACGTGCTCGAGCCGGAGCTGGGCATCGTCGCCATCGGCTCCGGCGGCCCCTACGCGCAGAGCGCGGCGCGCGCGCTATTCGAGAACACCGCGCTCGGGCCGAAGGACATCGTCGACAAGGCGCTCGGCATCGCCGCCGACATCTGCATCTACACGAATCACCAGAGGTCGATCGAGGTTCTGGAGTGATGCGCATCCCATGAGCAGCATGACCCCGCAGGAGATCGTCCACGAGCTGGACAAGTTCATCGTCGGGCAGGGCCGGGCGAAGCGCGCGGTCGCCATCGCGATGCGCAACCGCTGGCGCCGCCAGCAGGTGGTCGAGCCGCTGCGCCACGAGATCACGCCGAAGAACATCCTGATGATCGGGCCCACGGGCGTGGGCAAGACCGAGATTGCCCGCCGCCTTGCCCGGCTCGCCGACGCGCCGTTCATCAAGGTCGAGGCGACCAAGTTCACCGAAGTCGGCTACGTCGGCCGGGACGTCGACACCATCGTGCGCGACCTGGTCGAGATCAGCATCAAGCAGACGCGCGAGCAGGCGATGCGCAAGGTCCGCACCCGGGCGGAGGAAGCGGCGGAGGACCGGATCCTCGACGTCCTGGTCGGCTTTACCGAGAAGGCGGGAGAGGAAAACCCGACGCGCCAGAAGTTCAGGAAGCGCCTGCGCGAGGGCGAGCTCGACGACAAGGAGATCGACGTCGAGGTCGCGGTCGCGCCGCAGCAGATGGAGATCCTGGCCCCGCCCGGGATGGAGGAGCTGACGACGCAGATCCAGGGCATGATCTCCAACCTCGGCGGCGGCAGGAAGCGCCTGCGCCGCCTGAAGATCCGCGAGGCGATGCGCGCGCTGACGGAGGAGGAAGCCGCGCGCCTGGTGAACGACGAGGAGCTGAAGGCGCAGGCGGTGGCCAACGCCGAGCAGAACGGCATCGTGTTCCTCGACGAGATCGACAAGATCGCGAGCCGCAGCGAGATGCAGGGCGCGGACGTGTCGCGCCAGGGCGTGCAGCGCGACCTGCTGCCGCTCGTCGAGGGCACCACCGTGTCGACGCGCTACGGCATGGTGAAGACCGACCACATCCTGTTCATCGCCTCGGGCGCCTTCCACCTCTCCAAGCCCTCGGACCTGATCCCGGAGCTGCAGGGGCGCTTCCCGATCCGCGTCGAGCTCGACTCGCTATCGGTGGAGGATTTCGAGCGCATCCTCGTCGGCACCGACGCGAGCCAGGTCAAGCAGTACCAGGCGCTGCTGGCGACCGAGGGGCTGGCGGTGGAGTTCCGCGCGCCGGCGATCCGCCGCCTCGCCGAGATCGCGTTCCAGGTCAACGAGAAGACCGAGAACATCGGCGCCCGGCGCCTGTACACCGTGCTGGAGAAGCTGCTCGAGGAAATCTCCTTCGACGCCGGCGCGCGCGGGCCGGCGAAGATCGACATCGACGATGCCTACGTGGACGCCCGCCTCGGCGAGCTCGCCCGGGATGAGGACCTGGCTAGGTACGTTCTCTAAGGCGCGCGATCGCCGCGCGGAGGAAGTCGAGCTGCTTCTCGAAGTTCGTGCAGCCGTTGCAGATGGCGAGGTGCACGCGCAGGCTGACCCGTTCGCCGAAGGCGAGGTCCCGATCCATCTTCTGCGACGAGAGCCTCGCCGCGTCCCTGCATTTCAGCCAGCGCATCATTTCCCGAACCAGTTCATCTGCAGGCACTCCCGGAGCGCGAGGCGCGCGCGATGCAGGAGCACCCAGCAATGGGTCGGCGTCACGGCGAGCTCCTTACAGATCTCCGGCGTCTCGAGCCCCATATGCTCGCGCATCATGAAGGCGCGGGCGGTCTTCCCCGGCAGGCGGCCCAGGCATTCCTCCAGCGCGGCGAAGAACTGCTGCGTCTCGAGCGAGGCGCCGGGCTCGCGCCAGGCCTGCGGCGGCTCGATCCAGTGCCCGCTCCGGTCGAAGAGGGCGTCCAGGCCGTCCTCGCCCTCGGGCAGGGACTGCTCCCGGCCGGCCTTGCGGATGGCGTCGATGATCTTGTGCTTGAGGATGCCGGTCAGCCAGGTGCGCAGGTTGGAGCGGCCGGCGAAGCCCCGCTCGCCGGCGAGCGCGGCCAGGAGGGTCTCCTGCACGGCATCCTCGGCCGCGGCCCGGTCGCGAAGCTGCAAGCTGGCGTAACGCAGCAGGTACGGCCGCTGGGCCTCCACCTCGACGCGAAAGTCCTTCATCCGAAATGAATTTTATAGGCACCCTTGAAACGGCCCGGAGGGACCCTATTTTCAGGGGACGAAAGGAGAACACCATGGCATCCATTACCCGGTATGACCCGTTCAATGAGCTGGTCGATGACATCTTCAAGGGCTTCCTCGTCCGCCCCGTCGCTTATGAGGGCAACGCCGGCCGCGACGTCCTGCCCCGGATGAAGGTCGACGTGGCGGAGAAAAACGGCGCCTACAAGGTGACTGCGGAGCTCGCCGGCGTGAAGAAGGAGGACATCGACGTCTCCATCGACGGCGCGCAGGTGACGATCACCGCGGAAGTGAAGCAGGAGAAGGAAGCGCAGGCGCAAGACGAGCGCGTGCTCCATGTCGAGCGGGTGTTCGGCAAGGTGACCCGCAGCTTCACGCTGCCCCAGGAGGTGGACGAGGCGAAGGTCGAGGCGAAGTACCGCGACGGGGTCCTCGAGCTGACGCTGCCGAAGAAGCAGGCGGCGCAGCGCAAGCAGATCGCCATCCAGTAAGTCGTTTTTCCGTAGAATCAGGGGCGCCATGAACGCCCCTGCTTTCAACAGCTCGCCCCAGGCTGCGGAGAAAGCCCGCATCCTGGGCGAGGCGCTGCCGTACATCCAGCGCTTCCACGGTCGCACGATCGTGGTGAAGTACGGCGGCAACGCGATGACCGACGAAGGGCTGAAGGCCCACTTCGCGCGAGACGTGGTGCTGCTCAAGCTGGTCGGCATGAACCCGGTGGTCGTGCACGGCGGCGGGCCGCAGATCGAGCAGCTCCTCGCGAAGCTCGGCAAGAAGGGCGAGTTCGTCCAGGGCATGCGGGTCACCGACCGCGAGACCATGGATGTCGTCGAGATGGTGCTCGGCGGCCAGGTGAACAAGGAAGTCGTCGAGCTGATCAACCAGGCGGGCGGCAAGGCGGTCGGGCTGACCGGCCAGGACGGCGCGTTCATCCGCGCCAAGAAGCTGCAGCTGTCGAAGGAGAACGCGCACCTCGACATCGGCCAGGTGGGCGAGGTCGACTCGATCGATCCTTCCATCATCAGCACGCTCGAGCAGGGCGGCTTCATCCCGGTGGTGGCGCCGATCGGCACCGGCGCCGACGGGACGACCTACAACATCAACGCCGACCTCGTCGCCGGCAAGCTCGCCGAGATCCTCAAGGCGGAGAAGCTGGTGGTGATGACCAATACCCCGGGCGTCCTCGACAAGGCCGGCAAGCTCCTCACCGGGCTCACGCCGAAGAAGATCGACGACCTGGTCGGCCAGGGCGTGATCTCGGGCGGCATGCTGCCGAAGATCGGCTCGGCCCTCGATGCGGCGCGCAACGGCGTGAAGAGCGTGCACATCATCGACGGGCGCGTGCCGCATGCGCTGCTCCTCGAAGTCCTGACCGACGAAGGCGTCGGCACCCTCATCCGAAGCAAGTAGTGCGCATTGCGCGAGGCTGGAAGTGCGCATTGCACGCTTAGCGCCTTCCCGGCGGGTGTGGATCTTCGACCTCGACAACACGCTGCACGACGCGACGAAGCGGATCTTCCCGTCGATGCACGACCAGATCAACGGCTACCTGAAGCGCCACTTCCAGGTGGACGACGCCGGCGCGAACGCCATGCGGCAGGACTTCTGGTCGCGCTACGGCACGACGATGAACGGCCTCATGCGGCACCACGGCACGAACCCCCGCCAGTTCCTCGCCGAGACCCATGTGTTCCCGGAGCTCGCCGACATGGTGCTGCACGAGAACGCGCTCAAGCACGCGCTCGCCCGGCTCGAAGGAACGCGCCTGGTCTTCTCGAATGCGCCGCGCCACTACGTCGAGGAGGTGCTGCGGGGGCTCGGGGTGGGCCGGTTCTTCGACGCGGTCTACACCATCGAGGACGCGCGCTACCGCGGCAAGCCGGCGCTGCACGGCTTCCACGTCCTGCTGCGCAAGCACCACCTCGACCCGCATCGCTGCGCCTTCGTCGACGACATCCTCGAGAACCTGCGTCCGGCGCATCGCCTGGGCATGTCGACGGTCTGGGTCACCCCTTCGCCCCGGCGCGTCCCCTTTGTCGACATGTGCGTGCGCTCGGTCACGGAGCTTCCGGGCCGGGTCTTTCGCCACGCGTAGCGGCGCGAGTAGAATTCCGGCCTCCCATGCCCCGCGCCAAAGGCGAACGCCGCCTCGAGATTCTGAAGGCCCTCGCGCACATGCTCGAGGCGCCCAAATGGGAGAAGATCACGACCGCCGCGCTCGCCGAGAAGCTCGACGTCTCGGAGGCGGCGCTCTACCGCCATTTCAGCGGCAAGGCGCAGATGTTCGAGGG
>CBDDRX010000041.1:0-64252 GCA_965233165.1 uncultured bacterium | reverse complement strand
CGATCTCCTCCTCGATCAGGGCGAAGCGCTTCTGCGAAGCCTCGTCCTTTTCCTTGCGCACCGCCTCGCGTTCGATGCGCAGCTGGATCAGGCGGCGCTCGAGGCGGTCCATCGACTCGGGCTTCGAGTCGATCTCCATCTTGATGCGCGCCGCGGCCTCGTCGATCAGGTCGATCGCCTTGTCGGGCAGGAAGCGGTCGGTGATGTAGCGCTGCGAGAGCTCGGCCGCGGCGACGATCGCCGGGTCGGTGATCTCCACGCCATGGTGCAGCTCGTAGCGCTCCTGCAAGCCGCGCAGGATGGCGATGGTCGCCTCCACGCTCGGCTCGCCGACCAGCACCTTCTGGAACCGGCGCTCCAGCGCCGCGTCCTTCTCGATGTACTTGCGGTACTCGTCCAGGGTCGTCGCGCCGATGCAATGCAGCTCGCCGCGCGCGAGCGCCGGCTTGAGCATGTTGCCGGCGCCGATCGCGCCTTCGGCCTTGCCCGCGCCGACCATGGTGTGCAGCTCGTCGATGAACACGATGGTCTGGCCCTCGTCCTTCGCCAGCTCCTTCAGCACCGTCTTCAGACGCTCCTCGAACTCGCCGCGGTATTTCGCACCGGCGAGGAGCGAGGCCATGTCGAGCACGAGCAGGCGCTTGCCCTTCAGGGTCTCCGGCACTTCCTCATTGACGATGCGCTGCGCGAGGCCCTCCACGATCGCGGTCTTGCCGACGCCCGGCTCGCCGATCAGGACGGGGTTGTTCTTCGTGCGCCGCTGCAGGATCTGGATGCAGCGGCGGATCTCGTCGTCGCGGCCGATGACCGGGTCGAGCTTGCCCTGGCGGGCCCGGTCGGTGAGATCGAGGGTGTACTTGGCAAGAGCGCCGCGCTGGCTTTCGTCGTCCTGCGAGGAAACGTTCTCGCCCCCCCGCACTTCCTGGATGGCCTTCTCGAGGGACGCTTTGGTCACGCCGGCCGCCTTCAGGAGCCGGCCGGCGTCGCCCTTGTCCGCCGCCGCGGCAAGCAGGAAAAGCTCGGAGGCGATGTACTGGTCCCCGCGCTTCTGCGCTTCCTTGTCGGCGACGTTGAGGAGATGCGAGAGCTCGCGCGAGATATGGACTTCGCCGGGCGTGCCTTCGACCTTCGGCAGGCGCGAGATCGAATCCGCGAGGGACTTGCGCAGGACGTTTGCGTTGCCGCCCGCCTTGGCGATGAGACCGGCGATCCCGCCATCGGGCTGGCTGAGCAGGGCGAGCAGGAGGTGCTGGGGCTCGATGTACTGGTGGTCGTTGCCCAGCGCCGCGCTTTGCGCCTCGGCGAGTGCCTCTTGCAGCTTGGTCGTGAACTTGTCGAAACGCATCGTCTTGATCCGTATGGTGTATAGGGCCACGCCCTCACCGTACACATGGGGGCCGCCACCCCACATTCAAGCCGCGCTTTTAGGCGAGCGCGCGGTAGCCGGCAAACCCCGCCGTCGCCGCGGCGAGGGACCCGAAGACATGAAGCGCTGAATGGCCAAGCGCCCATCCATAGCGCCCGGCGTAGAGCAGCTCCAGGGACTCGGCGGAGAAGCTCGAGAACGTCGTCAATGCGCCCAGGAACCCGGTGATGACGAAAAGGCGCACGGTCGGGTGCAGCTGCGGCTGCGCGGCCAGCCAGGCGACCGCGAGGCCGACCATGAGCCCGCCGCCGATGTTCGCGACGAGCGTGCCCATGGGGAGAAAGGGCAGCACGGGATTGAGCTTCGCCACCAGCAGCCATCGCAGCCAGGCGCCGAGCACCGCGCCGACGGCCACTGCGGCCAGCGCGGAGAACGGCGGCATCAGCCGGTCCTGCGCTCCGGGTCCTGCCAGCGCTCGGCCGCCGTGTCGTCGGAAGCGCGCGCTTCCACCCAGCCCTTGCCCGCCTCCTTCTTCCAGAAGGGCGCGCGGGTCTTCAGGTAGTCCATGATGAACTCGCAGGCGGCGAAGGCATCGCCGCGGTGCGCGGAAGCCACCGCCACCAGCACGATCTGGTCGGTCGGCTGCAGCGGGCCGTAGCGGTGGATCACGGTGCAGTCGAGGATTTGCCAGCGTCCCTTCGCCTCCGCGACGATCTTCTGCAGGGCCTTCTCCGTCATCCCAGGATAGTGCTCGAGCGTCATCGCCACTTCGCGCACCACGCCCACGAAGCTCGCGACCGCGCCGACTTTCGGGTCCTTGCGCAGCTCGTTCACGACGCAAGACAGGTCGAAGTCTTCCCGCTGGACCGAGACTTTCATCCGCCGGTCACCGGCGGAAAGAACGCCACCTCGTCCCCCGCCTTGATGGACGCCGTCGCGGGCGCCATGTCCTGGTTCACCGCGGCCTTCACGAGCTTCTTCTCCGCGAACGCTTCCGCGTAGGCGCCGCCGCGTGCGCCGAGGTGCGCACGCAGCGCAGCGACCGTCGAGACCCCGGGCGGAAGCTCGATCTCCTCGGCATCCTTGCCCAGGCGCTCCTTCAGCGAGGCGAAGAACAGCACTTTGACTTTCATCACCGGTACAGCTCCGAGTACGGCAGGAAGCGCACGCTGTCGCCCTTGCGGATCGCCTGCTGCGCCGGATTGTCGACCAGGCCGTCGGCCCAGGCCGTGGAGGTCAGCACCGCGGAATCCTGCGTCGGGTACAGGTCGAGCCCGCCCTGCGCGTTCCATTTTACGCGCAGGAACTCGCGCCTCGCGTCAGGCTCGGGCCAGTCGAAATCCGCCCGCGCGGCGATCGCCCTGGGCTGCGGATCGGCGACCCCCTGCGTCCTGAGCAGGAACGGGCGCACGAAGATCAGGAAGGTCACGAAGCTGGAGACCGGATTTCCGGGCAGGCCGATGAACGCCGCCTGCCCCACCTTGCCGAAGGCGAGCGGACGGCCGGGCTTCATCGCGATCTTCCACATGAGGAGATCGCCTTCGGCCTCCACCGCCGGCTTCACGAAATCCGCGTCGCCGACGGACACGCCGCCCGAGGTCACGATCACGTCGCACTCGGCAGCCGCCCTGCGCAGCACTGCACGCGTGGCCTCCAGCGTGTCGGGAACGATGCCGTAGTCCCGCACCTCGCAGCCGAACATGCCGGCGAGCCCGCGCAGGGTGAAGCGGTTCGAGTTGTAGATCCGCCCCGGCGCGAGCGGCTCGCCGGGCATCACCAGCTCGTCGCCCGTAAAGAACAGGCCAAGGCGAACCCGCCTAAACACCGGCAGGGAAGCAATCCCCACCGAGGCCGCGAGCCCGGTGTCCTGCGGAAGCAGGCGCTTTCCCGCCGGAAGGATCTCGCCGCCCTTCTTCACGTCGCTGGCGGCCAGGCGGACCCATTCTCCTGCCCTGGGGAATCTCTTTACCGAGACAGAATCAAAATCGGCTTCACAGTGCTCCTGCATGACCACTGCGTCGGCCCCCGGGGGAATCGGTGCGCCCGTAAAGATGCGCGCTGCCGTGTCCGGCGCGAGCGGTTTTCCCACCGAGCCGGCCATGATGCGCTGGGAGACCTTCAGGGAAGGGCTTTTCTGCAGGTCCGAAACGCGGACGGCGTACCCGTCCATGGCGCTGTTGTCCATCGGCGGGACGTCCATCGTCGAGCGCTGCGCGCGGGCGAGCACGCGGTTCGTCGCCTCGAGCGCCGGCACCTCCTCGACCTCCTTTACCGGCCGCGCGCCCGCAAGCAGGAGCTCGAGCGCCTCGTCGACCGAGAGCAGGCCCTTATTCATCGAGCTTCAGGTGCTTCAGGATGAAGCGCGCGATGGCGGCATCGTCGTTGAGGTCGAGGACCGGCAGCTTCGCCTCGATCTTCGCATCGGTGGCGACCGCGACGATGTGCGGATCGTTCGGGTGGAGCAGCGCCTCGCCGGTTTCCTTGCGCCACACTTCGAGCTTCGGGATCGGCGCGAACTTGAAGCCCTCGACGAGAAGCAGGTCGCAGGGAGACAGGCGCTTCACCTGCTCGTCGAACGACGGCTCCTGCGCGCCGCGCAGCTCGTGCATCAGCACCCAGCGCCGCGACGAGGTCACCAGGATCTCGCTCGCGCCCGCCTGGCGATGCCGGTACGAGTCCTTCCCGGGCGTATCGACGTCGAAGTTGTGATGCGCGTGCTTGACCAGCGACACGCGCAGCCCGCCCTGGACGAAGCGCGGGATGAGCTTCTCGACCAGCGTGGTCTTGCCGCTTCCGGACCAGCCGGCGAAGCCGAAGATCTTCATGCCGCCGATTGTAGCTAGGCGGTGGCCCCTCCGCAGGAGCTTCCGGCGCCGGCCGTGCAGCCGAAGCAGTGCGCCTCGAAGCGGATGGAGCGCCGCATCACCTTCTCGAGGTCGAAGTCGAAGATCGAGAGCGGCCGGCCGCGCGCGTCGACGGCATCCATCTCCAGCATCTGGTTGAAGTCGCAGTCGTAGATGCGGCCGTCATGGCCGACGCTGATCAGGCTGCGGCACATCACGCCTTCCGCCGCCGCCGGGTTGAACGCGGCGTGGAGCTTTTCCAGGTACGCGTCGTACTGCCCGCTCTTTTCCAGGTGCAGCCGGAAGCGGTTGATCGGCATGTTGGTGATCGTGTGCAGGGCGTTGAAGACCACCCCGAAGCCCTCGCGCAGGCTGCGCTTGTAGTCCGCCTCGAGGCCCGCCTGCGCCGCAGGCAGGTAGGGGCCGACCGGGTTGTAGATGAGGTTGAGGACCAGGCCGCTTCCGTCAACGCCGTAGCCCACGGCGTTCAGGCGCTTCAGCGCCTCGATGCTCTTCCTGAATACGCCGGAGCCGCGCTGCGCGTCGGTGAAGAACTCCTGGTAGTACGGCAGCGACGAGATCACCTCGATGCGGTTGCGGGCGAAGAACTCCGGAAGATACTCCTTCCCTTCCCTGGTCACGGGATGCCCGTCGAGCTGCACCGTCAGGTTGTGTCGGACCATGACGTGCTTGCCGAGCGCGACCGCCCGCTCCACGAAGCCGTCGAAGCCTGGATGCAGCTCGGGCGCGCCGCCGGTGATGTCGAGCTTCTTCAGCCGCGGCTGGCGGGCGAGGATCTCGAGGCACTTCTGGATTCCTTCAGGCGAGAGCATCTCCGTGCGGGAGGGCGAGGCGTCGACGTGGCAGTGGCGGCAGACCTGGTTGCACAGCTTCGTGATGTTGACCTGCAGCGTCTCGACGGCGAGCGGCGGCAGCGCGATGCCGCGCCTGCGCAGCTCGCCCTCGAAGTCGTGCTTCGCGCGCTCGCGGAAGACGCGTACCGGTGCAGCGGCGCTCAAAGCACCAGCTTCTTCAGGTGGTTCTGCATCTGCACGGAATGCACCAGCGTGATGCCTGCCTGCATCACGGCGGCGACGTGCACCGCCTCCATCATCTGCTCCGGATTCGCCCCGGTCTCGAGGCACTGCGTCGTATAGGCGTCGATGCAGTAAGGGCATTTCTGCGCATGCGAAACCGCGAGCGCAATCAAGGCCTTCTCGCGCTTCGTCAGTGCCCCGTCGGTCCCGGTGACGTGGCCGTAGTACTTGAAGAAGTCATCGGCGAGCCCCTTGGCGTGCTGCCCGATCTCGCCGAACTTCTTCAGGTCCTCCGATTCGAAATAATTGCTCATCGCGTTCCGTCCGGTATGTAGTCGTGTCCGAGGCGCCAACATTACAGCAGTCCGGATATTCCCTAGACCAGGATCATCTTCCCGCCGGCCAGCGCCAGCACCACGGCGAGCACTCTGCGAACCAGCGGATTGGCGAGGCGCCGCGCTCCATACTCGGCGCCGAGCCAGCCGCCCACGACGACTGCACCGGCCAGGACCGGCACGTATGCGGGCAACGCCGTGCCCTTGCTGATGAAATGGGCGGCGAGCCCGGCGATCGAGTTCACGAGGATGAAGGGTGCCGAGATCGCGGAGGTCTGCTTCGTCCCCGCCCAGCCCAGCATGAGGAGCAGCGGACTGAGAAAGATGCCTCCGCCCACCCCCGTGAGGCCGGACAGCAACCCCAGCCCGGCGCCGATCCCCATCGCGACCCCAAGTCGCGGTGACCGCACGGCCCGCATTTCCTCTCCCCGGCTTCCGCTTCGCCAAAGCTGCAAGGCGGCATAGAGGAGCACGACGCCGATCAGCGCCTTGTACGCCTGCCCCGGGAGCGTCAGGGCGCCGCCGAGATAGGCCATGGGAATCGACACCGCGGCGAAGGGCCAGAACAGCTCCCAGCGGAAGTGCCCGGCGCTACGGAACTTCCACGCGGCGATCGAGGAGACTAAGATGTTCAGCAGCAGTGCGATGGGCCGCATTTCCTGCGGTGCGATCCCCGCCAGCGCCATCGCGGCGATATAGGCCGATGCGCCGCCATGTCCGACGGACGCATATCCAAACGCGGCGACGAGCATCCCCGCCGCCAGCAGCGCCACGACGACCTGATCCACCAGCGCTATATATCACGGAATATAGCGAGCGTACCGCTTGAGGTCGCCGGCGATCGCCGCCGACGCTTTCGCCTCCATCCGGCGATACTCGGCGACGAGCTTCCTGCCAAAGTCGGTGACCTGCGCCCCGCCGCCGCGGGCACCGCCGATCGCCGTGGTGACGACCGGCTCCCGGAAGGTTCGGTTCAGCGCCTCGACGAGCTGCCAGGCGCGCCGGTAGGACATGCCCATACCCCGCGCCGCAGCCGAAATCGACCCGGTCTGGCCGATTCTCTCGATCAAGTCCGCCTTGCCGGGCCCCATCGCCGGGCCAGCCGCACCGAGCACGCGCAGCGTCAGGCCTCGGTAGCGCATTCGTTCATCTCTTCGCGTTGGGGAAGAAAAGCTGCTCGCCGCCGATCTTATACGCGGCGATCGCCGCTTGTCCTTCAGCGGAAACGAGCCAGTCGATGAACGCCTGCCCGTCCGCCTGCTTCACGTGCGGATGCTTCGCCGGATTCACGAGGATGACGCCGTACTGGTTGAACAGGCGCTGGTCGCCCTCTACGGCGATGACGAGCTCGCCGCGGTTCCTGAACGAGAGCCAGGTGCCGCGGTCTGTGAGCGCGTAGGCGTTCATCCCCGAAGCGGTGTTCAGCGTCGGCCCCATGCCGGAGCCTGTGTCGCGATACCACGGGCCCTTGCCCTTGGCGATGTCGATGCCGGCGGCCTGCCAGAGCTGCAGCTCGGCGAAGTGGGTTCCGCTCTTGTCGCCGCGAGAGGCGAAGGGCGCCTGCGCTGCCTTGATTTTCTGCAGCGCGGCGACGATGTTCTTCGTCCCCCCCACTTTCGCCGGGTCCGACTTCGGGCCGACGAGGACGAAGTCGTTGTACATCACCTCGAAGCGCTTCACGCCGAAGCCGTCGGCGACGAACTTTTCCTCCAGCGCCTTCGCGTGCACGAAGACGACGTCGGCGTCGCCCCGCTTGCCCATGTCCAGAGACTGGCCGGTGCCAAGCGCGACCACCCGCACCTGGATCCCGGCCTTCTTCTCGAACGCCGGCAACAGGTGCTTGAACAGCCCGGACTGCTCGGTCGACGTGGTGGACGCCACCGTAATGAATCGCTGCGCGTGCGCGTGCGCGGGCGCAGCAAGCGCGAGCAGGACGAGGACACGGATGATCAGACCCATGGCAGTTCTCCTTTGATGAAAGCAGCCGCCTCGGCGGACTGCGGGCTGGCGAAAAACCGATCGACGGGGGCGCGCTCGACCAGTCGTCCCTGGTGCAGGAAGACGACCTCGTCGCCCAGGCGCCGCGCCTGGGCGAGGTTGTGGGTCGCCATGACGATTTTCGTGCCGGCGGCATCGAACGCGCGGATGACGGACTCGATCTCGCGCGTCGCGGTCGGGTCCAGGCTCGCGGTGGGCTCGTCGAGGAACAGGATCTCCGGATGCAGTGCCCACGCGCGCGCGAGGGCGAGGCGCTGCTGCTCGCCGCCCGAGAGCGCGCGGGCCGGCTGCAGGGCGCGGGGACGCAGCCCGACCTCTTCGAGGGCAACGAGCGCGGCGCGCGCACGTTCCGGCCCGGCGACGCCGGCCGCCTTGAGCGCGTACTGGACGTTCGCCAGCGCCGAGCGGCGCAGCATCACCGGGCGCTGGAAGACCATGGCCTGGGTGTGCCGCGATCCCGCCTCGCGCCACGTGACCCGGCCCGCCGTCGGCGGCAGCAGCCCGTGCATCAGGCGCATGAGCACGCTTTTGCCCGCCCCGTTCGCGCCGAGGATGATCGTCGCCGGGCCCGCCGCGACTTCCAGCGACAGCGGATGGATCACCAGGCGCCCGCCTGCGGCGAAAGACACTTCCTCGAGCCGCAGCGGCAGGATCATCCGTACCTCCGCTGCGCGGCTTCCTTGACCAGGTGCGCTGCGGCATTGAGCGCCAGCACCACGCCGATCAGGACGATTCCCAGCCCCAGCGCAAGCGGCAGGTCCCCCTTGGAGGTCTCCAGCGCGATAGTCGTCGTCATGACGCGCGTCACGCCGTCGATGTTCCCGCCCACGATCATCACCGCCCCGACTTCTGCGCTTGCACGCCCGAGTCCGGCCAGAACCGCGGTCAGGAGCGAAAACCGGATATCCCACAGCACCGTCAGCGCGGCGCGAAGCCCGTCGACGCCCAGGGAGCGCAGCTGCTCTTCGTACTCGCGCCACGCGTCCTCGACCGCCTGCCGGCACAGCGCGGCGGCGATCGGCAGGATCAGGATCGTCTGCGCGATCACCATCGCTCCGGGCGTGAAGAGCAGGCCGAGATCACCGAGCGGGCCCGCGCGCGAGAGCAGGAGGTAGACCACCAGCCCGACCACGACCGGCGGCAGCCCCATCAGGGCGTTGAGGATGACCACGAGCGCGTCGCGCCCGGGGAAACGCCCGACGGCGAGGGCGGCGCCGAGCGGCAGCCCCAGGGCCATGGCGATGCCGACGGCGGACAGGCTCACTTGCAGGCTGAGGGCGACGATGTGCCAGAGCTCGGGCTCGGCCAGGATGCCGGGAAAGTTATGCACCTATGTTCATAACTATGGACACGATGCCGACTTTACACGGCCCCCTGCTGGTATTTAAATAGGCTCATCCGTGCATAACAAGGTCGAGATCGCGTTCGATGCAGGCTGGCTCGCGGCACCGGGACTCCCCCGGGAGCGCGCGCGGGCGCTCCTGCACCTGCTGCGCGAGCTCGAGCAGTCGAGCTCCCTCCGGGAGGCCGCGCGCGCCGCCGGGGTGTCCTATCGCTTCGCCTGGGGGGTCCTGGGCGACGCAGCGAAGATCTTCGGCACCGCCCTGGTCGAGATGCAGCAGGGTCGAGGCGCCCGCCTCAGCGACCTCGGCCGCCGCGTGGTGCAGGCCGATGCACGGGTGCGCAGCGCGCTCGCCGAGCCCTTCGAGCAACTGCGGGGCGAGATCCCGCTGCTGCTCGCAGACGCGCTGCCCGGCAAGCGCCCGCGGCTCTCCCTGCATGCAAGCCACGACCTGGCGATCGCCGCCCTGCCTGAGCTTTGCGCGACGCGCCTGGAGCTCGACGTCGTCTTCAAGGGCTCGGACGACTGCCTCGCCGCGCTCGCGCGCGGTGAGTGCGACCTCGCCGGCTTCCACGTGGCCGACGCCCTCCCGCGCGCCGCGGCCGCCGCTGCCTCCCTCGGCAAGTGGCTCGATTCACGCAAGCACGTGCTTGTCCACTTCGTGCGCCGCGAGCAGGGCCTGATCGTGCGGCCCGGTTCGCGGATCCGCAATGTGCACGACCTCGCCCGGCCCGGCGTGCGCTTCATCCACCGGCAGAATCCCGCCACGGAGGGTCGAGGCGGGCGGGATGCCTCGGTCGCCGTGGAAGTCGCGCGCGGCCGTGCCGACGCGGGCTTCGGCCTGCGTGCGGAAGCCGCAAAGAATAAGCTCTCCTTCGTCCAGCTCGCGACGGAACGCTATTTCATCGCCTGCCCCAAGGCTTCGCTGCAGCTGCCGGCCGTGGCCGCACTGCTGGAGACTTTGCGCACCCCCGAACTGGCGGCCGTGATCGAGAAGCTGCCGGGCTACTCGGCAGCGCAGGCCGGACGGCGCCATCCTCTGGACGCGGCGCTGACCTGGGTGGAGCAGAGCCGTGAAGGCATTCGCCCATGAAAGCGGCTTGCGCCCTCGCCCTGCTGCTCGCAACGTCCGGCGTTCTGGGCCAGGCGCCGCGCAAGACCGAGCGCGTCTACGCCGCCGGCCCGCCCGCGAGCGTTCTGGTCTTCGCGATCGCCCCCGACAAGCTGCTCGGATGGACGCGTGCGTTTCGACCGAACGAGGCCGCCTTCGTCCCGGAAAAGTACGCGGTACTTCCGGAGCTCGGCCGCCTGACCGGTCGCGGCAGCACCGCCAACGTGGAAGTCGTGCTGCGCGCGAAGGCTGACCTCATCGTCGACGTCGGCTCCACCTCGCCGAGCCTCGCGTCTCTTGCGACGCAGGTGCAGAAGCAGACGAAGATCCCCTACGCGCTCTTCGACGGCAGGCTCGATGCAACGCCCGCAACTCTGCGCGGCCTGGGGCGCCTGATGGGCGAGGAGAAGAGCGCCGAAGCCCTCGCGCAATGGTTCGAGGGCGAGCTGGCGGACATCAAGGCGCGCGCGGCGCGCGTGCTCGAGGCGGCGAGGCCGCGGGTGTACTACGGGCGCGGCCCGGCGGGGCTGCAGACCGGCGGCCGGGGGTCGATCAACGTCGAGGTGCTCGAGCTGCTGGGCGCGCACAACGTCGCCGCCGGGGTGCGGGCCGGGCTGGCCGTCGTGTCGGCGGAGCAGGTGCTGCTGTGGAACCCGGAGGTGATCCTCACCACGGATCCGAACTTCTGGAAGCTCGCCTGGGAGCATCCGCTCTGGCGCGCGACTTCCGCGGTCGAGAAGAAGCGCGTCTTCCTCTCGCCCCACCTGCCGTTCGGCTGGTTCGATTTCCCGCCGGGCGCGAATCGCCTGCTCGGCGCATGGTGGGCGGGAAAGGTCCTCTACCCGCAGGCGTTCGCCGTCGACCTGCGGACGAAGGTGGCAGAATTCCACCGCCGCTTCTATCACCGCGAGCCCACGGCGGCGCAGCTCGACGCGCTGCTTGGCGAGGCAGGCGTGCTGCCGTGATGAGGCTCGCGCCGGCGTATGTCATCGCGATCGGGGCGCTCGTCGCGCTGACGGCGATCGCGTTCGCGGTGGGCCGGTATCCGGTCTCGCTGGGCGAGATTGCGACCCTCCTTGGGGCGAAGCTGACCGGCAGCCCGAGCGCCTTGCCGGCGAACGTGGAGACGGTGATCCTGCAGGTGCGCGGCCCGCGGGTGATCGCGGCGCTGCTCGTCGGCGCCGCGCTCGCCGCCGCCGGCACCGCCTACCAGGGGATGTTCCGCAATCCGCTCGTCTCGCCCGATATCCTGGGCGTCTCGAGCGGGGCCGCGCTCGGCGCGGTGCTCGCGATCTTCCTTTCCCTGAACGTGTACTTCATCCAGCTCTTCGCGTTCGCTGGCGGCCTCGCGGCGGTGAGCCTTGTATACGCGGTCGGCGGGCGGATGCGCGGGCACGACCCGCTGCTCGCCCTCGTCCTCACCGGCGTGGTGATCGGCACGCTGCTGGGGTCGGTCATCGCCCTGCTCAAGTACCTTGCCGACCCGTACAACCAGCTTCCGGCCATCACGTACTGGCTGCTCGGCAGCCTGGCCTCCGTGACGCCCAGTGACCTTGCTTCCGCCGCGCCGCTCGCGTTCCTCGGCCTGGCGCCGATGGTGCTCTTGCGCTGGCGCATGAACCTGCTCGCGCTGCCCGACGACGAGGCGCGGGCCCTCGGCGTGAACACGGCACGGCTGCGTGCGCTCGTGATCGCAGCCGCGACGCTGATGACCGCCACCGCGGTCGCGATCAGCGGCATCATCGGCTGGGTCGGCCTGCTCATTCCGCATGCGGCTCGCCTGCTGGTCGGCCCGGACTTCGGCCGCCTGCTCCCGCTTTCGATGCTGCTCGGCGCCGCTTTTCTCCTCGGCGTCGATACGCTCGGCCGCACGGCGGCGACGATCGAGATCCCGCCCGGCGTCCTGACTGCGTTCATCGGCACGCCGTTCTTCCTCTGGCTGTTCGCCCTGTCGCGGAGACGCTGGTGACGCCGGTGTTGGAAGCCCGCGGCGTCTCCTTCGGCTTTGCCGGCCGTACGGTCGGGCGGGACGTCTCGCTCGCCCTGGGCGCCGGCGAGGTGATGTGCGTGCTCGGGCCCAACGGGGGCGGAAAGACGACCCTCTTCCGCACGCTGCTCGGGCTGCTGCCGGCCCAGGGCGGAAAGGTGCTGCTCGACGGCTCGGCGCTCGCGTCCCTGTCGCGAGGCGAAGTCGCGCGCCTCGCGGGCTATGTTCCGCAGGGCCACACCGCCTATTTCGCCTACACGCTGCGCCAGTTCGTCCTGATGGGGCGCACGGCGCGCATCGGCGCGTTTGCCGTCCCGGGAGCGGCGGACCGGCGCCTGGCGGACGAGGCGCTGGAATCGCTCGGGATCGCCGGCCTGGCGGAGCGGCCGATCAACGAAGTCTCCGGCGGCGAGCGCCAGCTCGCCCTCGTCGCGCGCGCGCTCGCCCAGCAGCCGAAGCTCCTCGTCATGGACGAGCCGACGGCGAGCCTCGACTTCGGCAACCAGGTGCGCGTGCTCGAGCGCATCCTCGCCCTCGCCGCCTCCGGCATCGCGATCCTCTTCTCCTCGCATGATCCCGACCACGCCTTCATCGGCGCGCAGCGCGCGCTCCTGCTCGGGGAAGGCCGGGTGCTGGAGGCCGGCCCACCGCGCGAGGTCGTGCGCGCCGAAACCCTGCAGCGTCTCTACGGTGTGCCCGTACAGGTGGTCGCGGTAGCGGGAGAAAGGCACGCATGCTTGCCGACGCTGCGGCGCTGAACTACACTTTGCGCGCTCCAGGTCGGGGTGCAGGCCCCCGGCGATCCAAGACGGCGGTCCGTCCAAGCTCTGCGCAACTCTTGTTCAAAGAGGAGAGCGCCATGGACGATCCCATCACCCCCGCCGCTTTGCGGAAATCCCTTGAAGGTCCGCAGCCCCCGCTGGTCATCGACGTGCGGCGGCAGGAGCGGTTCTACGAAGCCTCGGACCTGATCGCCGGCGCCTTGCGCTGCGACCCCTTGCGCATCGACACGCTGAAGAAGCGGCTCCCGGCTTCCGCGGCCATCGTCGTCTACTGCGTGCACGGCCACGAGGTGAGCCAGGACGCGGCGAAGGCGCTCGGCGCCCGCTACCTCGAAGGGGGCATCGAGGCATGGCGCGCAGCCGGCGGCGAGCTCCTCGGCAAGCCGGCGCGCGCGGCGACCCGGTGGGTGACGCGGGAGCGCCCGAAGATTGACCGCATCGCCTGTCCCTGGCTGGTGCGCCGCTTCATCGATGCCGACGCGGAGTTCCTCTACGTCCCGAACGCGGACGTCCTGAAGGTCGCGCAGGAACGAAGCGCGGTCCCCTACGACGTGCCGGACGTCCGGTTCTCGCACGACGGAGAGGAATGCAGCTTCGATGCCTTCCTCAAGGCGTTCCGGCTGCGCGACCCAGCGCTCGACGCGCTCGCGACGATCGTGCGCGGCGCGGACACGGGCCGCCTCGACCTCGCGCCGCAGGCGGCGGGGCTCGCCGCCCTGTCGCTCGGCCTCTCGCGGACCTTCCGGGACGACCTGGAGATGCTGGAGCACGGGATGGTGGTCTACGACGCGCTGTACGCCTGGTGCCGCGATGGGCGAGACGAGGTGCACACGTGGAAACCAGAGGCGTACCGGACGGCATGAGCGTCCCCTTCCGCGAGGCGCTCGGCGTATGGCTGAAGATCGGCTGCCTCGGCTTCGGCGGGCCGGCCGGGCAGATCGCGCTCATGCACCGGGTGATCGTCGACGAGAAGAAGTGGGTGGAGGAGTCGCGGTACCTGCATGCGCTCAACTTCTGCATGCTGCTTCCCGGCCCGGAGGCGCAGAAGCTCGCCACCTATGTCGGCTGGCTGCTGCACGGCGTGCGCGGCGGGCTGGCCGCGGGCATCCTCTTCGTGCTGCCGGGCGCGCTCGTGATGCTCGCCATGAGCCTGCTCTATGTCCTCGGGCAGGGCATTCCGGTGGTCGACGGCGTGCTCTTTGGCATCAAGGCCGCGGTGCTGGTCATCGTCGTGGAGGCGCTTCTGAGGATCGGCCGGCGCGCGCTCAAGTCGCAGTTGCTGGTCGGGCTCGCGGCCGCCGCCTTCATCGGCATCTTCTTCCTCGATCTGCCCTTCCCGCTCATCGTCGCCGCCGCCGGTGCGATCGGCTATCTCACGACCCGCCATGAGGACGGGCCGGCGGCAGTGCCCCTCGCAGGCCGCTGGCGCCAGGCGGGGCAGGCAGCGGCGGTGGGGCTCGTGCTGTGGTGGTCGCCGATCATTGTCGTCTTCGCCCTGCTCGGCCCGACCCACGTCCTTGCCGACATCGGCCTGTTCTTCTCGAAGCTGGCGGTGGTCAGCTTCGGCGGCGCGTACGCCCTGCTCTCCTACATGGCGCAGGAGGCCGTCGAGACCTACCGCTGGATGAGCGCGCCTGAAATGGTCGACGGCCTCGGCCTCGCCGAGACCCTGCCCGGCCCGCTCATCAAGGTCACCCAGTTCGTGGGCTTCCTCGGCGCCTGGCGCGACCCGGCGCCTTTCACGCCGATGGCGGCCGCCATCATCGGTTCTGCGCTCACCACCTGGGTAACGTTCGTCCCGCCGATGCTGCTCATCTTCGCTGGCGCTCCGTTCGTCGAGCAGCTGCGCGCGAACAAGCGCCTGTCGGGCGCGCTCGCCGCCATCACGGCCGCGGTCGTGGGGGTGATCCTCAACCTGACGGTCTGGTTTGTCCTGCACGTGCTCTTCGCCGGGGTCACGGAAGCGCGCGCCGGACCGCTGCGCTGGTATGCGTTCGACCCGCTCTCGATCGACTTGAAGACCTTGGCCTTGGCGGCGATCGCGGCGTTGCTGGCGTTCCGCTTCCACCGCGGCCTGGTGGAGCTCGTGGCCATCATGGCCGCGCTCGGCATATCGCTGCAGCTTCTAGCGTAGCCTGCGCGTACGGGGGACTATTCGCCGTTCCGGATATTCGAGGAGCAGCCGATGAAAGGCTACGTGATCGGGGAAGTAGCAGTGAAGGAACCCGCAGCCTACGAGGAGTACCGCAAGCAGGTGCTGGGGACGATCGAGAAATTCGGCGGCCGCTTCCTGGTGCGCGGAGGAAAATCCGAGGGCGTCGAAGGTGCGCCGCCGGCCGGGCGTATCGTCATCCTCGAATTCCCGTCCTTCGAGCAGGCGGAGAAGTGGTACCGCTCGAGCGAGTACGCGCCGCTGATCCGGATGCGCCAGGGAGCGTCGAGCGGGCGGCTAATCCTCGTCGAAGGCGTCTAGAAACAGAAAGGGCGCCTCGCGGCGCCCTTCAATGCTTCGACGGCGGTCACGCCTACTTCTTGGCCTTGCCATCCATGGAAATGCCCTTGTTCTTCTTGTAGTTCGCGACAGCCTTTTCCTGCGCTTTGCCCAGGTCCGCCGCGTCCTTGGCCTTCGCGGCAGCGGCCTTCTCCGCCTCGGCCGACTTCTCTGCGTCGGATTTCGCCGGCGCCGGCGGCAGTTTGGCGTTGGCCGTGGCGAGGATTCCGGCCAGCAGGCCGGCAGCGATGACCGTCAGGATTCTTTTCATGATTTCTCCCTCATGTGCGGTGCGCCCGCCGGGACCGCGCCGCCCGGGGCGCGCGATTGGCCGGACTTGACCTCGTTGTACCAGTATTCGTGGTGCTCCCTCGCCCAGGTCTCGTCGGTATAGCCCTCGCGCATGTTCCCGTAGGCACCTTCCACGCCGATCGTTCCCATGTAGATATGGCCGAGCGACATTGCGATGTAGAGCAGCGCTGCGGAGGCGTGCCAGATCCACGCGTCCTGCATGGTGGCGCGCGTCTGGTCGAAGTTCGGGAAGAGCAGGATGAGCCCGCTCCAGCTGACGACCACGCTCAGCGCAACCACGCCGATCCAGAACCACGCCTTCTCGCCTGCGTTGAACCGGCCGGACGGGATGTGCTTGCCCCGCGTGAAGAACGCCCAGGCGCCGCTGAACCACTTGAGGTCATAGGACTTGGGCATGTTGTCGCGGATCCAGATGGCCACCATGACCAGGACCGACACCATGAAGAACGGCGCGACGAAGTTGTGCAGGTTCTTCGACAGGTTCCCGAGCCAGCCGAACAGCGTGTAGCCGATGACCGGGAGCAGGATGTACTTGCCGAACAGCATGATCAGGCCGGAGATGCCGAGGATGCAGAAGCTGATGGCGACCGACCAGTGCACGATGCGCTCGGATGGCGTGAAACGGAGCAGCTTGCGGCCGGTCGGCGCGTCGTGGAGCTTCACCGCGCCCTTGGTAAAGTAGAGGGCGGCAATCGCAATCAGGGCGAGCAGCACGAGCCAGCCGCCGTAGAACGTCATCGGACCGTTGCGGAACTGGCGCCACGCCTCGCCCGCTGTAGTGCGGTATTCCTGGCCAAGGAAGCGCGCCGGCGGCTGAATCAGCACCCCCATTTCGCGACCCGGAAGGCTGGTGTAGTTCGGCGTGCCGGACTGCACTTCCCGCCAGACCGGGGCGTTGTTGCCCGGCTGTGTGACCTGGCGCTGCTGCTGTGCTTCTTCCCGGGTCGCGGGTCCGTCATCCTTCGGGGCGCCGGGCTGCTGCCCGAACGCGGCCCCCGATATCCCGAACAGCAATGCCAGGCACAGCCTAGATATGCGCTTCATCTGTCCTCCTATAGCCGGTCGCGAGGCTTACCAAACCCCGGCCGCCCTACCGTGCGTTACTGGTAGATGCGTTTGTCTTCGTGCTGCCCGAGCTGGCGCGCCTTGATCTGCGTCTCCCAGCTCGCCCGGTCGCCCTTGGTCCACTTGCCACTGCCGGCGACGGCGAGAGGCTCGTTTTCCCACGGCTTGGTGTCGCGCTTGCCTTGGTAACGCTTCTCGCCGGACTGCGTGAGCGGCTCCTGGTCGCGCTCCCCGCACGCCGCCAAGCCCCCGGCAAGGCCTAGGGCGATCACCGCGCAAAGAAGGGCTCTCATGACTTGCGCGCCGGTGCAGGAGGCTGCGCGCCCGGACGTCCGGGCCCGTATGCCGTGCCCCAGCCCCAGACCTCGGAGCCCTTGCCGCGGCGAAGCACGCGCTCGCGGTACACGTCGGCAATCACGTCGCCGTCACCGCCGAGCAAGGCCTTGGTCGAGCACATCTCTGCACAGGCCGGGAGCTTGCCTTCGGCCAAGCGGTTGCGCCCGTACTTGCTGAACTCCGCCTCGCTGCGGTCCGCTTCCGGGCCGCCGGCGCAGAAGGTGCATTTGTCCATCTTCCCGCGCAGGCCGAAGGCGCCCGCCTGCGGAAACTGCGGCGCGCCGAATGGGCACGCATAGAAGCAGTAGCCGCAGCCGATGCACAGGTCCTTGTCGTGCAGCACGACGCCGTCGTCGGTCTTGTAGAAGCAGTCGACCGGGCACACCGCCATGCAGGGCGCGTCCGAGCAGTGCATGCAGGCGACCGAAACGGATTTCTCCGCTCCAACCACGCCGTCGTTGATCGTGACGACGCGGCGCCGGTTCACCCCCCAGGGCACCTCGTTCTCGTTCTTGCAGGCGGTAACGCAGCCATTGCACTCGATGCAGCGCTCGGCGTCGCACAGGAATTTCATTCTCGCCATGGGATTCTCCTTAAGCCTTTGCCACTTGGCACAGCGTGGTCTTGGTTTCCTGCATCATCGTCACTCGGTCGTAGCCGTAGGTCGTGGCGGTGTTGACCGCCTCGCCACGCACGATCGGCGCCGCTCCGTCGGGGTAGTAAGGCAGCATGTCCTCGCCCTGCCACCAGCCGGAGAAGTGGAACGGCATGAAGGCATGATCCGGGCCGACGCGCTCGGTGACGAGCGCCTTGACCTTCAGGCGCACGTTGCTGCCGTCGCCATTCTTCCCGGGCGTGCTGACCCACACGTATTCGCCATTCCGGATGCCGCGATCCGCCGCGGTCTTCGGATTGATCTCGACGAAGTTGTCCTGCATCAGCTCGGCGAGCCACGGGTTGGAACGGGTCTCTTCGCCCCCGCCCTCGTACTCGACCAGGCGGCCGCTCGTGAGGACGATCGGGAAGCTCTTCGCCACGCCGTCCTTCACCGCCTGCTGCTGCACCGACTTGAACAGGGTCGGCAGGCGCCACAGGACCTTGACGTCGTCGTGGGTCGGGTACTTCTCGACGAGATCCGGACGCGGGCTGAACAGCGGCTCGCGGTGCTGCGGAATGCCATCGGGGAAGTTCCACACCACCGCGCGGGCCTTGGCGTTGCCGAACGGGCTGCAGCCGTGCTTCATGACCACGCGCTGGATGCCGCCCGACAGGTCGTTCGCCCACGTCTTGCCCTCGGCAGCTGCCTTCTCGGCATCGGTGGGCTCGTCCCACCAGCCCAGCTTCTTCATCAGCACGTGGTCGAATTGCGGGTAACCGGTCGTGATCTCGCTGCCCTTGGAGTGGACGCCGTCCTCGGCGAGCAGGTTGACGCCGTCCTTCTCGACGCCGAACAGCGCGCGGAAGGTGTGACCGCCATCCATGATGTGCTTGGAGGTGTCGTAGAGGTTCGGCGTGCCGGGATGCTTGATCTCCGCCTTGCCGTAGCAGGGCCACGGCATGCCGAAGTAGTCGCCGGTCAGGTCATAGCCCGTCTTCGCGTCCTTGCCGCCCTTCGCGCGCAGCGTCTTCACGTCAAAGACGTGCATGTTGCGCATATGGGCCTGGATGCGCTCGGGCGACTGGCCCGTATAGCCGATCGTCCACGCGCCCTTGTTGGTCTCGTTGCGCGTCACGTCTTCGATCATCGGCTCCTCGCCGCCCTTGCCCTTTACCAGGCGCAGGTTCTGCTTGCCGTCCTTCTTGCCGAGGAACTGGTCGCCGAAGCCGAGCTTGACCGCCATCTGGTACATGATCATGTGATCGGTGCGGGACTCGAAGACCGGGTCGATCACCTTCTCGCGCCACTGGATAGAGCGGTTCGACGCGGTGACCGAGCCTTCGCACTCGAGCTGCGTGGCCGCCGGCAGGAGGTATGCACCGTCCTTGCGGACCTTGGCGAACATCGCCGCACTCGCCGAAGGATACGGATCGATGACCACCATCAGCTCGAGCTTCTTCATCGCCTCGATCATCTCCGAGCCGCGCGACTGGCTGTTCGGCGCGTGGCCCCAGAAGATGATCGCCTTCAGGTTCGGGTCCTGGTCGACCGCCTCGTTCTTCTCCGTGACGCCGTCGATCCAGCGGGAGACCGTCATCCCGGGCTTCGCCATCATCGCTTCGGAGGCGTACTGCTTCTTCAGCCAGCCGAGATCGACGTTCCAGACGTTGGCCCAGTGCGCCCACGAGCCGGGCACGGCGACCGGGTAGTAGCCGGGGAGCGTATCGGGGTTGGGACCGATGTCCGTCGCGCCTTGCACGTTGTCGTGGCCGCGATAGATGTTGCAGCCGCCGCCCGAGCGCCCGACGTTACCGAGGGCCAGCATCAGGATGTTGGAGGCGCGGACGATGCCGTTGGCGTTGTTGTGCTGCGTCTGGCCCATCGCCCAGATGATGAAGCCCGGGCGGTTCTCGGCCAGCGTCTTGGCGATGTACTGGATGTCCTCGACCGGCGTGCCCGTCACGCGCGAGGCCTCCTCCGGCGCCCACTTCTCGAGCACTTCCTTCTTCACGGCGTCCATGCCATGGACGCGCGTGCGGAGGTACTCCTTGTCCTCCCAGCCGTCCTTGAAGATCACGTGGAGGACGCCGAAGAGCAGCGGGACGTCCGTGCCGGAGCGGAACCGGACGTACTTGTCGGCCTTCGCCGCGGTCCGCGTGAAGCGCGGATCAGCGACGATGACCTTGGCGCCGTTCTCCTTCGCGTGCAGCGTGTGCAGCATCGAGACCGGGTGCGCCTCGGCGGCATTCGAGCCGAGGAACAGCATCGACTTGGCGTTCTGCTCGTCGTTGTACGAGTTGGTCATCGCCCCGTAGCCCCAGGTCTGGGCGACGCCCGCGACCGTGGTGGAGTGGCAGATGCGCGCCTGGTGGTCGGTGTTGTTCGTACCCCAGAGGCGGACCCACTTGCACAGCAGCTCTGCCTGCTCGTTGTTGTGCTTCGAAGAACCGACGACGAACAGCGAATCCGGCCCGCTCTGCTTGCGGATGTCGAGCATCTTCTTGGAGATCTCGTCGTACGCCTGGTCCCAGGAAACGCGCTTCCATTTCCCGTTCTCGAGCTTCATCGGGTACTTCAGGCGGTGCGAGTCGTGGAGGATGCCGTGCTCGCGGATCGACGCGCCCTTCGCGCAGTGCGCGCCGAGGTTGAGCGGCGAGTCGAACACCGGCTCCTGGCGCACCCAGACGCCGTTCTGCACCACCGCGTCGATCGCGCAGCCGACGGAGCAGTGCGTGCAGACGGTGCGCTTGACTTCGATCTTGCCGGCGGCCTCGTCCTTCGCCTCGGCGGTGCCGATCATGCTGAAGGGCAGCTGCGAAGCCACGGCGCCGGCGCCGAGCGTGACGCCCGAGCGCTTCAGGAAGCTGCGGCGGTCCATCGTCTTGGCGAGCACGCCGGAGAGGCCGCGCGCGAGTCGCGACTGCAGGCGCGACGCGTCGGCCGCAGGGCTGGATGCTTTGCGGGTCAGAAGCATGGCGAGCTCCTCAAACCTTGGTGGTGCGGTAGTAGTTGTTGATGTGCTCGGACGTGTGGTAGCCGCGCGTGCCGCGCTTGCCGCCATCCTGAGCCGAAGTCTTGGGGCCGGCGTTCACGGCGACGACGGCCGCCGCGGTGGCAGCGCCTCCGGCTCCGACCGCCAAAAGGAAATTGCGCCTGGAAAGACGCTTCGTACGCTCGCTCATCGCTGCCTCCTCGTTCTAATCACCCCGGCTAGCCCGGGGTGTCCGTAAACATCGGTGAGACTGTCGTGAGAACCACTGTTCGTGCACGATTCTAGAGCATTTCAAACGCGGAATGCTCAATAGAAAAGAACTGCTTAGCGAACCGTCCAACGCGTTGGTAGAAGTGCGTCGTCTCCGATCGCTCTATTGCGCTGCACAACGGCTCCACGGCGGGGAAGAGCCACGTCTCGAAGAATCGTTTCTGTTCCGTGAGATCGCGCTTCTGCTCCGCAACAAGATGGCGCATCACATCGCACAGCGCGGCGATGTGATCCTCCGGTTCGGCGACCTCTTCGCGCCGCCCGAGGCCCAGGGCGGAAAGCTCACTGCGCAGGGCAACGAGCGGCACTTCGTTGGAAAACCGGATGGTGTAGGCGCACGTATACAGGGACACGGGCGCCTTTCCAGTGCTGATGAAAGCCGTCTCGTACTCCTCGCGGACCGCCTCCGGATCCGCCTCCGTCGCGGCCAGCGCGAGCGCCTTCCACGCGTCATCGATGCCGCCGTCGACGTCCTCGCTCTCCGGAACCTCCGCGGAGGCGATGGCGTCGAGGAGCGCGGCGTCCGGCGGCGCATAGAAAAGCCGGGCCAGCAGTCCGTACAAGTTCGCCCGCGCGGCTTCCTCGGGTGCAAGCGTCGGACTGAACTGCAGAGGCACGGCTTCCGTCATTTCTTGTAGTCGAAGATCGTCGCCTCGCCCTTGTTCTCCATCATGTCGACGACCCGGCAGTCGCCGCACATCTGGAGCCGGCGGATGCCGCCGGCGAACATCGAGTGCGCGCCGAGCTTGCCCATCATGTTCTCCACCATCTGCCGCGTTCCGAACGGCTTGGCGCAGCGGACGCAATTGAAAGGCTCGGCTTCGTTGAGGGTCACCGCCTCCTTCGCCCGCGGCCCGAGCAGAAGGCGCGGCACGAGGGTGATCGCGTCCTCGGGGCAGGTGTCCTCGCACAGCCCGCACTGCACGCAGTTGCGCTCAATGAAGCGCAGCGCCGGCGTCTCGGTCGCGTCGATCAGCGCGGATTCCGGACAGGCGCCGATGCACGCCTTGCACAGCGTGCAGGCGGCCTTGTCGATCGCGAGCGCCCCGAACGGAGCGCCGGCCGAAAGCGGGATCAGCTCCATTTTCTGCGGCGCGTGGCGCGCCAGGTGGTCGAGCGCGAAGTCGAGCGTCGTGCGCTTCTCGGCGGAGAAATTGAAGCCGGCCGGCTTCTCGACCGATCCCGCGGGCTGGATCTTCCAGACGTTCTCGGCGGCGTCCAGCACGCAGAAGTGCGTTCCCGGGTAGCCGAGCGCCGAGACGATCGTCTGCGCGTGCTTCATCTGCCGATCGGTCGCTTCCATGTATCCGGAGGCCACCTTCTCGGTGGAGAGAATGGCGACCTGGCTTGCACCATAGGAGAGGGCGCCGAGCAGCGTGTCCATCCCCACCGACGCCACATGGAAAACCTCGACGGGGATGACGCGCGCAGGCAGGCCTTTGCCCTTCCGCGCGAGCGAGAGCAGCGCCTTGCGCCCCTCCCCTGCATCGTGAAAGAGCAGGCAGGCATCCCGGCCGCCCGCCTCGCGGTACGTGGCCAGCAGCGTCTTCAGGCGCAGTCCCAGGTCCGGCGACTTGGGATACGCGTAAGTCATCGCGCCCGACGGGCAGACCGTCGCGCAGCCGCCGCAGCCGGCGCACAGATGCGGCTCGACGCGCACGTGGTCGCCATCCGGCTGGATCGCGCCGGTCGAGCAGACGTCGATGCAGGCGTTGCAGCCCGAGCGTCCCGAGCGGCTGTGCGCGCAGATCTTCGCGTTGTAGTGGAAGAAGCGCGGCTTCTCGAATTCGCCGACGAGCGCGGCCACGGCCTGCGCCGCGAGCGCCTGCTCGAGCGGGTCGTCGCCCGGCGCAAAGTAACCTTGCGGCGCCTGCCGGCCGCGGATCAGCGGCTCGCGCGACAGGTCGAGGACGAGATCGAACGGCTCCTTGCGCAGCGTGTCGGCGCGCGAGAAATCGATCGCGCCGATCGCCCCGCAGGCCTTTACGCAGGAACGGTGCGCCTTGCACTTCGCGAGATCGATCTGGTAGCTGAAGTCGATCGCATCCTCCGGGCAGGCGCGCACGCACGCATTGCAGCGCGTGCACAGCTCCAGGTCGATCGGGTTCTTTTGCCGCCACTCGACCTCGAAGGCGCCCAGCCAGCCCGAAAGACCGGTCACTTCGCCCGACCACACCGGGTAGCCGCGCTCGTAGGGCAGCTCTCCGCCCCCGGAGGTCAGCAGCACCGACACCGAGAGCTGGCCGGACAGCCGCTCGGCCCAGTCGAGCGCCGCCGCGCCGGGGCCGATCACCAGCACCTGGCCCGAGGACTTGAACGCGACCGCCGGCGCGGGCGGCGCCTCGGGCAGCGCGGCCATCGCGACCAGCGCGGCGAGCTTGGGCGTGGACGCGGCCGGATCGGCGGACCAGCCGCCGGCCTCGCGCACGTTGACGAACTTCAGGGTCGCTTTCGAGCCTGCGGCATCGGCGAGCTCGCCGAAGAGCGCAGCCTCCTGGGTGCAGGCGACGATCACGTCGGCGTCTCCGAGCGCGGCCTGGAACGCGCCGGCGTCCTTGCGGCACAGCTCGTGGTGCACGGTCAGCGGGGCGCCGCTCTTGAGCGCCGCCGCGAGGGCCTTTGCATCCAGTGCAACCGTATGGTTGCAGCTGCAGACTTTAAGTGTCTTTCCTTCCAGGCTCATCCGGTTCCAATTCTGGTTTTGCTTGCGGCGCCGGCTCGCTCGCCGCGGCGGCTTGCGCCTCCGCGTCCTCGAGCTTCTTCCTCTCCTCGTCCGAGAAGAGGTGCGTCCGGGCCTGGTTCAGCTGCTTGAGCATCGCTTCGGTGATCGGCTCCCCGCCGGTCCAGTCGCCCGAGTACGCCTCGTTCAGGTCCTCGACGTTGAAGTGCGGGTCGGCGAAGAGCTTCTTCAGGGCGACCCGGCGCAGCGCATCGCCGACCTTGGGGTGCATGAACGCGCTGAAATCCGATTGCGGCGTCAGGCTCTCCATCGGCGGCAGCGGCGGCGGCGCTTCCGCTTCCTTCTGGTCCGCCGCCGCGGTTTCCTGCCCTTTGTTTTCGGGAAGCTTCTTCTCCTCCTCGCGCTTCAGCCGCGACCAGCGCCCGAGGAAGGTCTCGTTGTCGCTCGCCACCGTCACCTCCGCTCCCGCGGGAGGAAGGAGCGCGGCTTGATCCGCTTCTTCGGCTGCGGCTTGTAGTTCTTCTCCACGTACTCGCCGACCCAGGCGAACACCTCCTGCGTCATGGGCACGCCGTCCACGGAATGGCCGCCGTCCAGCCACCGGCCCGCTTCCTCGGAGCTTGCGGTCACGTCGAGCGGCAGCGCGCGCTCTTCGTCCATCCGCCAGAGGACGAAGACCTTCGGCTCGGGCGCGGAGCAGTTCAGGTAGTAGCCTTCCGCCTCGTCCCTGTGCAGGACGATGCGCATTCCCGGGTACATCCAGAGCACGGTGTCGGCGTCGCTCTCGAGCGGCCGTGGCACGCTTCCCTCGGCGTCCGGGCCGGTGGCGATGCGCAGCGGCTCCCATACGAAATCGACCCAGCGGCTGCGCGCCGTCCGCCGCTGCATGACGACGGCGACGGGAAACACGGGCTTCTCCGGTCTGTGCGCGGCTTCCATGTCGGGCGTGACTATACCCCCGTTCGGACCATGCACCGGCCGGTAGGCGCGCCCTTTGCAGCGCTGTCGGGAACCTCATCCACGGAGTGCAAAAAATGCTATCGAGAACTCTCTTCGTCGCCGCAGCGCTCGCGGCGCTGTCCGCCTGCGACAAGGCTGCCGATTCGCGCGCCGGCGCGAAGGCGCCCGATGCCTCCTCCGCCGGCGCTTCGCAGACGCCTTCCACGCCGGCGAATCTTCCCGCGCCCTCTACGCAGGAGCGGCGTCAAGGCACCAGTCCCATCGAAGGACAGGTCGACTCGAAGGAGAACGAGCAGCGCCAGGACTTCCAGCAGAAAGGCGACGGCGCCGGGCCGAAGGCCTCGGACACCACGCCAAGCAAGTAAACGCGCGCCGTCCGGCGGGCTTTGCGCTATGATTTTTCAGAGAAAACATCATGGCGAACAAGGTCATTCCCATCGGCGTGGCGCCGCAGACGCCGCGCGCTCCGGCGCCGCGGTTCGCGGGCGACGCGCTTGCGGACGTGCGCGGGCGGCCGATGCGGGACCTGCGCATCTCCGTCACCGACCGGTGCAACTTCCGCTGCGTGTATTGCATGCCGCGCGAGGTCTTCGACGCCGATCACCAGTACCTGCCGCACGACGCGATCCTGACGTTCGAGGAGATCGCGCGCCTCGCGCGCGTCTTCGTCGGGCTCGGCGTGCGGAAGATCCGCCTCACCGGCGGCGAGCCGCTCGTGCGGCGCGACTTGCCGCGCCTGGTCGGGATGCTCGCCGCGCTCGATGTAGAACTTACACTCACGACCAACGGCTCGCTGCTGGCAAAGCAGGCGAAGGCGCTCAAGAGCGCGGGGCTCGACCGCCTGACCGTGAGCCTCGATTCGCTCGACGACCGCACCTTCCGCGCAATGAACGACGCCGACTATCCGGTCGCCAAGGTCGTCGAAGCCATCCGGACCGCCGCCGCCGAAGGCCTCGGTCCCGTGAAGATCAACATGGTGGTCAAGCGCGGCGTGAACGACGCGGAAGTCGTGCGGATGGCGGAGCGGTGGAAAGGCACCGGACACATCGTCCGGTTCATCGAGTACATGGACGTCGGCAGCACCAACGGCTGGCGCATGGACGACGTGGTGCCCTCTGCCGAGGTCGTGCGGCGGATCGCCGAGCGCTGGCCGCTCGAGCCGGTCGATCCCGGCTACACGGGGGAAGTCGCGCAACGCTGGCGCTACAAGGACGGCGCCGGGGAGATCGGCGTGATCTCGTCCGTGACCCAGGCATTCTGCGCGACCTGCACGCGGATGCGGCTCTCGACCGAAGGCTCGCTCTTCACCTGCCTGTTCGGCCAGCACGGCTACGACCTGAAGTCGCTCGTGCGCAGCGGCGCTTCCGACGAGCGGCTGCGCGACGAGATCGCGGCCGTCTGGCAACGGCGGGACGACCGGTACTCGGAAGTCCGCACCGCCGAGACGGCGAAGGCGCGCAAAGTCGAGATGTCCTACATCGGTGGCTAGGCCGCAGCTGACCGATGCGGCGCGACCTGCGACCTTCGAGGTCGAGGCCTACAACGAGCGCGGCGAGATGGTGCCGACCGCGATCGCCGGCGAGCATCCCCTTACCGTCTACCTCGACAAGCGCGAGATCGTCACGCTGATGACGCTCGGCCATGCACCCGAAGCCCTGGTCGTCGGCTACCTGCGCAACCAGCGCCTCGTGGATGCCGTCGAGGACCTCGACGCGGTCCAGGTGGACTGGGAAGCCGATGCGGCCGCCGTCACCACGCGCCGCGCGAAGGATATCGACGCCGTCATGGGCCGGCGGACCGTCACCACCGGATGCGGCCAGGGCACGGTCTTCGGCGACCTGATGGAAGACCTCGACGGGATCCAGCTCGCGAAGGACGTGCGGATGACCGACGAGAAGCTGTTCGCGCTCCTCGACAAGGTCCGCAAGCACGAGACGATCTACAAGCAGTCGGGCGCGGTGCACGGCTGCGCGCTGGCGACCACCGAGGGCGAGATCCTGATGTTCGTCGAGGACGTCGGCCGCCACAACGCGGTGGACGCGATCGCCGGCTTCATGTGGCTCGACGGCATCGACGGCGCGGACAAGGTCTTCTACACCACGGGGCGCCTCACCTCCGAGATGGTGATCAAGTGCGCGCAGATGCGCATCCCGATCCTCGTCTCGCGCTCGGGCCTCACCCACATGGGACACCAGATCGCGAAGAAGGTGAACCTTACGATGCTCGGCCGCGCCAGCGACCGGCACTACCTGGCGTTCACGGGAAAGGAACGCCTCGTCAGGTCGCTGCCGCAGCCGACGGCGCTCGCCTGAGCTTGTCCCGCGAGGGAAAGAACGCCGCGGATAGCAGGACCGCCGCCGCGAGGGCGGCGAGCACCAGGAACACGTTCCGGAAGCCTCCCTCCGTCCGATGCAGGACGGCGATCAGCGGCACCGCGACCGCCGCGACCCCCAGCGAGACGACGTAGCGTACCGACAGCGCGCGCGCCCGGTACTCGTCCGCGACGTAGCGGCCGACGATGGCGTCGTTGAGCGGGATCTGGCCGAAGATCGCCATCATCATGCACAGCGCGACGACGAGCAGCGCCCAGCCGTCGAGCATCGCCGCGAGGGCGAGCAGCGGGATCTGCGTCAGGCCCACCGCGATCATCAGCCGCTTCATCTCGAAGCGGTCGATGAGGTTGCCCATCACCACCTGGGCGAAGGCGGCGACCGTATAGACGACCGCGACGAGAGCGCCGATGCCGAGGCTCGTCTGAGTGAGCGCGCGCAGGCGCTCGTCGAACACCTTCGGCATCGCCACCGTCGTCGAGTTGAAGATGATCCCGCCGCAGGCCGTGGCGATGAGCAGGATGGCGAAGATCTGCGTCATGGTGCGCGCGTCGACGTGCAGGCCGATGGTCTTCGACTTCTTCACCACCGGCCCGGGGTCCGGGACGAGGGCGAGGAAGCCCACGCCGACCGCTACCGAGAGCAGGCCGGGGATGAAGAACGCCGCGCGCCAGCCCCAGAGGTCCATCAGCGCGCCGGAGACGATCGCCGCGGTGGCGAGGCCCAGGTTGCCCCACAGGCCGTTCCAGCCGAGCGCGCGACCGAGGTTCTTCGGCGCGGCGACCAGCATCGCAATGCCGACCGGGTGGTAGATCGCGGCGAACATGCCGGTGAGCGTCAGCCCGGCGGCGATCTGCCAAGAGGTCTGCGCGAAGCCGGTGAGGAAGAGCGACAGGCCGATGCCGAAGAAGAACACGGCCATCATCTTGTAGCGGCTCCAGTGGTCGGCGAGCCAGCCGGCGGGCAGCGCGAACGCGCCGAAGGCGATGAACCCGCCGAGCGAGAGCGGCAGGAGCTCCGAGTAGGGCCGGTCCCATTCGCGCGCCAGGGCGATCACGACGGTGGGGAACACCAGCATGACCAGGTGGTCGAGCAGGTGCCCGAGATTGATGAACGGCACGAGGTAGTCGCGTCTCATGCGCGCATCCTAGCCGCCACCCTTGCGTCCGTCTCGCGACCATCGGACAATCCCTGTCGAGAATGAGACAACGCCTCGGACAAGCCGCCCCGGCGGCCCGCCCGGCCGGGCGGGCGAATGCCTACATGTCCGTGCCGCGCCCGGTCGTCGCGCTCGCGACGGACCTTGCGCCCGCGCACGAGATCGACTGGCACAGCCATCCCCGCTACCAGCTCGTCTATGCGGCGCGCGGCGTCATGACCGTGGATACGCGCGATGCCACGTGGGTCGTGCCGCCGCAACGCGCCGTCTGGATGCCGCCCACGGTGCTGCACCGGCTCAAGGCCTCCGGTGCAGTGGAGTTGCGCAGCCTCTACGTGCGGCCCGACGCCGCCGGCCGGATGCCCGCCACCTGCGAGGTCCTCGAGGTCACGCCGCTCCTGCGCGAGCTCATCCTGCGCGCCACGGAGCTGCCGCGCGAATACGACGAGCGCGGACCGGCCGGGCGCGTGATGCACCTGCTGCTCGACGAGCTTGCATCGCTCGAGCGCCTGCCCTACCACCTGCCCATGCCGAAGGCCGCCCCGCTCGCGCCGATCTGCCGGCGCCTGCTCGATGCGCCGAGCGATACCGCCACGCTCGCCGAGCTCGCCGACGGCCTGAGCGCGCGCACGCTCGCGCGCTACTTCAGGCGCGAAACCGGGATGAGCTTCGCCGCGTGGCGACGGCGCGCGCGCCTGCTGCGCGCCCTCGGCTGGATCGCCGAAGGGCGGCCGATCCTCGAAGTGGCGATCGAGCTCGGCTACGACAGCCCCTCCGCGTTCAGCGCCATGTTCCGGCGCGAGCTGGGCGCCCCGCCGTCGCGCTTCCGCGTCGCCTCCGCATGACGGTCACCGGCATCGTCCTAGCCGGCGGCCAGGGCCGCCGCATGGGGGGCGTGGACAAGGGCCTGCAGCTATTGCGCGGGCGGCCGATGGTCGAGCACGTTCTCGCGCGCCTCGTCCCGCAGGTCGACGAGGTGGTCATCAACGCGAACCAGAACGCCGAGCGCTACGCGCAGCTCGGCCATCGCGTCGTGGGCGACGAAGTTTCCGGCTTTGCAGGGCCCCTCGCCGGTCTGCATGCCGGGCTGAAGGTCGCACGCAATCCGCTGGTGCTGACGGTGCCTTGCGATTCGCCCTTCCTCCCGGCCGACCTCGCCGCGCGCCTGGCGCAGGGCCTCGGGGAGAACGACGTCGCGGTCGCGAGGACCGGCGACCAGGCGCACCCGGTGTTCGCGCTCGTGCGCAGGCGCGTCGTGGACAATCTCGAAGCGTTCCTGGGCGGCGGCGGCCGCAAGATCGACGCCTGGTACGGCGCGCTGCGGCACGTGGAGGTTCGCTTCGACGACGAGGCGGACGCCTTCCGGAACATCAACACGCTCGAAGAGCTGAACCGCGAGTGAAGATCGCCGAGACCGTGAGCTGCCTAGACGGCTACGACCCGGACGCCCTGCGCGTCGACAAGGCCGGCGAGGCAATCCGCCGCTGCCTCGTCCCGGTGGCGCAGACCGAGGCGGTGAAGACCCGCGACGCCCTCGGGCGCGTGCTGGCGCAGGACATCGTGCCGCCGATCAACGTCCCCGCGCACGACAACTCGGCGATGGACGGGTACGCAGTGCGTTTCGCCGACCTGGCCGCCTCCGCGGTCGCGCTGGAGGAGATCGGCACCGCGCTCGCCGGCAGGCCCTTCGCCGGCAGCGTGGGACCCGGGCAGTGCGTGCGCATCATGACCGGCGCGGTGATGCCCGCCGGATCCGACACGGTGGTCATCCAGGAAGTCGTGAAGAAGGACGGCGCCCGGATCGCCGTGCCGCCCGGGCAGAAGGCGGGCCAGCACGTCCGCGGCGCGGGCGAGGATCTCAGGATCGGCGTGCCCGTGCTCTCGCCGGGCCGCCTCCTGCGCCCCGCGGACCTCGGCCTCATCGCCTCGCTCGGGATCGCAGAGGTGAAGGTGCGGCGCCGGCTGCGCGTCGCGTTCTTCTCGACCGGGGACGAGCTGGCATCGATCGGCACGCCCCTCCGGGAGGGCGAGGTCTACGACTCCAACCGCTACACGCTGCACGGCATGCTGTCGCGCCTCGGCGTCGAGATCCACGATCTGGGCGTCGTGCGCGACGAGCCCGCCGCCCTGGAGAAGGCGTTCCTCGAGGGCTCGCGGCGCGCCGACGTGGTGGTGACCACCGGCGGCGTCGCGGTGGGCGAGGCGGATTTCGTGAAGCAGCTGATGGGCAAGCTGGGCGAGGTGCTGTTCTGGAAGATCGCCATGCGCCCGGGCCGCCCGATGGCGTTCGGCAAAGTGGGCAACGCATATCTGTTCGGCCTGCCGGGCAATCCCGTGGCCGTGATGGTGACCTTCTACCAGTTCGTCCGTCCCGCCCTGCTTTTTCTCTCCGGCAGGAGCGATTTCGGGATTCCCTTGTTGCAGGCAAGCGCGGCCGAGCCGATGCGGAAAGTCCCGGGAAGAACCGAATACCAGCGGGGCGTGCTGTTCGAGGAGGGCGGCGCGTGGAAGGTGCGCACGACCGGGCAGCAGGGCTCCGGCGTGCTGCGCTCGATGTCCGAGGCGAACTGCTTCATCGTCCTCGAGCACGACCGCGGCAAGGTGGCCGCCGGCGAGGCCGTCAGCGTGCAGCTCTTCGAGGGCCTCGCCTAGCTAGATCGCCATCGTGCGCGCCAGCTCGAGCAGCGCCTCGTCGGCGGGGCGCGTGCGGCCGGCGATGTCCTCCAGCGGGGTCGTGGCGATCGCGTTGCAGCTCATGCCGACCAGCACGCCGCTTTCCCCGCGCTCCAGCGCATCGATCGCCGCCGCCCCCAGCCGCGTCGCGAGCACGCGGTCCGCGGCCGTGGGCGACCCGCCGCGCACGACGTGCCCCAGGCGGGTCACGCGCAGGTCGAAGCCGATGGAGGCGCGCTCCTTCTCGTAGTGCTGCATCAGCTCCTTGACGCCGCAGCGCGCCCCTTCCGCTATGACGATCAGGGCGTGCTTCTTGCCGCGGCGGTGCGCCGCGCGCATGCGCTCGGCGACCTCGGCCGGGGTGATCTCGCCCTCCGGCAGCGCGATGACTTCCGCACCGCCGGCGAGGCCGGCGATCAGCGCGATGTAGCCGCAGTCGCGGCCCATCGTCTCGACCGCGAATGCGCGCTGGTGCGACGACGCGGTGGTGCGCAGCCGGTCGATGGCTTCCAGCGTGATGTTCACCGCGGTGTCGGAGCCGATGCTGACGTCGGTGCCGTAGAGGTCGTTGTCGATGGTCGAGGGCACGCCGACCACGCGCAAGCCCTCCTTGTGCAGGGAATGGTTGCCGGTCTGCGAGCCGTTGCCGCCGATGACGACCAGGGCCTCGATGCCGCGCTCGGCGAGGTTGCGCAGCGCGGCGGCGCGGCCGGCGGGCTGCGCGAACTCGGGGGAGCGCGCGCTGCCCAGAACCGTGCCGCCGTGCTGGACGATGCCGCCGACATCGCGCGCCTGCAGGGGATCGAGCGCCCCGGCGAGGAGCCCGGCGTACCCATTGCGCACCCCGGATACCTGCCAGCCCTTCGCCAGCGCCCCGCGCGTGACCGCGCGTATCGCCGCATTCATGCCGGGGGCGTCGCCACCGCTCGTGAGCACCGCGATCTTCAAGGCAGAACCTCCTGGTGAACGGCGATTCTAAGCTTGCGATGGCGAAATCCCTGCAGGCGTTGCGCGACCAGGCCAGGCGCTGCCGGGACTGCCCGCTCTGGGCGAACGCGACGCAGACCGTGTTCGGCGAAGGCGCTGCGCACGCGCGCGCGATGCTGGTCGGCGAGCAGCCCGGCGATGCGGAAGACCGCCAGGGCCACCCTTTCGTCGGCCCGGCCGGGCAACTCCTCGACAGGGCGCTTGAAGCCGCGGGCGTCGAGCGCGGCCAGCTCTACGTCACGAACGCGGTGAAGCATTTCAAGTGGCAGCTGCGGGGCAAGCGCCGCCTGCACAAGACCCCGGCGCAGCGCGAGATCGACGCCTGCCGCCAGTGGCTCGAAGGGGAGATCGCCGCCGTGCGGCCGCAGGTGATCGCCTGCCTCGGCGCGACGGCGGCGAAGGCGGTCATCGGCCCGCATTTCAAGGTGTCCACCCAGCGCGGCCGGTTCGTCGACAGCACCCTCGCGCCGCGCGTATTCGCGACGTTCCATCCCTCGGCGCTGCTGCGCCTGCGCGACGCCGGGGAGAAGGAGGCGGCCTTCCGCCAGCTCGTGGAAGACCTCCGTCTAATCACGAGCGCCCTAGGGCCATAGCATCGCAGCCCCGCGAACGCCGCTCGCGTCGCCGTGCTTCGCGCGTACCAGGCGCACGTCGGGATTATCCGAATAGACGTAGTCGGGCAGCAGCTTCGGCACGTTCATGAACAGGCGGTCGACGTTCGAGACCCCGCCGCCGACCACGATGACGTCCGGGTCGAGGAAGTTCACCACCAGCGAGAGCGCGCGCGCCAGGCGGTCCTCGTAGCGCAGCAGGGCAACCTCTTCGTTGCCCGTCGCCTCCTTCAGCAGGGCGAGCGCCGGCCCGGCGCAGAGCTGCTCGATGCAGCCGCTGCGGCCGCAGAAGCAAGGCGGGCCCGGATACTCGTCCGGCTTCATCCAGGGGAGCGGGGTATGTCCCCATTCGCCGGCGATGCCGTTGCGCCCGGACAGCACCTTTGCGCCGACCGCGATGCCGCCGCCAACCCCGGTGCCGAAGATCGCGCCGAAGACGACCGCCGCGCCTTGCGCGGCACCGTCGACGGCCTCGGAGAGCACGAAGCAATTGGCGTCGTTGGCGAAGCGCACCTCGCGCTTCAGGCGCGCCTCGAGGTCGTGCTTCAGCCGCCGCCCGTTGTACGGCGTGTTGTAGGCGTTGAAGACGCGCCCGCTGCGCGGCGAGACGGCGCCCGGCATGCCGATGCCGACGCTGCAGGGCACGCCTGCTTCCCGCTCGACCTCGAGCACCTGCCGGGCGAGGATATCGAGCGCCACGTCGTAGCCGGAATGGGGCGTCGGCACCCGGCGCCGCGCGATCTCGCGGCCGGCGGGATCGAGCACCGCGAGCACGATCTTCGTCCCGCCCAGATCGACGCCCATCCGTGCCTCGCTCACGGGAGGCTCAGGGCGCCTGGGCGCGCAGCGTGCGGCGATCCTCCGGCGGCTTCTGCTCGAGCGCGTGGGCCAGCCACGCGCGCACCGCGGCGGCATCGCGCAGGCGCCAGCGCGCCGAGGTCACGCCGGGGCCGATCTTGATCGAATGGCCGCCCAGGCGGTTCACGACGTGGAAGCCGTCCTCGTCGGTGAGATCGTCGCCCAGGAAGACCGGCGTGCGGCCCTTGAAGGGGGCTTCGTGCATGAACTCCTCGATGGCGATCCCCTTGTCGCGGCCGGAGGGCTTGAGCTCGGCGACCATCTTGCCGCCCTGCACTTCGACGCCCTCGCCCAGGTGCTGCGCGGCCTTGTGCATGACCGCATGCACCGCGCTCGCGAGGTTCGGTGCGAGGCGGTAGTGCAGCGCGAGGCTCGCGCCCTTGTCCTCGAAGATGAGGCCCTGGTGCCGCTCGGCGAACGCGCGGATGTCGGCGGCGGCGCGGCGCATCGCGGCCTCCGGGAAGGGATGGTGGTGGATGCGGCCCTTTGCATCGCGACGCTCGATGCCGTGCTGGCCGGCGGCCGGCAGGCGCAGCGGGTAGAAGAGCTTGTCGATGCCGTGGATGGCGCGCCCGCTGATGAGCGCGACCGCGCCGCGGGCCGCCGAGTACAGCCCCGTGACGAGGCGCGTGTCGGAGGGCCCGGTCTTTACCGCGGCGGGAATCGCGGCGATGTCGAGCAGGGTGCCGTCGATGTCCAGGAACCAGGCCCAGTGCGGGTCGAAAGGCGGCGTGCTGTTCATGCGGCGTTCGCCTTGCGCCGGGCCGCGCGCGCCCGCGACATCACCCGCCGGCGATGGCGCATGCGGGCGGCGTCGATGAGCATGCGCCCCGCCCAGCGGAACACGTTGAACTCCTGGACGAGGTTGCGCATGCTGCGCATGCGCGTGCGCTGCTCGTCGGGCGACATGGTCAGCGCGAGGTGCATCGCGGCGGCCGACTGCTCGATGTCGTACGGGTTGACGATCAGCGCCTCGGCGAGCTCGCGCGCCGCGCCGGTGAACTGCGAAAGCACCAGCACGCCCTGCTCGTCGTCGCGCGCGGCGACGTACTCCTTGGCGACCAGGTTCATGCCGTCGTGCAGGCTCGAGACGTAGCACAGCTCCGCGGCGCGGTAGAACTCGTACACCTGCGCTGCGTCGTGGTGCTCGATCCTCAGGAGGATCGGCTGGTAGCCCGGCCGCCCGAAGCGCGCGTTGATGCGCGCCGCGAGCTCGCGCACGCGCGCATCCAGGTTCTGGTACTCGTCGATCGAGGAGCGCGAGGGGGCCGCGACCTGCAGGAACGCGAACTGCCCGACCCAGCGCGGCTCCAGCTCGAGCAGGCGCTCGATCGCCATGAAGCGCTCCAGGATCCCCTTCGTGTAGTCCAGCCGGTCGACGCCGATCCCGAGCTTCACGTCCGGACGCAGGGCGAGGCGCTCGCGCACCCGGCGCCGGCACTCCTCGACCGGCGCCTGCACCGCGAGCGGCGCCGGCGGCCATTCGATCGAGATCGGGTAGCGCCGCACCTCGGTCGCCTCGCCGCCGTACGAGATCGAGAACGTCTCGCGGTCGACCCGCGCCTCGAGGAAGCGGTCGACGGTGTCGAAGAAGTTGTTGCAGTGGTACTGCGTATGGAAGCCGAGGATCGACGACCCGAGCATGCCCTCCAGCACCTCCTCGCGCCAGGGCAGGATGCCGAAGGCCTCGGGGTTCGGCCAGGGGATGTGCCAGAAGGTGATGATCGTCGCGCGCGGCAGCCGCTCGCGCACCATGCGCGGCAGGAGCGCGAAATGATAGTCCTGCACGAGCACGATCGGGTCCTCGGTCCTCGCCTCGTCGACGACCGTGTCGGCGAAGCGCTGGTTCACGTTCTTGTAGTGCTCCCAGTCCTCGGCGCGGAACATGGGCCGCGTGTGCGCGATGTGGCAGAGCGGCCAGAGCCCCTCGTTCGCGAAGCCGAAGTAATAGCCCTTCTCCTCTTCCTCCGACAGCCAGACGCGCCGGATGCGGTAGGAGGGATGCTCGGGCGGCACCATCACGTGGTCGTGCTTGTCGACCGTGTCGCGGTCCGCGGACCCGGCGCCGTGCGCGATCCAGGTTCCCGAGCAGGCGCGCACGATCGGCTCGAGCGCCGTCACCAGGCCGCTCGCCGGGCGCTGGATCTCGATCACGTTGTCCTTGCGCCGCGTGTGGATGTAGGGCTCCCGGTTCGAGACGATGAGGACCTCGTCCTCCTTGAGGTCCTGGCGCAGGATGCGGCGCAGCGCCTCCGGCCCCCAGAGCGTCTGGCTCTCGTCGCGCGACTGGCGCTCCGCCTCGAGGTCGCGCACCAGCGCCTGCAGGTCCCGCGCGATCGGCCGCAGCTCCGGCGCGGTGCTGCGCAGGCCCTTCCGGATGTCCTCCGGCGAGCGCAGCAGGGTCTGGCCCTTGAGCAGCACCTGCATCCCGGCCACCCAGCCGCGCCAGCTGATCTCCGCGATCACCACCGTGATCAGCGCCACGACCGTGGCGATCGCCGCGAAGAGATAGAAGATGTACTTCTTGGTGTCGGCGCTGCGCCGCTGCACGAAGCTCATGTCGTGCACCACGGCCAGCTGGCCGGAGTGGGCGCCGTCGGCGCCGATCGGGTTGAACGAGACGTGCAGGGGGCCGTCGGTGAGCTCCAGGACGATGCTGCGCGACTCCGCGGCCGCGGAGGGCGCGCAGCTCACCGCGCGGGGGAAGGACGAGGTCGCGTACGCGAGCTTCCCCGACGGATCGCAGAAGCCCAGCGCGAACACGCGCTCGCCCTGCAGGATCCGCTCGAAGTAGCGCACCACGCGCTCGCGCGCCACGCGCCGCTCGCGCATGAGCTCGATGAGCGGCTCCTGCGCCGTCTTCGCGATCAGCTCGCCGCGCACGTCGAGGTCGCGGACGAACCACTGGAAGGTGAGCCGGTCGACGAGCGGCTGCACCGCGTACGCGATGGCCGCGAGGGCGAGAGCCAGGGGAACGACGAACCGAAGCGAGATGGGCATGTGCGCTGCGGGGGAGCTAGCAGCAATAAAGGGGCCGCTACGGGTTCCCGCAAGCCATCCTAGCGAAAGCACGACTTTGTGAAAAGTCGTTTTGAATCAATAAACTAATGTCGCTGTTCGGCTACATGCCGAACGGCTTAGGCGGCCGGCTTCGTGAGGCGCGGTTCGTCCAGCCGAAGCTCGGCGGTCGCCTCATCTCCGTCGTCTGCAGATTGGAGGACAGACTGGGGAAGATTCTTGGAGGGCTTTACGCCCAGTTGCCTGATTTGCTCCGCCCGACGCACCAGGTTGCCCTTGCCGCTCGTGAGCTTGGCGAGGGCGTCTGCATGGGTACGTTGCGCCATGTCCAGACTCTTGCCGACGGCTTCCAGATCAGCCACGAAACCGACGAACTTGTCATACATGGCCGCGCACTGGCGCACCAACTCCTCAGCGTTCCGGTTCTGGTACTCATAGCGCCAGATATTGGCAATCATGCGCAGCGAAATAAGCAGCGTGGTCGGGCTGACGAGCATTACGTTGCGCGACATGGCCTCCATGAGCAAGTCGTGATCTTCCCCGACCGCAAGCATGAACGCCGGCTCGATCGGTACAAACATCAGGACGAAATCCGGCGAGCGAATTCCTGACAGGTTGTGATAGTTCTTGGAAGCAAGATTTTCTACATGCGTTTCGAGCGACTGAAGGTGCTTCTTGAGCTCCGCCTTCCTTGCAGCCTCGTCGTCGGCGGAGCAGTACGCCTCATAGGCCACGAGGGAAACCTTCGAGTCCACCACGACGTGGCGGTCCTCCGGCAGGTGGATCACCACATCGGGCTGATATGTCTTTCCGCCTTCGCTTCTGAGGCTGAGCTGGACCTCGTACTCTCGACCCCTCGTAAGACCCGACGACTCCAGTACGCGCTCAAGAACCACTTCTCCCCAGGTGCCGCGAGTCTTCGCGTTGCCCTTGAGGGCATCCGCCAGATTGTTCGCGTCCTCGCTGATTCGCGCGTTCGCTTGAATCAGCTTCTCGATCTCGGACTGCAGCGAGAAACGCTGCTTGGACTCCTTGTCATACGTCTCCTCGACCCTACCCTGGAAGTCCTTCAGTCGATCGTTCAGCGGCTTCAGCAAGGCCCCGAGGCTCTCGACGTTCTGTTGCGCAAACTTCTGCCCCTTTTCCTCCAGGATCTGATTCGCAAGATTCTGGAACTGCTGCGAGAGGGCGTCCTTCGCTTCGAGGAGGAGCTTCAGCTTCTCCGCCCCTTGCGTTCGTTCTACTTCTGCAACGCTTAGGACTTTCGCATGCTCCTCGCGCAAGGCTTGGAAACTCCTAAGCTCGGCTTCAAGCGCTGGAACTCGGGATGCCCTCTCCTCCAGTGTGGCTCGATGCGCCTGCTCTTGCGCAAGTTGCCTGCCAAGAGACTCGCCGGCTTTGGAAAGACGATCTCGTTCGCCAATGACCTCCGCGAGCCTCACAGATTCGGCTCGCCGCCACAGCCAATGTCCAGAAGCGCCGAGTGCTGCGCCCACCAGAAAGGCAAGCGCCATCAAAAGTGCTGTTTCGACCATGCTGTATATTAGTACAGCATTCGGGATGCACGCTAGGACAGTGCTTCAACGCTGTTTCTAAACGGAATCTCGAAGAATGAGCGCCGGCGAGGCGCGCAGGACCTTGCGCGAGGAGAGCCACGCGTTGAGCGAGAGGAGCGCGATGCCGGCGAGCGGGCCGGCGATCCAGATCTCGGCGCTCGGCGGCAGGTCGAGCTCGAAGACGCGCCGGGCGATGAGCTGGCCGATGGCCGCGGCGCCGAGGGTCGCGAGCACCCCGGCGAGCACCCCCATGGCGAGGAACTCGGCGCGCTGGCTGCCGGCGACCTGCGCGCGGGAGGCTCCGTAGACGCGCATGACCGCCGCCTCGCGCCGGCGCTGGTCCTCGGTGGCGACGAGCGCCGAATAGAGGACGAGCAGGCCCGCGACGAGCGCGAACAGGAACACGAGCTGCACCGCGTTGATGAGCTGGTCGACCACGCCCTGCGCCTGGCGCACGGCCGCGCCCACGTCGACGATCGTCACGTTGGGAAAGCGCTTCACCACCTCGTTCAGGGCCTCCTCCTGGCCCGCCTCGACGCGGAAGGCGGAGATGTAGCTCGCCGGGAAGCCCGCGAGAAGCTGCGGCGGCGTGATGACGAAGAAGTTCACCTTCATCGAGTCCCAGCGCAGGGCGCGCAACGACGTGATGCGCGCCGTGAAGCTGTCCCCGCCGACGTTGAAGCGCAGCGCGTCGCCGAGCTTCCACCCGAGCGTCTTCGCGATGCCTTCCTCCACGGAGATCTCCTGCGCGCCGGGCTGGAACCATTCGCCGGCCGTGATGCGGTTGTGCGCGGGCGGACGCTCCATGAAGGACAGGTTGAACTCGCGCTCGATCAGGCGGCGCGCGCGCTCCTCGGTGTAGTCGGCTTCGCTCACCGGCCGGTCGTTGTGCGCGACCACGCGCCCGCGCACCATGGGCGAGAGCTCCGGCTTCAGGCCGCGCTCGTCCATGAACCTGCGCACTTCCGGAAGCTGATCGCCCTGGATGCCGAGGATGAACCGGTTCGGCGCGTCGGGCGGGGCGCTCCGCCGCCACGCGTCGATGAGGTCGTTGCGCGTGAAGGTGAGCAGCAGCATCGCCGTGAGCCCGAGCGCGAGGCTCGCGGTCTGCACGGCGTTGCTGCCGGCGTGGCGGCGCAGCTGCGAGAGCCCGTAGCGCAGCGTGGAAGAGCGCACGCGGCGCATCAGCCAGCGGTGCGTGAGGAGCCGGAGGACCACCCACGACACCGCGGCGAAGGCGAGCACGGCCACGGCGAAGCCGCCGACGACGTAGCTCCCCATCCGCACGTCGCCCGCCTGCCAGACGAGCAGGCCGGCGAGCGCGACCAGCCCGGCGGCATAGGCGGCGAGCGCGCCGCCCTGCGGATTGCCGGACTCGCGCCGGATGACGCGCACCGCGGGAACGTTCTTCAGCTGGATCAGGGGCGGCAGAGCGAACCCGAGGAGCAGCACCACGCCGACGAGGAAGCCCTGCAGCGCCGGCAAGGGCGTCGGCGGCGGCAGGTCGGCGCGCAGGAGGTCGGTGAGCGCCGCGGCGATCGCGGACTGCGCGAGGAAGCCGAAGACGACGCCTGCCGCGCACGCCAGCACGCCGAGGATCAGGAACTCGCCGCCATAGAGCCGCACGAGGCGCGATTGCGTCGCCCCGAGGCAGCGCATGACGGCGCAGCCGTCCAGATGCCGTTCGACGAAGCGCCGCGCGCCCAGCGCGATCGCCGCGCCGGCAAGGATCGCCGCGAGCAGCGCGGTCAGGCCGAGGAAGCGCTGCGCGCGCTCGATGGTCGCGCGCACCTCCGGCCGGCCGGTCTCCAGGTTCTCCACGCGCTGGCCGCGCCCGAGCATCGGCTTGACCCGCTCCTCGAGCGCCGCGATCTTCTCGCGCGCCCCCGCGGCATAAAGGTAGTACCAGACGCGGCTGCCGGTCTGCACGAGCCCGGTGGCGGCCACGTCGGCCTCGTTCATCATGAGGCGCGGGGCGACGTTGAAGAAACTGGCGCTGCGCTCGGGCTCTAGGGTGAGCACGGCGGCCACTTCCAGCTCGCTGCGGCCGAGCTTGAGCCGTGCGCCGACCGGCGTGTTCAGCGCGGTGACCAGGCGTTCCTCGATCCATACCTTGCCGCGCGGCGGTCCGGAAGCGGCCTGCGCGTCGGGCGCGCCGGGCGCGGGCGCGATGCGCAGGCGGCCGCGCAGCGGATAGTTCTCCGAGACCGCCTTGACGCCGGCGAGCTGGCTCGCCTCCCCGGCGATCGCCATGCTGATGAACGTCACCGCGGAGCCGCGCTGCAGCCCGTTCTCGGAAATAACCTTTGAAAAATCGTCCTTGAAGGGGCGATCGGATACCAGCACCAGGTCGGCGCCCAAGAGCTGGTGCGCGTCGCGCACCAGCGCCTGGCTGACGCGGTCGCCGAAGAAGGCGACGCTGGTGATGCTCGCGACTGCGATGACGAGCGCCCCGGCAAGCACGCGCAGCTCGCCCGCGCGCCAGTCGCGCAGCAGCATGCGCCAGGATTGCTTCAAGCGGCCACCCGGCCGCCGGCGAGGCGCACGACCCGCCGGCTGCGCCGCGCGAGGTTCTCGTCGTGCGTGACGAGCACAAGCGTCGTCCCGTACTCGCGGTTCATCTCCTGCAGCAGGCCGATGACGCCGGCCCCGGACTCGGCGTCCAGGCTGCCGGTGGGCTCGTCGGCCAGGAGCAGCGCCGGCCGCACGACGAATGCGCGCGCGAGCGCCACGCGCTGCTGCTCGCCGCCGGAAAGATGCTTCGGGTAGTGGTGCAGCCGCTCGGCCAGCCCGACCCGGGACAGGACCTCCTTCGCCTCCTGCTCGGAATCCTTCCGGCCGGACAGCTCGAGGGGCAGCATCACGTTCTCCAACGCGGTGAGCGCCGGCAGGAGCTGGAAGGACTGGAAGACGAACCCGATGGTGCGGCCGCGCAACTCCGCGCGCGCATCCTCGTCCAAGGCGAAGAGGTCCTTTCCCTGCAGCTGCACGCTGCCGGCGCTGGGCGTATCGAGGCCGGCAAGGATGGCGAGCAGGGTGGACTTGCCCGAGCCCGACGCGCCGACGATGGCCACGGTCTCGCCGGAGGTGATTTCCAGGTCGATGTCGCGCAGAATGACGAGGTCCGAATCCCCGCTCTTCACGGTCTTGCCGATGCCCCGTGCCGCCAGAACGCTGCTGTTCGTCGTTGCCTTGCTCATGCCTGCCTTCGCGGGTGCGGCGGAGAAATCCATCCTGGTATTCGGCGACAGCTTGTCGGCGGCCTATGGGATCGCGCAGGCGCGGGGGTGGGTGGCGCTGCTCGCGCAGCGCCTGAAGCGCGAGCGGCCCGATTATATCGTCGTCAACGCGAGCATCTCGGGCGAGACCACCGGCGGCGGCGCCGCGCGCATCGCGTCGGCGCTGGAAAAGCACCGCCCGCAGGTCGTCGTCCTCGAGCTCGGCGGCAATGATGGCCTGCGCGGGCTGCCGGTGTTACAGATGAAGCAGAACCTCGCCGCGATGATCGAGCGCGCGCAGAAGGCCGGCGCGCGCGTCCTCCTGGTGGGGATGCAGATCCCGCCGAACTACGGCATCGAGTACGCGCAGGCTTTCGAAGGCGCCTACGCCGAGCTGGCGAAGCGCCACAAGATCGCGCTCCTGCCGTTCCTCCTGGAGGGCTTCGCGGAAAAGCAGGAGCTGTTCCAGCCCGACCGCATCCATCCGACGCAGGAAGCGCAGCCGCTCATCGAGCAGCGCGTCTGGGCCGCCCTGAAGCCGCTGCTCAGGTAAGGCCTCAGGTCACCCTTACTTTCGCCGGGCCGGCCTGCATCGTGCCGATGACGCGGGCCGGGAAGCCCTGCTTCGCGAAGGTGGCCAGCACGTCTTTCTCCGCATCCGCGGAACAGGCGACCAGCAGGCCGCCGCTCGTCTGCGGGTCGGTGACGAGCTTCTGCACCCACTCTTCCTTGCCGGAGAGCTCGACGTCCTGGCCGTAGCCGTTCCAGTTGCGCCCGGAAGCGCCGGTCGCGACACCCTGCTTCACCCATTCGAGCGCCTCGGGAATGACCGGCACGTCGTCGAAGCGCACTTCGGCGCCGAGCTTCGAGCCGCGGCAGATCTCGAGCAGGTGGCCGGCAAGCCCGAAGCCCGTGACGTCGGTAAGGGCATGGACGCCTTCCATCGCCGAGAGCGCCTGGCCGGGCGTGTTCAGCTTCGTCGTCCACTCGACCATGCGCCGGTAGCCGTCCTCGGAAAGCTTGCCCTTCTTCAGCGCGGCCGAAAGGATGCCGACGCCCAGCGGCTTGCCAAGGATGAGCACGTCGCCCGCCCTCGCGGAGCTGTTTCGCTTCACCTTCGACGGATGAACGAGGCCGAGCGCGACCAGGCCGTAGATCGGCTCGAGCGTGTCGATCGAATGGCCGCCGGCGATCGGGATCCCTGCCGCGGCGCACACCGACTCGCCTCCCTGGAGGATCTTCCCGATCACCGACACGGGCAGCTTCTCGAGCGGCATGCCCACGATGGCGAGGGCCATGATCGGCGTGCCGCCCATCGCGTAGATGTCGGAGATGGCGTTGGTCGCGGCGATGCGCCCGAAATCGAACGGGTCGTCGACGATCGGCGTGAAGAAGTCCGTGGTGGCGACGAGCGCCTGCTCGTCGTTCAGGCGGTAAACCGCCGCGTCGTCCGCGGTCTCGGTGCCGACCATGAGGTCTTTCGGCAGGCCGCGGATCGGCGTGGCGGCGAGGATCTCGGAGAGCACGGCGGGCGCGATCTTGCAGCCGCAGCCGCCGCCGTGGCTGAACTCGGTGAGACGGATTCTTTCGGGTGCGTTCATGGCTCGAATCCTATAACGGACAGGTGCGGAAGCCGCAGAACACGTCGCCGCGCTCCGCGGTGTAGAAATTGCGGAAGGTCGGCCGCGCAAGGCGCCGCGGCGTGGCGAAACTCGCGCCGCGCAGCACCTTGTGCGTGCCGAACCAGGGCTGCGAGTATTCCTTGTACGGGTCGGCCATGAACCCGGGATACGGCGCGAAGGTGCTCGAGGTCCATTCCCACAAGGCGCCCCACTGGAACCGTGCGTCGCTGCACGCGAGCTCGAATTCGGCCTCGCCGGGCAGCCGGCGCCCCGCCCACCGGCAGTAGGCCTGCGCCTCGTTCCAGTCGACGTGCCGCACGGGGTCTTCGCCGCGAAGGGGGATCCAGGCGTCGAAGCGGCGCTCGCGCCAGCCGCCCTCCGCCGCCCTCCAGTAGCGAGGCGCCTTGCCGCCCGCCGCGACGAAGCGAAGGTATTCCGCGTTCGTGACCGGCGCGCTCGCGATGTGGAAGGGCGCGAGATCCACCGGATGCGCCCACTTCTCGTTGTCGAACACGAACCCGGCGCTTCCCGGGACCGCGCCGAGGATAAACGGCCCGCCGGCGAACGCCAGGTCCTGCGCCGGCGCGAAGGCCGGCGCATCCCCTCCCGCCGCATCCTCGTAGCCGAGCGTCTGGCAGGTGTAGCGCAACGCCTCGGCGTGCATGTCCTCGTGGAACGTCGCGAGGCGCACGAAGTAGCGCAGCGCCTCGCTCTCCGGCTCGCGCGCCAGGCGCTCGAGCGTCGCTTCGAGCACGTTCGCGAGGTAGCGCTGCGTGTCGGCGAGCGCCGGCAGCGGCAGGTCCCATCGCGCGTCGTGCGCAACCTTCGCGGAATCGTAGAGCTTGTCCGCCCCCGGAAGGATGGAGTCCTTCTTTCCCCCGTCGCGAAGGCACCAGTGCTCCTGGAACCAGGCCACGTGGCCGATCTCCCAAAGGGGCGGGTTGACGATCGCGAGCTTCGGCCCGAGCAGGCGCGCGTCCCGCATCACCGAGCTGACGCGGGCCAGCGATTCCCGGCTCGCGACGAGGTCTTCGGCTAACATTTCGCGAGTCTATCCAAGCCATGCCGCGCATCTCGATCGTCACGCCGGCGCGCCCGGGAACGCGCAACGGCAACCTCCATACCGCGGCGCGCTGGGCGGGCATGCTGCGCGGCGCCGGCTTCGATTGCCGCGTCGCCCTTTCCTGGCAGGGCGGGAAATGCGATGCATTGCTCGCGCTGCATGCGCGCCGCAGCCACGATTCGATCGTCCGGTTCGCCGGCCCGCGCATCGTGGCGCTGACGGGAACCGACCTGTACGCCGACCTGCCCGGCAGCGCCGAGGCGCGCCGCTCGCTGCGGCTCGCCGACCGCCTGATCGTGCTCCAGGAAGACGCGCTCCGGCGGCTCCCGGCCGGGATGCGCGCAAAGGCGCACGTCGTCTACCAGTCGAGCGACACGAAGCTGCGCCACGTGCCGCCGCGCGGGCGGTTCCGCATCGTCGTGGTGGGCCATCTGCGCGAGGTGAAGGATCCGTTCCGCGCCGCGCTTGCCCTGGAGCTCGTGAACGACGACGCGATCGAGCTCGTGCACATCGGCGCCGCCCTGGACGCGGCGCACGAAAGGACGGCCCGCGCGTGGATGCGCCGCGAGCCGCGCTATCGCTGGCTCGGCAGCCTGCCGCACGGGCGGGCCCTGCGGTGGATCGCCGCAAGCCATGTGCTGGTGGTGAGCTCGAGAATGGAGGGCGGGGCGAACGTCATCGCGGAGGCCGCGCGCATCGGCGTGCCGGTGCTCGCCTCGCGCATGTCGGGCAACCTCGGCATGCTCGGCGCATCCTGGCCGGCCTACTTCCGCACCGGCGATCACGAAGCGCTTGCCGCGCTGATGGCGCGAAGCCGCGACCACGCCTTCTACCGGACGCTGAAGGCGGCGATGCGCGGGCGCAGGCGTCTGTTCGCCCCGGCCGAGGAGCGCCGCGCGCTCCTCGGCGCGGTCCGTGCGGCGCTCAGGCAGGCTTCGCCGTGATCGTGTACTTGAGCGAGTCCGGGTCGAGCGGGTCGCGCGCCTCGCCGCCGGATTCCGCGTTGATGTACATGAGATAGGGGATCTTCGGCCCGCTGGAGTTGGGCAGCTTGATGTCGTGGCCCATGTTGTAGGCGAGCCAGTTCATCTCCCAGTTGCCGAACAGGCGCTGGCGCGCCGCCTGCACCTTGGGGTCGCCCAGCGGCAGGTTGGCCGGCGGCTCCTCGAGCACCACCTTGCGCACGTCCGCCGGATCGACGGGAACCCAGCCGATCCCCTGCGCGAAGAATTCCGCGCGGCAGTGCTGCGCGCGCGTCACGTTGCTCGAGCCTACGCCGAGGCTCTTGTAGCCGTACTCGGAGGGGGCGACGCGCAGCCCGTACACATCGCGCGCCGGAACGCCGACCGAGCGCGCGAGCCCGACGAACAGCGCGTTCAGGTCGCCGCACTTGCCGCCGAGGTTCCCGGTCTCGAGCATTGCCTTGATGTCGCCCCAGCCGCAGCCGCGCGTCTTGGGATCGCGGAACGTGTTGTCCACCACCCATTCGTAGATCGCGCGCGCCTTGTCGACCTCGCTGCGCGCGCCCTTGATCGCCTTCTGCGCCGTGTCGCGCACGATCCCGTCGGTCGGGATGTAGTCGGTCGCCGAGGTATAGAAGACGCGCTCGGGCGCCGAGAGCTCCGCGCCGGAGCGCGCGCGGGTCACGTCGATGTCGCGGTCCTGCGTGGAGACGCGGCTCGTCACCTCCAGGACCGGGCTGGCCGTTCCTTCCGCCCATTCCGCGTAGAGCATCTGCGCGCCGTACTTGCCGTCGGTCGCGACCAGCGTGCGGCCCGCGTTGCCGGTCCAGCTGCTGCCCAGCGTCTTGTGCCATTCGGCGTTGTCCACCGACGGGAGCGGGATCCAGGCGCGGGAAACGCCGCGCGGCTTGAGGATCTCGACGCGGGAAACCACTTCGTAGCTGCGCCAGCCGGCGATCGGGGCGGCGAGCGCCCCGCGCCACGGCAGCGCGGCCGCCGCGGCGGCCATCGAAGAAACCTTCAGGAACGATCTGCGATGCATGAACGTACCTCCCTGCCAGATGGGATGGGTGAGGAAACGGACGGGTTCGGGGTGAAACGGAAGGCGGGAGAGGAAAGCAGGACCATCGTGCGGGCGGCCGCAGTGAAGTCGTCCGGGCTTCCGGAGCGGCCTGCTCGTCCTCTGCGCGCGCAGCCCGTGCCGAGCATCGACACGAGCGAACGGCAGCTCGCGGAGATGAGGCGGGCAAGAATCAGCATCGTTCAAGACTCTCCGAAGGAACTCCCTGTTGTCAAGGCGGCTACTTCGACGCTGGCGCGAGCCGGAAACTGAGCAGCGTAAAATCCGGGCAGATGGACAAGCCGTCCAGGCACTCGGTCGCGATGGATGCCGCGATCCTTACGGGATTCGACGCGATCCTCGACGCGCGCACGCCTTCCGAATACGCGGAAGACCACGTTCCGGATGCACTGTCGACGCCGGTCCTGAGCGACAGCGAGCGCGCCGAGGTCGGCACGCTTTACAAGCAGGTCTCGGCTTTCGAGGCGAAGAAGGTCGGCGGCGCGCTGGTCGCGCGCAACGTCGCCGCGCACGTGGAGCGCCACTTCCGCGACAAGCCGAAGGACTGGCGCCCGCTCGTCTACTGCTGGCGCGGGGGCAAGCGCTCCGGGGCGATGGCGCACATCCTGCAGGAGATCGGCTGGGGGGCCGCGACGCTCGAAGGCGGCTACCGCGCCTACCGCCGCTGGGTGGTCGCCGAGCTCGACCGGATTCCCGGCCGGTTCTCCTACGCCGTGGTGCACGGGCCGACCGGCAGCGGCAAGAGCCGCCTTCTCGCCGCCCACGCGAGGGCCGGCGCCCAGGTGCTCGACCTGGAGGGGCTCGCTGCGCACCGCGGCTCGGTCCTCGGCAACCTTCCGGACCGGCCGCAGCCTTCGCAGAAGATGTTCGAATCCCGGCTGCTGCACGCGCTCACCCGGCTCGACCCGCGGCGCACGGTCTTTGTCGAAGGCGAGTCGAAGAAGATCGGCCAGCTGCAGGTCCCCGATGGCCTGATCTCGCGCATGCGCGCATCGCGCTGCGTCGCTCTCGAGGCGGGCGTGGAGACCCGGGTCACGCTGCTCCTCGACGAATACCGGCATTTCACGCAGGACCGCGCGGCGCTCGACGCGCAGCTCGACTGCCTGGTGGCGCTGCACGGGCGCGAGAAGATCGCCCAATGGAAGGCGCTCGGCGAAGCCGGCGCCTGGCGCGAGTTCGTCTCGCGCCTGCTCCTCGAGCACTATGACCCCGCCTACCGCAAGAGCTCGACGCGGAACTTCCCCGCCCTCGCCGAGGCCGAGCGCCTCCCGGTGGACACGCCGGACGCCTTCGCTGCCATCGCCGCGCGCCTGGCCGCGCGCGAGCGCGCCGCCGCATGAGCACGCTGGCCGCCGCCCTGCTGGCCGCGGGCGAGCTGATCTGCGATTTCAACGCCGAGGCGGTCCTGCTCTACGAGATCCACAGCGCGGAAGAAGGCGCAGTCATCGACTCGCGCCGGCCCGGGCGCCGGCCCGTCGCGCTGAGGGAAGAGCAGGGACAGCTCCACTTCATCGAAGGCGAAGGGCCGAGCGTGCGCGTCACCACGCTCACCGCCTGCACGCGCGGCGACCTCCTCCGCTGCACGCGCTTTTCCGCGCAGCACGCCTGGCATTTCGACAACCGGGCGGCACACGAACCCGCCGCTTCGCTGCGGCGCCAGCCTTCCGGAGCGGCTTCCGGGACCTGCGAGCCCTGGCGCCTCGACTAGGCGCGCCTCTCAGGCATCCAGGCCGGCGAGGACCCTGATGTGCTGCACGGCGCTGCGGCCGAGCGCGGACAGGGCATAGCCGCCCTCGAGCATCGAGACGATCCGGCCGCCGGCATGCCGGTCGGCGATGGTCTTCACCTGCCGCGTCACCCAGCCGTAGTCCGCGTCGGCCAGGCGCAGCATCGCCATGTCGTCCTCGGCATGCGCGTCGAACCCGGCGGAGAAGATCACCAGCTCGGGCCGGAAGTCGTCGAGCGCGGGCAGCCAGGCCTCGGTGACCGCCTGGCGGAATTCGCGCGAGCCGGCGCCGGCGGCGAGGGGCACGTTCACCATGTTCCGCGCCGGCGCCTCGGTGCCGCTGTAGGGATAGAACGGGTGCTGGAAGGTCGAGGCCATCAGGACGTGCTCGTCTCCCTCGAAGATGTCCTCGGTGCCGTTGCCGTGGTGCACGTCGAAGTCGATGATCGCCACGCGCTCGACGCCGTGTTCATGAATGGCGTGTCGCGCGGCGACGGCGACGTTGTTGAAGATGCAGAAGCCCATCGGCCGGGCGCGGCAGGCGTGGTGGCCCGGAGGCCGCACGCTGCAGAACGCGGTCTTCACCTTGTCCTGCATGACCAGGTCGGTGGCGAGCACGGCGGCGCCGGCGGCCCGCAGCGCGGCGCTCAGAGTGTGCGGGTTCATCGCGGTGTCCGGGTCGAGGTGGATCGTGCCCTGCTCGGGCGCGGCCTCCCGGATGGCGCGCACGTATTCGAGCGGATGGACCCGGGCGAGCTGCTCGTCGGTGGCGAAGGGCGCGTCGAACCTCGCCAGGTGCGGGCCGATGCCCGAGGCGATGAGCTGGTCCTCGATCGCGGCGAGCCGCGCCGGCTGCTCGGGATGGTGCGCACCCATCTCATGCTTCAGACAATCGGAGTGCGTGACGAACGCTGCGCTCACGAGGTAAATCTTATCCCATCGAGTACAATCGCCGGCATGATTTCCGGGGACGCATGCTCCTGAAAGCCGAGTTCCAGCCGCGCGCCGCCGGGCGCGGGCCGATCGACCGCGTCATCGCGGCCGCGAGCAGCATCATCCTCGGCAAGGAGACGCAGGTCCGCCAGGCGCTCGCGTGCATGCTCGCGCGCGGCCACCTGCTGATCGAGGACCTCCCCGGGGTGGGCAAGACCACCCTCGCCCACGTGCTCGCCCGCTCGCTCGGGCTGCACTTCCAGCGCATCCAGTTCACCAGCGACATGCTGCCGGCCGACATCCTCGGCGTCGCGGTCTACGAGCGCGAGACCGGCGGCTTCCAGTTCCACGCCGGGCCGATCTTCGCCCAGGTCATCCTCGCCGACGAGGTGAACCGCGCCACGCCGAAGACGCAGTCCGCGCTCCTCGAGGCGATGGAGGAGCACCAGGTCACCGCCGAAGGCGAGACGCGCAAGCTGCCCGAGCCGTTCTTCGTCATCGCCACGCAGAACCCGTCCGAGCAGGTGGGCACCTTCCCGCTCCCCGAGTCGCAGCTCGACCGCTTCATGATGCGCATCGAGCTCGGCTACCCGGACCGCGACGCGGAGCGCGCGCTGCTCTCCGGCACCGACCGGCGCGACCTGCTGGCGACCCTGGATGCGTCGATGTCGCCGGCCGAGCTGATGGAGCTGCAGGCCGGGGTGCAGAAGATCCACGTCGCGCCCGCGCTGCTCGACTACGTGCAGGCGATCGTCGAGTACACGCGCCGCTCGCCGAACTACGTGGCGGGCCTCTCGCCGCGCGCCGCCCTGGCGCTCGTGCATTCGGCGCGCGCCTGGGCGATGCTCGAGGGCCGCGACAAGGTGATCCCGGAGGACGTGCAGGCCATCCTCCCGGGCGTTGCCGGGCACCGCCTGCGGCCCGCGCACGATTCGGTGCGCCGCATCGACATCGGCGCGCAGCTGCTCGCTGCCGTGCCGATCCCATAGTCCAGGAAACACAGGCCGACACGCTTCACCCGGCGGACGGCGACGTCCGGCCGCGTCCTCCCGCCACCTCCACGTGGGCGCTGGTCGTGCTTGCGAGCGCCGTCCTGCTTTTCGCCCTCGGGTACTGGACCTACGGCGCCGTGGCCGGCTCGTTGCGCGAGCTGCGCGCCGGGACGATGCGCAACCTCCTCGACTCGGAGGTCAATGCGCTGCGCATCTGGGTGGCGGAGGAAATCGCCGACACCGAGCGCATCGCGCGCGCTCCGCGGGTGCGCGACGCGGTGGGCGAGCTCGTGGCCCTCGCCGGACGCGGCGCCCGGCGCGAGGCGCTGTGCGCCGGGCCGGCGCGCGCCCGCCTGGAGGAGACGCTGCGCCCGCTGCTGCGCGAGGTCGGCGACGCCACCTTCAATGTCATCGCCCCCGACGGCCGGCTGGTCGCGACGCGCTTTCCCGAGTACTGCGGGCTTTCCGTCCATCCGGAGCGCTTCCTCCCGCAGCTCGGCCCGGTCTTCGACGGGGGCGCGCGCTTCCTGCGCCCGGTGCTGGACGCCGAGCGCGTCGCCTCGCCGCCGAGCGTGCGCGCCGGCGCGCCTTTCGCCTGGATGGCGGTGCCGGTTCGCGACGGCGCGGACCGCGTCATCGCCGTGCTGGCGATCGCCGAGCCGGTCGACGCGGTGTTCGCCTCCATCCTCAATGCGGCGCGCCCGGGCGAAACCGGCGAGACCTTCGCGTTCGACGAGAACGGCACCATGCTCAGCGCCGAGAGCTTCGGCACGCTCGCCCCGATGCGCGCGCGCATCGGGATCATGGAGGGCGGCGGCGTCATCCTCGAGCCCTACGAGAACCGCCGCGGCGCGCCGGTCATCGGCGCCTGGCGCTGGCTGCCGGAGTACGCCATGGGCGTCGCCATCCAGATCGAGGCGGCCGAGGCGTATGCGCCGCTGCGTTACCTGAACATCGCCTTCAGCGTCGTGTTCGGCGCGCTGGTGGCCGCGGTGATCGCCGCGCTGGCGAGCGTATTCTCCATGATGCGCCTGCGCAGCCAGCTCGGCACGCACCGCAAGCTCGGCCCGTACGTCCTGGAGAAGCAGATCGGCGAAGGCGGCGTCGCGACCGTCTACCTCGCGCGGCACGACCTGCTGAAGCGGCCGACCGCCATCAAGCTGCTCAAGCCGGCGCGCGCGACCGACGAGATGATCGCCCGCTTCGAGCGCGAGGTGCAGATCGCGAGCAGCTTCTCGCACCCGAACACCGTCGAGATCTTCGACTATGGGCGCACGCGCGACGGCCTGTTCTACTACGCCATGGAGTACCTCGACGGCCTGACCGTCTCGCAGGTCCTCGAGAAGTCCGTTCCGCCGGTGGTCCCGGTCGCGCGCGCCATCCACCTGCTGCGCCAGGTGTGCGCCGGCCTGTCCGAGGCACATGGCAAGGGCCTGGTGCACCGCGACGTCAAGCCGGAGAACATCATGGTGTGCCGCTACGGCGGCGCGCACGACTTCGTGAAGATCCTCGATTTCGGCCTGGTGAAGAGCCTGTCGCAGCCGCACAGCCGCGACCTGACACGCAGCCAGCGCATCCTCGGCACGCCGCTCTACATGGCGCCGGAGCGCCTGCGCGATCCGACCGACGTGGACGCGCGCGCCGACATCTACGCCCTCGGCGCGGTCGCCTACCTGATGCTGACCGGAAAGCGCATGTTCGACGCCGCCGAGGACTTCGCGCTCACGAGCAAGATCCTGAACGAGGAGCCGCCGCGCGTCGGCGCCGCCGCGCCGCAGCCGATCCCGGTGGAGCTCGACCTGCTGGTCACCGCCTGCCTGGAGAAATCCCGCGACCTGCGCCCGCAGAGCGTCGCCGGCCTGGTGGAGGCGCTCGACGCGCTCGCCGCCGAGCACCGCTGGACGCAGCGCGAAGCCCAGGAGTGGTGGGCTACTTTTTCAGCGCCGCCTTCCTGAACGTGAGGCTGTCGAGCGCCAGTTCCTCGCCGCTCAGGGTTCCCTCCAGGCTTTCCCCCGTGCCGCTCGAGAAGGACAGGCGATTTCCCCGGCGCGCATACGTGCCGGTGTTGTGCCGGTCGGCGCGCGCCGCCGCATCGTAGTCGAAGCGCCGCAGGTCGCCGCCGGGGACCGAAGGCAGGTCGTAGCCGCGATGAAAGCGGCCGTCGGGAGAGAGCAGGTAGAAGCGCGTGGCGACCTGCCACGATCCGCTGCCCGGCGCGCCGCCGAGGCTCATCACGAAACGCCGCGTGCTTGCGAGATAGAGGCCGTCCGCGCCACCGGCCGCCGCCTTCCCTTTCGGCGCCGCCGGGCGCGCTGCCGCGGCCGGCGAGCCGCCCACCTTCAGCGAATCCATGACCGCAGCCACGGACGGCCAGTTGCGCTGGTACGCCTCGGGGCTCGCGGCGTTGTAGTCGACGAGCGAGACCGCGCCGCCGGAGAAAATCGCGAGCCGCAGCCGGTAGCGCGCGGTGCCGAAGCGGTCCTCGACGAAGCGCGCGAACATCGCTGCCTCGGCGCCGGGCACCGCGAGCGCCTGGATCTCGGGCGCTCCGGCGAGGCGCGCTTCCTGGGTTCCCGGAACGAGGCGCTCGCGCAGGAGCGTGCGCCGGAACTGGTCGGCGAAAGGACCCTCCAGGCGGCGGAACGGGTAGACGTTCAGCGTCGCGTCGCCGCTCATCGAGACATGCGCCGAAGGATCGCGGCCGAGGCTGCCGGTAAAGCCCTGCGGAGGTTCGAAATGCAGCACGGGGAGCGGCTGCGCCAGCGCGGCGCTTGCAGTCAGCAGCAGCCCGGAGAGGATCTGTTTCACTCGCCATGCACGCTACGCCGGCCCGTAGCCCGTAGTCAATCCACTACACGAGGGCAACTTCGCGCCGGGGGTCGCGCCTTCCCCCGGCGTCTGGTAAAAATCGAGCTGGATGCGCCCCGGTACGCGCTACACCCTCGAAGTCAACCCAAGGATCCCACAGCGCCTCGCCCGGCTTGAAGAGCTGGCGACCAACCTGTGGTACAGCTGGGACCGGCCGACGCGCGCGCTCTTCGCGCGCCTCAACCCCGTCCTGTGGGACGCCACGGGCCACAGCCCCAAGGGCATGCTCAAGCGCGTCGACGAGCAGCGCCTGATCGAGGCGGCGGCCGATCCGGCGTTCCTCGACAGCCTGAACCGCGTGCTCTCGGCATTCGACGCCTACCACGCCGAGCCGCCCTTCAAGCAGAACGGCGGCGGCTTCCGCGAAGCGGACGTGGTGGCGTACTTCTGCGCCGAGTTCGGCGTGCACGAGAGCCTGCCGACCTATTCCGGCGGCCTCGGCATCCTCGCCGGCGACCATTGCAAGGCGGCGAGCGACTTCCAGCTGCCCTTCGTCGCGATGGGCCTGCTGTACCGCCAGGGGTATTTCGTGCAGACGGTGGATGGCGAGGGCCGCCAGCGCGCCGAGTACTACGATTCCGACTTCGATGACCTGCCGATCCGGCCGGTGCGCCGCGAGGACGGCTCGGAGATGCGGGTCGTCGTCGACTTTCCGGGCCGCAAGGTGCAGGTCAAGGTGTGGCTCGCGATGGTCGGCCACGTGCGGCTCTACCTGCTCGACGCCGACCTGCCCGAGAACAACGAGCGCGACCGCGGCATCACCCATCGCCTCTATGGCGGCGATCGCACCACGCGCGTCGAGCAGGAGATCGTCCTCGGCGTCGGCGGGGTGCGCGCCTTCGAGGCGATGGGCATCCGGCCCACGGTGTGGCACATCAACGAGGGCCACGCGGCATTCCTCATCCTCGAGCGGGTGCGCACCCGCGTCGCCGGCGGGTTCGACCTGGAGAGCGCCCTCGAGGCGGTGGCGGCGAACACCGTCTTCACCACCCACACCCCGGTTCCGGCGGGCCATGACCAGTTCACCGACAACACCGTCCTGCCGTATTTGAAGAGCTGCTTCGCCGAGCTCGGCGCGGCGGAGCGCGTCGCCGCCCTTGCCCGGCCGCCGCAGGGCGGCGACTTCAACATGACGGCGCTCGCGATCCGCGGCTCGCGCTACCACAACGGCGTCTCGCGCATCCATGGCGGCGTCTCGGCGCGCATGCTGAAGGAGTTCTGGCCGCAGGTCGCGCCGGAGGAAAACCCGGTGAGCTACGTGACCAACGGCGTGCACGTGACCACGTTCCTCGCGCCCGAATGGGCCGAGGTCCTGGAGCGCTACCTCGGCGTGGGCTGGATGCACCGGCTGAGCTACCCGGGCATCTGGGAGAAGGTCCGCGCCATCCCCGACCACATCTTCTGGGCCGTGCGCCAGGACGTGAAGTCGCGCATGTTCCACATGGTGCGCCACCGGCTCGCGCACCAGCAGGCGCGCAACCACGGCAGCACCTCGCACCTCGAGCGGCTGCTGCGCTTCGCCGATCCGGCCAAGCCGGACGTGCTCACGATCGGCTTCGGGCGCCGCTTTGCCACGTACAAGCGGGCGACCCTGCTCCTCAACAACCTCGACCACCTGCGGCGCCTGCTCGGCGACCCGGAGCGGCGGGTCCTCTTCCTCTTCGCCGGCAAGGCGCATCCCGCCGATGAGCCGGGCCAGGAGCTGATCCGCACGCTCGCGCACATCGCGCGGCAGGAGGAGTTCGAGGGCAAGATCCTGTTCATCGAGGGCTACGACCTGCACATCGCGCGGCGCCTCGTCTCCGGCGTCGATGTCTGGCTCAACAACCCGGTCTACCCGCTCGAGGCCTCGGGCACTTCCGGCATGAAGGCGGGGATGAACGGCGTGCTCAACCTGTCGATCCTCGATGGCTGGTGGGACGAGGGCTACGACGGCGAGAACGGCTGGGCGATCCAGCCCGCCTCGCCGGAGCTCGACCCGCACCGGCGCGACCACGAGGAAGCGCGCACGCTCTACGAGATCCTGCAGCACGAGGTCGTCCCGCTCTACTACGCGCGCGGCCCGGAAGGCGGCTATTCGCCCGGGTGGGTGCACATGGCGAAGCGCTCGATGGCCTCGCTGCTGCCCAAGTACGACGCCTCGCGCATGCTCGGCGAGTACGTTTCCAGGTTCTACCTGCCCGCCTCACGGCAGTGCCACCGCTACGCCGAGCAAGGCTACGAGCCGGCGCGGATCATCGCCGCATGGAAGGCGCGCGTGCGCAGCGCCTGGCCCGGCGTGCTGGCGCGCCGCCTCGATGCGCCGCGCCAGCGGATCCGGTACGGCGAGAGCGTTCCGGTCGAGGTGGCCGTGAAGCTGAACGGCCTCGCCCCTTCCGACGTGCACGTGGAGCTCCTCCTGTCGCGCGAGCCGCGCGACCAGGTGCACAGCCACGACCTCGCGCCGGCGGGGACGCTCGATGCCGACGAGCACCGCTTCGCCCTCGACCTGAAGCCCGGCCTGTCGGGCAAGCTCGACTACCGGATCCGCATCTACCCGCGCCACGAGCTGCTGACGCATCCCTTCGAGCTCGGGCTCACGACCTGGGTCTGACGTGCAGCGCCAGCGAGCGGGACTGCAGCAGGTAGGTGCCGGCGAAGATCTGCTCCGCCTCGCCCGCGGTGTCCAGCGCCGGCGACCACGCCCCTTCGGGCAAGGCGAACGGGATATCGCCGTCGTGCGCGTTCAGCAGGAGCAGCAGCTCCTGCCCGAGCTGCGCGCCGAGGCAGCGCGCGAACGGCAGGTTCCAGTCGGCCTCGGCCATCTCCCCTCCATGCGGCGTGAGCCAGACGATGTCCGGCTCGTACTTGCGGGGCCGGAATGCCGCATGGCCCCTGCGCAGCGCCGAAAGCCGGCGCGCGAAGCCCAGCAGCGCCCGGCCCGGGCCGTCGAGCTCCCAGTCGAGCCATGAGATCTCATTGTCCTGGCAGTACGCGTTGTTGTTGCCGCCCTGCGTGCGGCCCAGCTCGTCGCCCGCAAGCAGCATCGGCACGCCGCGCGAGAAGAAAAGCGTCGCCAGCAGATTCCTCTTCATCCTCTCCCGCAGGAGCCGGACCGCCGGATCCGCGCTCGGCCCCTCGGCGCCGCAGTTCCAGCTGATGTTGTGGTCCGATCCGTCGCGGTTGCCCTCGAGGTTCGCCTCGTTGCGCTTCGCGCCGTAGCTCACCAGGTCCTCGAGCGTGAAGCCGTCGTGCGCGGTGACGAAGTTGACGCTCGCGCACGGCGCGCGCCCGCCGCCTTCGAACAGGTCGGGCGATCCGGACAGGCGCGCCGCGAGCTCGCCGATCCGGCCTTCGTCGCCCTTCCAGTACGCACGCACCGTATCGCGATACCGGTCGTTCCACTCCGACCAGCCGCCGGGGAAGCCGCCGGTCCGATAGCCGCCCGGGCCGAGGTCCCAGGGCTCGGCGATGAGCTTCACCTGCGAGAGCACCGGGTCCTGCCGCACCGCGCTCAGGAACGCGCCGCGCGGATCGAAATGGCCGGCCGCGTCGCGCGCGAGCGTGGTCGCAAGGTCGAAGCGGAAGCCGTCCACGTGCATCTCGGTCACCCAGTAGCGCAGGCTGTCGAGGACGAGCTGCAGCACCGCGGGCTGGGAGACATCCAGCGTATTCCCGGTACCGGTCCAGTCGAGGTAGTGCTGCGGGTTGTCGGCGCGCAGGCGGTAGTACAGGGCGTTGTCGATGCCGCGGAAGGAAAGCGTCGGGCCGCGGTGGTCGCCTTCGCCGGTGTGGTTGTACACGACGTCGAGGAGCAGCTCGATGCCGGCGGCATGCAGCGTCTTCACCATCGTCTTGAACTCGCCGAGCGTGCCGGTCGCGCTGTAGCGCAGGTCCGGCGCGAAGAAGCCGATGCTGTTGTAGCCCCAGTAGTTGCGCAGGCCGGCCTGGAGCAGGCGCCGGTCGTCCACGAACGTCTGGATGGGAAGGAGCTGCAAGGCGGTGACGCCGAGGGACCGCAGGTGCTCGACCACGGGCGCGCTCGCCAGGCCCGCATAGGTCCCGCGCAGCTGCGCCGGCACGTCGGGATGGCGGAAGGTCAGCCCCTTCGCGTGCGCCTCGTAGATGAGCGTGTCTTCCCAAGGCACGCGCGGCGGGCGATCGTCGTCCCAGCTGAAGGCGGAGTCCACCACGACGCAGCGCCCGGCGCCGGAAGAGACCGCGCCGGCCACCATGCGCGCGTACGGGTCGAGCAGCGTGCGATGCGGATTGAAGCGGTGCTGCGGGCCGGCGGGCCCATGGACGCGATAGGCATAGAGAAGCCCGGGGCGCGCCTCCGGCAGGTAGCCGTGCCAGGTGAAGTCGGTGCGCTCGGCGAGCGCCACCCGCTCGATCTCGCGGCGGCCCTTCGCGTCGAACAGGCACAGCTCGACGCGCTCGGCGTGCCGCGAATGCAGCGCGAAGTTGACGCCGGATCCGTCCCAGGTCGCGCCAAGGGGATATGGCCGCCCGCGGCGGACGGCATGAGGCGCAACGATGGCACGGGCCGGCGCTTCCACCCCCCGAGCTTAAGCCGGATGCGTGCCCCGCCGCAGCGCCGCGCGCAACGTGGCCTCCAGGCGCAGGCGCTCGGCCATGACCTTCTGCGCGTACTGGGCGGACGCGTCGCGGCTCGCCCCGTTGTAGAACTGCAGGCCGGCCTCCAGGGTGCCCTTGCGGTGGATGTACTCCTGGAGGATCTGCGTGCCGACCCGGATATTGCTCTGCGGGTCGAGGACCGCATGGTCGCCGCCATGCTCGGCGAGCTTGTCGCGATGGAACCGGGGAATGATCTGCATCAGGCCCTTCGCGCCCATGCCGCTTTGCGCGAGCGGGTTGAAGCGCGACTCGATCGAGATCACCGCCAGCACGAGCAGCGGATCGAGGCCCGCTTCGCCGGCCGCCTCGTAGGCCGCAGACACGATCGTCGCGGTGGCCTCGCCGGCGACCTGGAAGCGCCGCGCAAGGAAGTCGGCCAGCGCGCGCTGGCCGGCGTCCAGCGGCTGCGCTTCGGGCTCCTGCAGCGCCTCTTCCGCCGGAAGCACGCACGCGAGGGGCGTTCCGGGCGCCCTCGCGGTCCCGGTTCCGAGAACGAACAGCGCCGCGGCGGCGGCGAGGAGCGCGGATGCGGCCAGGGATTTCTGCTTCTTGCCCATGGAAGAGCCTCCGGGGGAGTGCTGCAGGCGGGGGAAAAAATGTTAGGTGCCGCGCCGCAGCAGCGATATCGCCGCGACTTGATTCTGCTGTCGCAATCGCGCTACGCGCGGTGGGCTGGTCGCTACGCAAGGAATCAAGTCCCGCCGATAGTCGGGATTGCTACCCGTCCCTAACATCCGCGACGTAGCTCCCCGACTAAACAAGTTCGTCCAGGAAAGGCACCGCCCTCATGAAAATCGTCGCTCTCGTTCTGGCCGGAGGTGAAGGCACGCGCCTGCATCCGCTCACGGCCGAGCATGCGAAGCCGGCCCTGCCGTTCGCCAACGGCTACCGCATCATCGATTTCGTGCTGAGCAATCTGGTCAACTCGCGCATCTCCACGATCTACGTCCTGGCGCAGTACAAGCCCGCCTCGCTGATCGCGCACGTCGAGTCGGCTTGGGCACCCTGGCTCGCCGACGGCCAGGGCGTGATCAAGACGCTGCTGCCGCGCGCCAACACGCTGGGCGGGCACTTCAAGGGCACCGCCGACGCGGTGTACCAGTACCTCGACCTCGTGCAGGCGCACCAGCCCGACCTGGTCGCCGTCTTCGCGGCCGACCATGTGTACCGGATGGATGTCCGCCAGATGGTCGCCTTCCATCTCGAGCAGGATGCCCAGGCGACCGTCGCCGCCGTGTCGGTCCCGGTCGAGCAGGCCTCGTCCTTCGGCATCGTCTCGACGGCGCCGGATGGCCGGGTGCGCGAGTTCCGCGAGAAGCCCCGGTTTGCGCCGCACATTCCGGGCAGCCCCGGCCGCGCGTACGCGTCCATGGGCAACTACCTGTTCGAGCCGGCGACGCTCGAGCGGGTGCTGCGCGAGGGACGCCGGCTGGGCGAGACCGATTTCGGCCGCGACGTGCTGCCGCGCATCGCCGCGACCTCGCGCGTCTACGCGTACGACCTGGCGCGCAACCAGGTTCCGGGCGTGCAGGAGCACGAGGAGCGGTCGTACTGGCGCGACGTCGGCACGCTCGCCGCGCTCGCCGCGGCGCAGCAGGACGCCGCCGGACAGCGCCCGCGCTTCAACCTGTGGAACCGCCGCTGGCCGATCCGGGGCGAGCACGATGCGGCGCTGCTCGCGAAGCTGCGCCACTGGCAGGAGCGCAGCGCCCCCCTGGCGCCGGCGCTCAGGCCTTCGCCCGCATGGCGAGCGTCCGGTACAGATCTGCGTAGCGACGAGCGGCTGCATTCCAGCTGAAATCGCGCTGCATCCCGGCGCGCAGCACGGCGCGCCAGGCTGCGGGCTGCGCATAGCAGCGCAGCGCACGGCCCGCCGCTTCCAGGAGATCCGCGGCGGTGAAGCCCCGGAAGGCGAAGCCGGTCGATCCGTCCTGCACCGTATCGGCCAAGCCGCCGGTGGCATGGACGATCGGCGGCGTGCCGTAGCGCTGGCTGTACATCTGGTTCAGCCCGCAGGGCTCGTAGCGCGAAGGCATGAGGAAGAGGTCGGCGCCGGCCTCGATGAGGTGGGCGAGCCGCTCGTCGAACCCCACCTGCACGGCGACGCGCCCCGGATGGCGGCGCGCGAGCTCCGCCAGCGCCTGCTCGAGCTGCCGGTCGCCGGAGCCGAGGATCGCGAGCTGGCCGAGCGAAGCGAGCGACCCGGCCGCCTGCAGCAGCAGCTCGACGCCTTTCTGCTCCGTCATGCGCCCCACTTGGCCGAACAGCGGAACGGCCGGGTCGGCGGCGAGGCCGAGCCGCCGCTGCAACGCCGCCTTGTTCGCCGCCTTTCCCTCCAGGTGATCCGCGTCGTAAGGCTGCGCGAGATGCGGATCGGTCGCGGGGTTCCATGCCCCGGTATCGATGCCGTTCAGGATTCCCGATAGCACCCCTGCCCGATGGCGGAGCAGCCCGTCGAGGCCGCAACCGTGCTCCGGGGCCTGGATCTCCCGCGCGTACGTCGGGCTCACTGTGTTGATGCGGCCCGCGTACGACAGCCCGGCTTTCAGGAACGACATCCGCCCGTGGAACTCCACGCCGTCGAACGCATAGCTGTGCGCGGGAAGGCCGAGGCGCTCCACCCACGTGCGCTCGAACAGCCCCTGGAAGGCGAGGTTGTGGATCGTCACCAGGCTCGCGGCGGGGGACGCATCGAAGCGCAGGAAAGCCGCTGCCGGCGCGCCTGGCCAGTCGTTGCAATGCACGAGGTCGGGACGCCAGGGGAGCGGTGACTGCTTCCCGGCGAGCAGCGCCGCCATCCTCGAGAGCACGCCGAACCGCAGCGCGTTGTCGGGCCAGTCCTCGCCCTGGGCGCAGACGTAGGGGCCCCCGGGGCGCACGTACAGCGCCGGGCTGTCCACCACGAACGCGGGCAGGCCGCCCGGAAGCTCGCCTTCCAGCAGGCGGACTTCGCTGCCCAGGAGCACCCCGCGGAACAGCTCCCGGGCGCGTAGGCTCTCCAGCACTTCGCCGTAGCCGGGAAGGAGGACACGGACGTCGATGCCGAGAGCGCGCAGCGCCGGCGGCAGCGCGGCACAGACATCGCCCAGCCCGCCGGTCTTGGTGAGCGGCGCGCACTCCGGGGCGATGAACAGGGCGCCGAGCGGTCGGGAAAGGTCCACGGGAAAAGCCTAGGCACCGGCGCACGACGCGGCTATCGCTGATCGCCTTAACTTCATGTAGTGACCCCGCTACAGGGGTTGAGTGGACAATGCGGGCATGATCGTGACGTGCCTTTGCGCCGAATGGTGCGCCACCTGCCGCGACTACCGCACGCCCTTCTTCAGCCTCGCCGGGCGCTTCCCGGAGGCCGAATTCGCCTGGCTCGACGTGGAGTACGACGCCGAGCGGGTCGGCGACCTCGAGGTCGAGAACTTTCCCACGCTGCGCATCGAGCGCGACGGGCAGGTTCTCTTCCACGGGGTCATGCAGCCGCACGTGGAGCTCCTCGCGCGGCTGCTGCGGGAATTCTCCGTTACTTCGGAAAAGCGGAGCTGATGGTGGCCTGCAGGGCGAGCGCGGCGGCGCGCGGATCCGCGGCCTGGCGGACCGGACGCCCGACCACGATGTAGTCGGCGCCGTTCGCGAAGGCCTGGGCGGCATCCACGGCGCGCTTCTGGTCGTCCGAAGCGCGGCCCTCCACCGGCCGGATCCCGGGCGTGACGACGAGGAGCCGGTCGCCGAACGCCTTCTTGAGCGCCGGCGCTTCCATGCCCGAGGCGATGACCCCGTCGCAACCGCTTTCCGCCGCGCCCTTCGCGCGCGCGAGGACGAGCTCCTCGACGGAGCGCGTCGCGCCCATCTCCTCCAGGTCGCGCTGGTCGAAGCTCGTGAGCACGGTGACGGCGAGGATCTTCAGGCCGCCCTTCTCCGCCGCAGCCGCCTCCATCACGGAGCGGTGGCCGTGCACGGTCAAAAACGTCGCGCCGCTCGAGCGCAGGTTTGCCACGGCGCGACGCACCGTTTCCGGGATATCGTAGAGCTTGAGATCCGCGAAGACCTTGCAGCCGCGGCCGGCAAGCCATTCGATGAGCTCGAAATAGCCGCCCGCGGAGAACAGCTCCAGCCCGACCTTGTAGAAGCGCACCGCGTCGCCCAGGCGCTCGACCAGCGCGCGGGCCTCCTGCGCCGTGGGCACGTCGAGGGCGACGATCAGGCGCTCGCCCGGGGCAATGGCGTTCAGGCTAGCTATCCTCGCTTTCCGCGTACTGGCGCAACGATAACCCGAACCGGTCCTCGCCCACGCCCACCGCGGCCGCATCGTAGACGAAGGCGCGAAAGACCTCGCCGACGCTGATCGTGTCGGCGTCCCGGGCGAGGACCCAGGAGTCGCGGTCGGTCCGGGTCGTCCAACCGAGCGCCTGGGCCCGGTCGAGGATCTCTTCGCACTGGTGCGGCATGATCCGCACGTGGGCGGTAACGCGGCGCAGGCTGAGCTCGCGGCCGTCCGCCTGCGCCCGCGCGAGCAGCGCGAGGATGCGCAGGGCGTGGACCAGCACGCCACCCGGGACGTCGCGCGCTTCCCGCAGGTTGTAGGCGGGAAGCATGGCGGTCAGCGTGGCTCCCGCGAGCACGATGAGCCACGAGAGGTAGAGCCAGACGAGGAAGATCGGGATCGTCGCGAAGGCGCCATAGATCAGGGTGTAGGTGGGAAAGTTCTCCAGGTAGAGCGCGAAGCCGCGCTTCGCCAGCTCAAACGCCGCGCCGGCCACGATGCCGCCGGTGAGCGCGTGCGCGAGCGGCACGTGCCGGAAGGGCACCACGGCATAGAGCAGCGTCAGCGCCGCGCAGGTGAAGACGAAGGGCAGCAGGCGAAGCGCCACTTCGGCGAAGAGGTCCTGGCGCAGCCCCCCGAGCGACGCGCCGATCGCATAGGAGGTCATCGACAGGCTGCCGCCGATCAGCACCGGCCCGAGCGTCAGCACCGCCCAGTAGATCACCACCCGGTGCAGGAGGGCGCGCGGCCGGCGCACGCGGAACATGCTGTTCAGCGTCTCGTCGATGGTGAGCATCAGCATGACCGCGGTGACGGCGAAGAAGCCCAGGCCGATCGCGGTCAGGCGCCCGACGTTGGCGGTGAAGGACTCGATCTGCTCGCCGATCGTCTCCACGCCCCGCGCATCGGGCAGGAAGTTGGAGAACAGGAACTCCTGCAGCGCATCGATCGCGTCGTCGAAGACCGGGAAGGCCGTGGCCACCGACAGGGCGACGGTGAAGAACGGGACCAGCGAGAGAAGCGTGGTGTAGGTCAGGCTCGCCGCGACGTGCCAGGCGCGCTCTTCCGAGAAGCGCTGCACCGCGCGCCTCGTGAACGCGGCAAACCGCTTCCACCCGTCCTTTTGCATATCGGCACTATCATAGCGTCGTGGCAGACGTCCTCGTCCTCTACTACAGCGTCGGCGGCTCGGTGCGCCGGATGGCCGAGCTCATCGCCGACGGCATCGAGCGCGTGCCCGGCGCCGCCGCCCGCCTGCGCACCGTGCCGCGGGTTGCGCCCCTCACCGAAGTCGCGTCGCCGGCCGTCCCGGAGAGCGGCCCGCCCTACGCCGAGCTGCGCGACCTCGAGGAATGCGCGGGCCTCGCCCTGGGCAGCCCGACGCGCTTCGGCAACATGGCCGCGCCGATGAAGCACTTCCTCGACGGCACCGCGCTCCTCTGGCAGCGCGGCGCGCTGGCCGGAAAGCCGGCGAGCCTGTTCACTTCAACGGCGAGCCTGCACGGCGGCCAGGAGTCGACGCTGCTCTCGATGATGCTGCCGCTTCTCCACCATGGCATGCTGATCGTCGGCACGCCGTACACGCAGCCCGAGCTCAACGCCACGCGCTCGGGCGGCACGCCCTACGGCGCGAGCCACTTCGCCGGCACGGGCGACGACCTGCCGGTCTCGGAGGAGGAGCGCACGCTCTGCATCGCGCAGGGGCGCCGCCTCGCCGAGACCGCCCTGCGGCTTGCGCGACCTGCTTAGAAGAATCGCTTCCGCGACGCTCGTCGCGCTGCTGGTGCTGTGCCTCGCGTGGGAGCTCTGGCTTGCGCCGCTGCGGCCCGGCGGCTCGTTCCTCGCGCTGAAGGCGCTGCCGCTCGCGTTCCCGCTGCGCGGCATCCTGGAAGGGCGGCGCTACACCTACCAGTGGTCGAGCATGCTGATCCTCGCCTACTTCGCCGAGGGCGTGACGCGCGCCTGGAGCGAGCGCGGCGCTTCGCAGGCGCTGGCCGCCGCCGAGGTGGCGCTAAGCCTGGGCTTCTTTGCCGCGGCGGTCGCGTTTGCCCGGGCGACGCGCCGGCGCTAGCGCGCGCCGGTCCGCGACCACCGAGCAGCCCAGCGCCAGCGCATCGTCGTAGGCGGCGCGCAGCGTCGCCTCCTGCGGCGCTGCCGCCAGCATCCGCGCGCGCTCGAGCTTGACGCGCTTCCAGCCGGCGAACGCCGCGCCCTTGCGCGCGAGGGCTTCGTCCGGGGAAGCGCCTGCGGGCTGGCGGCTGAAGACGAGCAGCGAATGCAGGTCGCCCTCCCGGCATCCGAAATCGTTCTTCGCCTTCGCCTCGCCCGTGGCGAGGAATACATGCACGTCGTACACCCGCATCCCCCTGCCCGACACGCTACCCGCGCGGCGAGGACGCGGCAAACTGCCCTTACGATTCTTGACGCGCTTTGCTTTCCGTCCGATCGCCAAGCTACCAGCCGGAGAATCGGTCCCAGAAGGCGTGCACCTCGGTGCCGCCTTCGACCACGTGATAACCGGAGTGCTGGGCGCCGGTGGCGCAGGCGTGGTTGGGGAGGATGCGGACGCGCGTTCCCACAGGGAGATCGGGCAGCTCTTTGCCGCGGCGATGCACGATGATGCCGTGCTCCTGGTGGGCGCTGTGCACGATGAGGTCCGGAAGGATACGGCCGTCGAGGTCGCAGACGACGCCGTAGCCCTGGTCCACCGGCTGCTTCGCCGTGCCGCGATCGCGCGAAAGCGCCATCCACCCGGCATCGATGAGGATCCAGCCCTTGTCGGGACGATGGCCGTTCACGGTGGCGAGGACCGAAAGCGCGATGTCTTCCGGCCGGCAGACGCCGATCCCGGCCATGACCAGGTCGAAGAAGACGAAGACGCCGGCGCGCACCTCGGTGACACCGTCGAGCCGCGCGGCGAAATGCGCCGTCGGCGTGGAGCCCACGCTCACGACCGGCGCCGCGAAGCCCGCCTCGCGCAGGCGGCCCGCGGCGAGCACCGCGCCGGCACGCTCCGCCTGGGCAACGTCCCGGATGGCGTCGAGGCTGCGCGCGTCGTAGGAGGCGCCCGCATGCGTCATGACACCGGCAACGTCGCAGCCTGCTTCGCGCAACGCGCGGGCGAGCGGCAGCAGGTCCGGAGAGTCCGGCTCCAGGCCGGCCCGGTCGCCGTCGGTGTCGATCTCGATCAGCACCGGAAACGCGGCCATCGCGCGTGC
>CBDDRX010000040.1:0-5013 GCA_965233165.1 uncultured bacterium | reverse complement strand
TTCGCCGCTCGCCGGCAAGCAGTGCCATCCGCTCTTCTTCGCCGCGGCGTGGCCGAACGACGCCTACCACGAGGCGGCGGGCGAGCACGCGACGAAGAAGGGCTACAAGAGCGTCTACCTGATCGCGCCGAACTACCAGGCGGGCAAGGATTCGCTCGCCGGGTTCAAGCGCTTCTTCAAGGGCAGCGTCGCCGCCGAGGTCTATACGCAGCTCGGGCAGCTCGACTATTCGGCCGAGCTCGCGCAGGTGCGCGCGTCGAAGGCCGACGCCGTCTACATCTTCCTGCCGGGTGGCATGGGCATCAACTTCATAAAGCAGTTCGTCGCCGGCGGCCTGTCCAAGGACATGCAGCTCATCACCCCGGGGTTCAGCTCCGACCAGGACATCATCCGCCCGGTCGGCGACGCGCTCCTCGGCACCTTCGACACCGCGCACTGGGCGCTCGACCTCGACAACGCGGCGAACCGGAAATTCGTCGCCGCCTTCGAGAAGGAGTACCGCCGCCTGCCCTCGCTCTTCGCCTCCCAGGGCTACGACACGGCGCTCCTGATCGACGCCGCGGTGCGCGACACCAAGGGGAAGATCGAGGACGTCGAGGCGGTGCGGAAAGCGCTGCGCGCGGCGAAGTTCGAGTCGGTGCGCGGCGCGTTCAAGTTCAACCGCAACCAGTACCCGATCCAGAACTACTACCTGCGGGTGGTCGGCAAGGACAACCAGGGACGCATCGTCAACAAGACGATGGGCACCATCTTCAAGGACCACGGCGACGCGTACGTGCAGGACTGCGCGATGAAGTAGCGGCTTGTCCGCGATCCTTTTCCTCGAGCAGGGGCTGAACGGGCTGCAGTTCGGCCTGATGCTGTTCCTGCTCGCCGCCGGGCTGACGCTCGTGTTCGGCATCATGGACATGATCAACCTGGCGCACGGCTCGCTGTACATGCTGGGCGCGTTCCTCGCCGCCGCGCTCGTGCAGGCCACGGGATCCTTCGCCGCCGGCGTGCTGCTCGCCATCCCGGCGACCGCGCTGCTCGGCATGGCGCTCGAGCTGGTTCTCTTCAGAAGGCTGTACCAGAGGGACCACCTGTCCCAGGTCCTGGCCACCTTCGCGCTGATCCTGATCTTCAACGAGGCGGTGCGCCTGGTCTGGGGGTCCGACGCGTCGCTGCCGCTGCCCGCGGCGCTCTCCGGACCGGTCGAGCTGCTGCCCGGCCTGTACTACGCCTCCTACCGCCTGCTCATCATCGGCGTCGGGCTGCTCGTCGCGATCTTCCTCTTCCTCCTGATCAACAAGACGCGCGTCGGGATGCTGGTGCGCGCCGGCGCCTCGAACCGGGAGATGGCCCTGGCGATGGGCGTGGACATCAAGACGCTCTTCACGGCGGTGTTCGGCGTCGGCGCGGCGCTCTGCGCCGTGGCCGGGGCGATGCTCGCGCCGCTGCTCGCGGTGCAGGTCGGCATGGGCGAGAACATCCTGATCCTCGCCTTCGTGGTGATCGTCATCGGCGGCATCGGCTCGGTGCGCGGCGCGTTCGTCGGCGCGCTGCTCGTCGGCGGCGTCGACACGATCGGCCGTGCCTTCCTGCCGATCGCCTTCGGCGCATTCCTGCCGCCGCAGTTCGCGAGCGCCGCCGGACCGGCGATCGCTTCGGTGGCGATCTACGTGCTGATGGCGGTGGTGCTGTTCCTCAAGCCGCAGGGCCTCTTCCCCGCACGCGGATGATTCGCCTGATTCTTCTCATGGCCGCTGCGCTTGCCTTTCCGTGGGCCGCCGAGCTTTCCGGGAACTCGTTTTATGTGAGCTTCGCCAGCCGCGCGATGATCTTCGCCATCGCGGCCACCAGCCTCAATCTCGTCCTCGGCTATGGCGGCATGGTGTCCTTCGGGCATGCCGCGTTCGTGGGCACCGGGGCGTACGTCGCGGGCATCCTCATGACCGAAGGGGTGTCGAGCGCGTGGGTCGCCTGGCCGGCCGCGGTCGCGGCCGCGGCGCTGGCGGCGTGGCTGATCGGCGCGGCGTCCCTGCGCACCCGCGGCGTGTACTTCATCATGATCACGCTCGCGTTCGCGCAGATGGCGTTCTACCTCGTGAACTCGATGAAGGCCTACGGCGGCGACGAGGGCCTCACCCTGGCCGCCCGGCCGAGCCTGGGCTTCGACCTCGGCAACGAGACCGCCTTCTACTACACGGTTCTTTTCCTCCTGGGATTGATTCTTCTTGGCTTGCACCGGCTTGCCCACTCGCGCTTCGGCCGCGTGATCCTCGCCGCCCGGGAGAACGCGGTCCGCGCCGAGGCGATCGGCTTCCCGGTGTTCCGCTACCAGCTCGCGTGCTTCGTCCTCGCCGGCGCCGCGGGCGGGCTCGCCGGGGCGCTCCTCGCGGCGCACGGCAAGTACGTCAACCCGGGCCTGCTGCACTGGACCCAGTCGGGAACCCTGATGGTGATGGTGATCCTCGGCGGCGTCGGCCGCCTCTGGGGCGGCGTGCTCGGCGCGTTCTTCCTCCTGACCCTGGAGCACCTGTTCGCCGACTACCGCATCGGCTGGATCGCCGCGCTCGCGCCGAACTACCAGCAGCATGCTGGCCTCGCGGTGGGCCTCGTCCTCCTTGCCGTGGTGCTGTTCGCCCCGCACGGCATCGCCGGCCTGCTGGCGAGGAAGCGCCATGCTTGAGCTGAAGGAGCTCAGCAAGCGCTTCGGCGGCGTCGTCGCGACCGACTGTGTCTCGCTGCAGGTCGTGGCAGGCGAGGTGCACGCGCTGATCGGCCCGAACGGCGCCGGCAAGACCACGCTGGTGAACCTGATTTCGGGCGGCCTGCCCATCGACGCGGGGGAGATCTTCTTCGACAACCGGCCCCTGAGGAGCCTTCCCGTTCATTCCCGCGTCCTGGCCGGGCTCGCGCGCAGCTACCAGATCACCAGCATCTTTCGCGGCATGACGGTGCTGGACAACCTCGCGCTCGCCGTCCAGGCGCGCAGCGGCTCGAGCTTTTCATTCTTCCGTTCCGTCATCGCCGAACAACCGCTGTTCGACGAGGCGGCCGCGGTGGCCGAAGAGGTGGGTTTGAAGGAAAGGCTCCATGCCGTCGCGTCCACCCTGGCGCACGGCGAGCAGCGCGCGCTCGAAGTCGGGCTCGCCCTCGCCACGAATCCGCGCCTGGTCCTGCTCGACGAGCCGATGGCGGGCATGGGGCCGGAAGAGTCGAACGCCATGGTCGCCCTCATCCAGCGCATTCGGCACCGGGGAACAAGCGGGGTCACGGTTCTGCTGGTCGAGCACGACATGGATGCGGTGTTCCGGCTCGCGGACCGCATTTCCGTGCTGGTGAACGGCCGCATCGTCGCGACCGGCGCGCCGGCCGCGATCCGCGCGGACCCGGAAGTGCGCAAGGCCTACCTGGGCGACGAGGTCCCGGCCTGATGCTGGTCGTCGAGAACCTGGCGGCGGCCTACGGGGAGAGCCAGGTCCTCTTCGGCATCGGCCTGGAGGTGCGCGAGGGCGAGGTCGCCACGCTGCTCGGGCGCAACGGCATGGGCAAGACCACCACCGTGCGCGCGATCCTCGGCCTCACCCCCGCGAAGGACGGGGCGATCACCTTCCGCGGCCAGCGCATCGAGCGCAACGCGCCCGACCGCATCGCCCGTGCCGGCATCGCCGTCGTCCCGGAAGGGCGGCAGATCTTCCCGAACCTGAGCGTCGAGGAGCACCTGGTCGCGTTCCGGAAGAAGGGCTTGTGGACCGCCGAGAAGGTCTTCGCGATGTTCCCCAACCTGGCGGAGCGCAAGGGCAACTACGGCAACCAGCTCTCCGGCGGCGAGCAGCAGATGCTGGCGATCGGCCGGGCGCTCGTCACCAACCCGCACCTGCTGATCCTCGACGAGGCCACCGAGGGCCTCGCGCCGCTCGTGCGCGAGGAGATCTGGCGGTGCCTCGCCCGCCTGCGCGCCGCCGGGCAGACGATCCTGGTCATCGACAAGTACATCGAGCGCCTGGTCGCGCTCGCCGACCGCCACACGATCATCGAGCGCGGCCGCGTCGCCTGGCAGGGGGATTCTCCCGCGCTGGATGCGAACCGGGAACTCTGGCACCGCTACCTCGGCGTCTGAATTACTTGCAAACGCACCTAAACCCGGCGTAGGGTTCGCTTGTGAAGTTCGCGCTCGACCGGCACCCCTTCTTCTGGCTCACCCAGGTCATCGGCGCGCGCGACCGCGAGCTCGCGCAGGGCCTGCGCGACTACGGCCTGCGCGTCCCGGAGTGGCGCGCGCTCGCGGCGCTGTACTCGCGCGAGAAGTGCACCATGTCCGAGCTCGCCGAGCTCGCGACCATCGACCGCACCACGCTCACCCGTACCGTCGACCGGATGGAAGACGCAGGCTGGCTGGCGCGCCTGGCCGACGGCGCGGACGCGCGCGTCACCCGCCTCGCCCTCACGGCGGCCGGCCGGCGGATGTTCGAGCGCGTCTGGCCCGAGGTGCAGCGCCTCAACGACCTTGCGCTGGCAGGCCTGACGACCCCGCAGATCGAGTCCTTGAAAAAAATCCTCGGCCAGATGCGAGCCAACCTTGACGAGTACGTGGAAGGAGAAACCCATGCTTGACGTGACCAGGATCGTCGAACCCGACCGGGTGAGGCGCGAGGCCTACACCGACCCCGCGATCTTCGACCTGGAGATGCGGAAGATCCACGAGACGGTGTGGATCTACTGCGGGCACGAGAGCCAGGTCCCGAAGCCGGGCGACTACTACCAGGTGCAGATCGGCCGCCAGCCGATGCTCATGGTGCGCGGCAGGGACAGGAAGCTCCACGTCCTCTACAACCGCTGCCCGCACCGCGGCAACATGATGTGCGGCGACCGCCACGGCAACACCGGGGAGCAGTTCCGCTGCTCCTACCACGCCTGGACGTTCCACCACGACGGCAAGCTGAAGAACATCCCCATGATGGAATCGGGCTACGCGGGCACGCGCCTGAACAAGGACAGCCCCGAGCTCAGCATGAAGCGCGCCGCGCG
>CBDDRX010000039.1:0-10285 GCA_965233165.1 uncultured bacterium | reverse complement strand
TCGGTCAGGTCCTTCCACGTGCCGGACACGCCTTCCACCCGCGCCTGGCCGCCGAGGATCCCTTCCGTTCCCACTTCCCTGGCCACGCGCGTGACCTCGGCCGCGAACGAGCGGAGCTGGTCCACCATCGTGTTGATCGTGGATTTCAGGGTCAGGAACTCGCCCTTCACGTCCACTTCGATCTTCTTGGAGAGGTCGCCCTTCGCCACGGCGGTCGTCACGTCCGCGATGTTGCGCACCTGGTCGGTCAGGTTGCCGGCCATCGAGTTGGCCGAGTCGGTCAGGTCCTTCCACGTGCCCGCGACGCCCTTCACCTTCGCCTGGCCGCCGAGCTTGCCTTCCGTGCCCACCTCGCGCGCCACCCGGGTCACCTCGGCGGAGAAGTTGCCGAGCTGCTCCACCATCTTGTTGATCGTCTTGGCGGTCTTCAGGAACTCGCCTTCCAGCGGCCGGCCGTCGAGCTCGAGCGCCATGGACTTGGAGAGGTCGCCCTGCGCCACCGCGCCGATTACCCGCGCCACCTCCGAGGTCGGGTGCACGAGGTCGTCGATCAGGGAGTTGATGCATTCCACGGACTCGTTCCAGAAGCCGCGCGCGTTCGGCAGCGCGACGCGCTTCTTCAGCTTGCCCTCCTTGCCGACCACCTGGGAGAGTCGGGAGAACTCCTCGGCCATCGTCGCACTCTGCTCGACAAGGTCATTGAACACCTCGGCGACCTTGCCGAAGGCGCCGGTGCCGCTGTAGGGCAGGCGGACCGCCGCGTCGCCGCGCTTCAACGCCGTCAGGGCGTTGAGGATCTGGGTCATTTCCTCGGTGTGGGAAACTGCGGCGGATTCTTCGGTCTTGACGGCCGTATTCATCGGAGATTCCCCTGCGTGGGCGGCATGTTGGAAAACCCACGCAGCCTACCGACCGGTCGAACGAAGCGGTAGTCGCAGGAACCCGACCGCCTGTCGCGGTTTGAACTACACGGCGTTACCTGCCGGCGACGCTCGCGACGGTCGCCACCAGCTCCGCCGGCTCGACCGGCTTCGCGAGATGGACCTGGAAACCGGCCCGCAACGCGCGGGTACGGTCTTCGCTGCGCGCAAAGGCGGTCAGCGCGATCGCCGGGATCCCGGCGAGTTGCGCGTCGGCCTGGCCGCGCACCCGCCTGAGCAGCCCGTACCCGTCCACGCCCGGCATGCCGATGTCGCAAAGGAGAAGCTGGGGGCGGAAGGCAGCGAGCAGAGCGAGCGCCTCCTCCGCGCTGGCGGCGACCGCGACCTCGCCGCCGCAGTCGGCGAGCACGCGTTCCACCAGCGAGCGGGCGTCCGGCTCGTCGTCCACCACGAGCAGGCGCACGCCGCGCAGGTCGGCAAGGCGGTAGTCCTGCGAGTCGCCGATGCCCCGCGGGTGAGCGCGCGCCTCGCTGCCCGGCCGGTGCACCGCCGCGACCGGCAGCAGGACCGTGAACGTCGTGCCGCACCCCTCGCCCTCGCTTGCCACGCCCACCGAGCCCCCGTGCAGCTCGACCAGGTGCTTGACGATCGACAGGCCGAGGCCCAGGCCGCCGAACTGGCGGGTCGTCGAGGCGTCGGCCTGGCGGAAGCGCTCGAAGACATGGCCCAGGAACGCCGGCGGGATGCCGATGCCGCTGTCGATGACCGCGATCTCGACGTGCGAGTTCACCCGCTGCAGCACCACCTGCACCTTGCCGCCGCGCGGCGTGAACTTGATCGCGTTCGAGAGCAGGTTCCACACCACCTGCTGCAGGCGCCCGGGGTCGCCCCAGATCGGGCCGGCGGCGGGGTCGAGCAGCTTCTCCAGGCGAAGGCCCTTCGCCTCCGCGCCGGGCAGCACCGTGCCGATCGCCGCGTCGATGAACGCCACGGGATCGACCGGCTGCACGTCCAGGCGCATCTTGCCGGAGGTGATGCGGCTCATGTCGAGCAGGTCCTCGATGAGCTGCGTCTGCATGCGCGCGTTGCGCTCGATGGTCACGAGCCCCTTCTGCAGCTCCTCCCCGGTCGCCGCCCGGCGCCGCAGCACCTGCGTCCAGCCGAGGATCGCGCTGAGCGGCGTGCGCAGCTCGTGCGACAGCGTGGCGAGGAACTCGTCCTTCAACTCCATGCTCCGGCGCAGCGCCTGCTCGCCCTCCTTGCGCGCGGTGATGTCCTCCAGCACGCTGACGAAGCGGTGGGGCCTGCCGTCCGGGTCGCGCAGCAGGCTCACGCTGGTGTGGCACCAGATCTCCCGGCCGTCCTTGCGCAGGTAGCGGCGCTCGCGCGCGTACTCGGAGATCTCGCCGGCCAGGAGCCGCGCGACGTCGGAATGGGTGTTGCCGACGTCTTCCGGGTGCGCGAAGTCGAACGCGGTCATGGTCTTCAGCTCGGCCTCGGAATAGCCGAGGATCTCGCAGGTCCGGCGGTTCACCTCCAGGAGGCGGCCCTCGGGCGACGAGAGGGCCATGCCCACGGCGGCCTGCACGAACATCGCGCGCAGCAGCCCCTCGCGCTCCCGAAGCTCGTCCATGAGGCGATGGATATTAGCGCCGCCCGACCGGCCGGCGCTACCGCGTGCCGCCGCGCTTGGACGAGACGTTCTTGTCGACGATCGCGGCGAGGATCAGCACGAAGCCGAGCACGCGCAGGAGGTAGGTATAGCCGATCCGCTCGTCGGCCGCGCCGAGCCACAGGGAGAGGAACTGGTTCAGGGTGAGCAGCACGAAGGCCACCGCGAACGCGAGGAACAGGCGGTCGCGGCTCTTCTGCCAGAAGCGCACGAAGAACAGCGCCGCGGTGAGGAACCCCATGGTGACGGCGCCGGAAAGGAACTCGATCATTCCGCCTCCCGTATGAAACCGTAGAGGAGGAAGCAAACCCCGACCAGCGCGGTGCCCAGCCGGTAGGGACGGAAGTCGATGGCCGGGACGAGCAGGTCGAGCACGAGGAAGAAGTTGTTCCCGGTGAGGAAGACGAAGCACAGGGCGCTCCACAGCAGCAGGCGCACGCCGCTCGCCGCGTAGCCGCGGAAGAGCAGCACCATGCAGGCAAGGCTCGTGAGGAGCGCGAGCGATGCGAGAACCAGGGAGATGGTTTCCATGCGCTAGCCTTTCCTCAGCTTGAACGCGTCGGCGAAGGTCTGGATCCGGCTGTCGCGCAGCGCGTAGATGACGCGGATCAGCGTCACCGGGCGCTGCAGGTAGGCCTGGCTCAGGGTCTCGACGTGCGTCGCCGCCTCGTTCTGCGGCAGGTACCTGAACTTGCCCTCGACGCGCTCGAGCAGCCCGCGCGAGGCAAACACCTCGAGGTAGCGGTCCGCGTCGCTCCGCGCGATGCCCGGGCCGAGCTTGGCGACCGCCTCCTGGACGCTGAAGGCGGCGTCCGGCTTGCGGTGGAACACCAGCAGCAGCTCCGCGGCGTCCACCGCGGGAATCGCCACCTGGATGAAGCGGCAGAACTCGTCCGAAAATTCGACGTCTTCCATGGCCCTTAGCGCCGCGTGCCCAGCAGGCTTTCCAGGAACGCCGGGTCGACCGGCTTGAGCAGGTGCTGGTCGATGCCGGCCTCTTCCCCCTTGCGGCGGTCGGACTCCTGGCCGTAGCCGCTGATCGCGATGATGCGCAGCGCGCCGAGCTCCGGCTCGCGGCGCAGCGCGCGCGCGACCTCGAAGCCGTCGAGCTTGGGCAGGCCGAGGTCGAGGAAGACGAACTCCGGGCGCGTGCTGCGCGCGAGCTCGAGCGCCTTCAGGCCGTCGTGCGCGACGTGGACCTCGTGCCCGGCGTGCTTGAGCAGCATGGCGATGCTATTCGCCGTGTCGACGTTGTCGTCGACGATCAGGACGCGCCGCGGAGTCATCGCGGCCGATACTAGCAAAGTCAGCGCGCATTTATTCGGGCCTGCATTTACTCGGCCCACCTTTTGCAGGCGTCGCGCACCACGTTGGGCAGCGCCTGGCGCTCCCCGCCGTGCGATTGCAGGCGCGCGCGCAGCCAGTCGGCGTCGGAGACGCCGTTTCGCACCACGCCGCCCAGCTCCTGGAGGAGCGGCGCGCAGCCGGCGGCGGCGGCGTGCGGCGCGACCAGGGCGAGCTCGCTCAGGATGTCGTCGCCGATCCGGCGCTTGCTTCCGGAATGCGGATCGATGAGGTAGCCGTCGAAGCCGAAGCGGCAGGCCTCGAAGCGGTTGAAGGAATTGACGAGGTAGGTCTCGCGCGTCGGCGCGTAAGGACGCTCCGCGAGGTGATAGGCGGCCAGCGCCTGCGCGTAGGCCGCGAGGAGCCCGGCGCGCCGCACGGTGAGCGGCGTGTCGCAGACGCGGATCTCGATCGTCCCGTACTCGGGCTTGGGGCGGATGTCCCAGTAGAAGTCCTTCATGCTGGCGACGATGCCGAAGGCCTTCATGCGCGCGAAGTACTCGAGGAACGCCGCCCAGTCGGGCACGAATGGGATGTGCCCGGCGAGCGGGAAGGCGCTCACCGCGGTGAGGCGCGAGGACTGGAACGAGGTGTCCTGGTCCTGGTAGTAGGGGGAGGCGGCCGAGAGCGCGATGAAGTGCGGGACGTAGCGCGTCAGCATGTGCGTGAGGAACACCGCGTCGTCGCCGCTCGCGCAGCCCACGTGGATGTGCTGGCCGAACACGGTGAACTGCTTCGCGAGGTAGCCGTAGCGCTCGACCACGTACTGGAAGCGCTCGTTCGGGTAGATGCGCCGGTCCGCCCAGTCGTGGAACGGATGCGAGCCGCCGCCCGAGACGAGGAGGTTCAGCACCGCCGCCTCCTCGAGGAGGATCTTCTTCGTCGCGACCAGCTCCTCGATGAGCCGCTCGCAATGCGAGTGCACTGCGCTGTTGAGCTCGATCATGCTCTCGGTGATCTCGGGCTTCACCGCGCCCGGCAGCTTGCGCCGCTCCAGGCGCCGCAGCAGGTCGGCGGCGCCGCGCGCGAGGTCCAGGTCGTAGGGCCGCACGAGCTGCAGCTCGAGCTCGATGCCGAGCGTGAGCGGCTGCGAGGCGGTGAAGGCCTCCTCGCTCACCGCGGCTTCTCCGGGATCGGCCGCGCCTCGCCCGCGCGCCGCAGCGCCCATTGCGTGGCCAGGGGACCGACCAGCTCGAGCAGGACCACCGCGGAGAGGACGATCGCCCCCAGCGTGCGGCCGAACTCCGGGTAGAGCGAGACCGTGTCGCGCACCATGACGACTGCGACGCCGGACATCGGCAGCAGCGCCACCGCGAGCAGCCCGGCGCCGCCCGGCGGGATCCCGGACAGGCGGCCGAACATCAGCAGCCCGGCCGCCTTGCCGAGGAAGCGCAGCACGACGAACGCCGCCACCGCCGCGAACGCCGCCGCCTCGAAGGCGCGGAACTCCAGGCTCGCGCCGGTCAGCACGAACAGGATGACGATGAAGATCTGCCCGCCGCGCCCGAGGTCCATCGGCAGCAGCGCATGGCGCCGGTCCGCGTTGCGCGCGAAGAGGCCCAGCGTGACCAGCGTCACCGCGACCGACAGCTTCAGGCTGTGCGCGAAGCCGATCGCCACCACCACCACCGAGGCGATGAGCACGAACTGGCGCTCGCGGTCCTTGCCGACCCAGCGCGCGAGCGCGAGGAGCGCCATGCTCGCCGCCCAGCCCGCCACCGCCGCGCCGGCGAACACGTAGAGCGGGTGCAGGAGCGCGGTGCGCCAGTCCGCCTCGTGCTCGAGGTGCAGGAAGGGCAGCATCAGCGCGAGGACCATGTAGGCGAACACCGTGTTCACCGCGGTGAAGAGGATCATCCGCTCGGTGACCTGGCCCTCCGACTGCAGGTCCTTGGAGACGAGCAGCACCACCGCCGGCGAGGTCGCGGTGCCGATCGCCGCCGCGGTCGCGCACAGCAGCGGCGGGAACGCGAAGTACCACAGGCCGGCGAAGATGGCGGCGAAGCAGATCAGCGACTCGGCGAGCGCCGCCGGGAACAGCCACTGGTTGCGCCGCAGCCATTCGAAGTCGAGCCGGCTCCCCAGCTCGAACACCACCAGGCCGATCGCCAGGTCGACGAGCAGGCGCAGCTCGAAGAGCGCGTCGCCGTCGAGCAGGCCGCTCGCTTCCGGCCCCAGGAGCGCGCCGGCGAGCACGTAGCCCATGATCCGCGGCAGCCCGAGGTAGCGCCGCACTGCCTCGCCGGCGATCACGCCCGCGACCAGAAGCAGCCCGAACAGCATGAGCTGCGAGAACGCGGGCGGCAGGCGCGGAAGGAAGGTCAGCTCCATGGGAAGGCTCGGGGATTATGGCGGGATCCTTCTCGTGGCGCCTGCGTAACGTCAAGGCGACTGCGCAACTGCAGCCGGGGCGGATGGGGATTTCCGCCCCGGCCCTCCTTCTCCGCGCTTGCAAGGTACCCGCGCAGACTTAAGGCCGGCTTAAGCTCCCGCGGCGAGACTGCCCTGAGATGCGTGTCCTGAAATCCGGCACCGACGTCGACGGATTCTTCCGCGGCATGGCGCACGCCGCTGAGCGCGTGCTCTTCCTCGACTACGACGGCACCCTCGCGCCGTTCCGCTCGCGCCCGGAGCACGCGATGCCCTACGCGGGCGTCGCGAGCCTCCTGAGCGCGATGGCGCGCGAGCGCGCGAGCCGCGTGGTCCTGGTGAGCGGGCGCCCCGTGTCCGACCTGCGCCGCGCCGCCGCGTTCGTGCCGCACGCCGAGGCGTGGGGCCTGCACGGCTGGCAGCAGTCGCGCGCGGACGGCGCGCGGGTCTACTACGACCCGGGGCCGCCGGTGCGCGAGCGGCTCGCGGAGGCGGCGCGGCGCGCCGCCACCCTCGAGACGATCGGCGCGCGCATCGAGCGCAAGGGCGTGAGCGTGGCGGTGCACTGGCGCGGCTTGGACCCGCTCGCTTCGCAGGCGATCGAGTCGCGCTTGCGCGCGCTGTGGCGCAGCGTGGAAGATGCGGCGGTGGAGATCCTCGAGTTCGACGGCGGCGTGGAGCTGCGCGCGCGCGGCCGGCACAAGGGCACGGTGGTGCGGGAGGTCCTCGCGCGGTGCGCGCCGCAGGCCGCCGCCGCGTACCTGGGAGACGACCTGACCGACGAGGACGCGTTCGACGCGATCCGCAGCCGCGGCCTCGCGGTCCTGGTGCGGCCCGAGCTGCGGCAGACGCACGCCGATGTCTGGCTCACGCCGCCCGGCGAGCTGCTCGCGTTCCTGCGCCGCTGGCAGGACAGCGCGCCGCGGAGCGCCCATTGAAAGCGCGCCGGCGCTCGCGGCTGGTCGTCGTCTCGAACCGGCTTCCGGTCGCGCTGCGCCGCGCCGGCGGGCGCTGGAAAGCCGAGGCGGGCAGCGGCGGCCTGGTCACCGCGCTCCTGCCGGTGCTGCGCGATCGCGGCGGCACCTGGATCGGCTGGCCGGGGGCCCCCGGCACCGCCGGCGAGTTCTCCGCGGCGCTCAACGCCGCCGGGCGCGCGGCCGGCTACCGGCTCGCCGCCATCGCGCTCGACGCGCGCGAGATCGCCGACTTCTACCAGGGTTTCTCCAACGAGGTGATCTGGCCGCTCTTCCACGACCTGCCCTCGCTCTGCAACTTCAAGGAGCGCTACTGGGAGACGTACTGCACGGTGAACCGCAAGTACGCGCGCGCGGTGGCGGCGCGTGCCGCGCCCGGCGACTTCATCTGGGTGCACGACTACCACCTGATGAACCTGGCCGCCGAGCTGCGCGCCCTGGGCGCGCGCCAGCGCATCGGCTTCTTCCTCCACATTCCGTTCCCGTCGCCCGACGTCTTCCTGAAGCTGCCCTGGCGCGCGCAGGTCCTGGACGCGCTGCTCGAGTTCGACCTGGTGGGCCTGCAGACCGCGCGCGACCGGCGCAACTTCCTCGCCGTCGCGCAGGCGCTCGGGCGCACCGCGCCGGCCACGCGGGTGGGCCATTTCCCGATCAGCATCGACTACAACGCGTTCATGCGCGCCGCCGCCGCGCCGGAAGTGCAGGCGCGCGCGCAGGAGCTGCACCGCCTGCTGCCGCGGCGCAAGCTCGTCCTGGGCATCGACCGCCTCGACTACACCAAGGGCATCACGCTGCGCCTCGCCGCGTTCCAGGACCTGCTCGAGCGGCACCCGGGCATGCGCGGCAAGGTCTCGCTCATCCAGGTGGTGGTGCCCAGCCGGGAGGACATCCCGCAGTACCACCGGATGAAAAGCGAGATCGAGCAGCTGGTCGGCCGGATCAACGGCGCGTTCGCGCGCCCCGGCGGCTGGGTGCCGGTCTGGTACGAGTACCGCAGCCTGTCGCGCCAGGAGCTGCTCGCGTACTACCGCGCCGCCGACATCGCGCTCATCACGCCGCTCAAGGACGGCATGAACCTGGTCGCGAAGGAGTACTGCGCGTGCAGCATCGAGGAGGACTGCGTCCTGATCCTCTCCGAGTTCGCCGGCGCCGCCGAGCAGCTCGGGCGCGGCGCCCTCCTCGTCAACCCCTACGACATCCGGGGCGTCGCCGAGGCGATCCGCGCCGCCCACGCCATGCCCGAGCGCGAGCGCGTCGCGCGCATGCGCTCGCTTCGCCGCGCGGTGCGCCGCGACGACGTCTATCGCTGGGTGGACGCCTTCCTGCGCGCCGCCATCCACCGCGACCTGCGCGCCTTCCCCCAGCCCGACGGCAGCCCCTCCACCCCCGCCGACCAGATCCCGATCTAGATCGGGGACGGAGCCCGATTTCCCAATCCAGATCAATGCAATAAGGGTCGCTTAAGGGTCGCTCTCGCATGCTCTTTCCGCGCGCGGGAAAGAAAGGCCCCTCATGGACCGGAACGAGTACATCCAGAAGCTGCAGACCGACCTTGACCGCTGGAACGGCCAGATCGCCGCCTGGGAGGAAACGGTGCGCGAGTCCCAGGGCGCACTGCACGGCAGGCTCAAGGAGCACCTCGCCTCGTGGCGCGACCAGCGCAATCTGGCAGCGCACAAGCTTCGCGAGGTGGAGAAGCAGCGAAGCGCGCGGAAGGCGGCATCGCGATGAGCCGCCGCCCCTCTCCAAAGAGCAGGCCGGCATCGGCCCGCCAGCGGCGAGCGTGCACGCAAGGTCGGAACATCGCGCGAGGCGAAGGCGCTGCGCGCCAGCGCGCGCAAGGCGGCGCAGGACACGGCCGACGCCGCGCGCGCGGCCGGCGTCAAGGTGAAGCAGAAGTTTTCGCGCGCCTGACGCCGTCCCCGAAGGCACGCTAGAGGGTGTAATCCAGTCCCACGAGGAGCGTCGCGTCCGTCGGCCGGCGGCCGGGCGCGGGCTGCCGGTCCCAGTCGAGGTTGACCTGGAGGGTGGCGGACAGGTGCTCGACGAGCGGCATGCGCAGCCCGCTCTTCGTGCGCACGAAGAGGCGCCGCGTCTCCTCGAGGTTCCAGTAGCCGTCCTGCTCGTGGAAAATCGCCAGGCGCGTCGCCGCGACGCGGTAGAGCGCGGACAGGGTGAACGGGCCTTCGACCAGGAGATCTGCCCCGAGCCCGACCCCGAGCGCCGAGCGCCGCTCGATGTCCTTCGCCGTGTCGTGCTCGAGCGAGCCGCGCGCGTAGGCAAAGCGCCGCTCCGAAAGGAAGCGGTCGTTAACGCCCGGTTAAGACGGAGGGGGGCACAGTGATTGCCCGTCATATGGGTTCCATATAGTGTGCCGGCCATGAGAGCGCTCGGCCTTGCCCTTCTCCTCGCGCTCGCGCTGCTGGTCGCGTTCGCGGCGCTCAACTGGTCGGCGCTCAGCGCGCCGACGGCGCTTTCGTTCGGAGTCGCCACGGTGCAGGCGCCCCTCGGCGTCATCCTCTTCGGCTTCGCCCTCGCGTTCGCGCTGGTGCTCCTGGGCTACGCGCTCGCGCAGCGCACAGGCCAGGCGCTCGAGGCGCGCCGGACCGCGCAGGACCTGCGGGCGCTGCGCGAGCGCATGGAAGGCGAGTTCGCCGCGCTGCGCAGGACGATCGAGGAATCGGCAAACAGCGTTTCCGCCGCCGTGGGCCAGCTCGACGACAAGCTCGACCGCCAGCGCGGTCCCGGCGGCGGCACTTAGCCCGCGGGATGGTGTCAGTAAGGTAGCCCCATGACCGCCTGTCCCGCCCGCGCGCTGGCGCTGCTCGCCTTCGTCGCGGGGGCCGCGCTCGCGCAGCCGCTCCAGTACACGGTGCGGATCGACGCGCCGCGCGAGCTGCGCGGGATGCTCGCCGAGCGCCTGCCGCTCGCGCGCTGGCAGGACGATCCGCAGATGACCGAGGAGCTCCTCCTGAGGCTGGTCGCCGAGGCCGAGGCGGACGTGCGCGAAGCGGTCGCGACCCGCGGCTACTTCTCGGCCCGCG
>CBDDRX010000038.1:0-54558 GCA_965233165.1 uncultured bacterium | reverse complement strand
CGATCAGGTCGGCAAGCGCCGGCCCGGAGCCTTTGTACGGCACATGCACCGCGTCGATGCCGGTCAGCGACTTGAACAGCTCCGCGGCGAGATGGTGCGGCGAGCCATTGCCGGCCGAGCCGAAATTGAGCGAGCGCTTCTTGCCGAGGCGCACCAGGTCCTGCACCGAGTTCACCCCGAGCTTCGGGTTCACGATCAGGGAGTGCGGGATGGTGGCGACCAGGCTGATCGGGGTGAAATCCTTCACCGCATCGTAGGGCAGGCTCTTCGGATTGAAGGCCGGATTGATGCCGTGCGTGGTCGTCGCGCCGAGCAGGATCGTGTAGCCGTCGGGCGCCGAGCGCGCCACCGCTTCGGAGCCGATGGCCCCGGAGGCGCCGGCGCGGTTCTCGACCACCACCGGCTGGCCGACGCTCTCGGCGAGCTTGGCGCCGACGCCGCGCGCGATCAGGTCGAGCGCGCCGCCGGGCGCGAACGGGGCGATCAGGCGGATCGGCTTGCTGGGGAACGCCTGCGCGGCGGCATCGAAGGATCCGGCGAAGGCGGCGGCGGACAGGGCGACGAAGGCGAGGGACCGCAGGACGGTGCGCATGGGAAAGCTCCGGGACGGAAGCGGCGATTATTGACAGACTAACCAAGCATGTCAATATTCGCTCCCAGTGAAGCGCGAATTCCTTAACCAGTTGGCCAATGTTGCGCGGACCGGCCGCCCGGCTTCGCGGGAAAGCTCGCGCCACACGCGCGAGATGATCCTGAACGGCGCCCTGGTCGAGTTCGCCGAGAAGGGCTTCGACGGCGCGCGCATCGACGACATCGCGCTGCGCGCCGGCGTCAACAAGAACCTGCTCTACCACCACTACGGCAGCAAGGACGGCCTGTTCACCGCCCTCCTCGAGCGCACGTACGCGACCATCCGCGCGCGCCAGAAGGACCTGCAGCTGCGCGACCTCGATCCGGCCGAGGGCATGCGCCGGCTGGTGGTCTTCACCGGGCGCATCTGGGTGCAGTACCCGGAGTTCCTGCGCCTGCTGCAGAGCGAGAACCTGAACGGCGGCCGCCACGTGCAGGCTTCGGCCGACATCCGGCGCATGTACAACCCGCTGCTGGAGACCATCAACGACCTCCTTTCGCGCGGCACGAAGGCCGGCCTGTTCCGCAGGGGCGTCGACCCGATCGACCTCTACATCTCGATCTCAGCGCTGAGCGCGCACTACATCAGCAACGCGCACACGTTCGAGGCGATCTTCGGCCAGCGCCTGATGACCTCGCAGCGCCTCAGGCAGCGGCTCGGGCATGCGGCCGAGATGGTGCTGAGCTACCTTGTCGGCGCAGCCCCGCGACCAGCGCCTCGATCTCGCCGCGCACGTACCGCCGCATCGAAGCGTCCGGCCGGATGAGCTGGAGGACGACCAGGCCGTGCGCCTGCGCGAGCAGGCGGCGCGCCGTCGCCTCGGCGTCGGGCGGGCGCCGGAACTCCCCCGCCGCCACGCCGTCGTCGAGCAGCTTCTTCCAGAAGCTCAGCTGCCGCTCATAGCGCCGCTCCTGCTCGCGCTGCATCGCCGGATCGCGCGTGCTGAGCGCCAGGTAGTTGATCCAGAAGCGCCACCAGCGGTTCGCCCGCGAGCTCATTGCGAACGAAAGCATGATCCGGCGCAGCTGGGCGGCCGGCGAGCCGGCGTAGCTCTCCCAGTCCGGCGGCAGGTGGTAGGCGGCGCGCAGCGCCTCGATGAGCAGGATCTTCTTGTTCCCGAAATGGTGGTTGAGCGTGCCGGTGCTCACCTGGGCGGTGGCGGCGATCTCGCGCATCGAGGCGGTGTCGGCGCCCTGGCGCGAGATCACGTCGTAAACCGCCCCCAGCATGAGGAGGCGCTGCGCGCGGCCGTCGCCGCGCTCCGCGGCGCGCGGGCGGCCGGCTCTTCTGCGCCGCGCTCTCGCGATGCTCATAGGCCGAGGGTCTGCTTGGCGAGGATATTGCGCTGGATCTCGTTCGTCCCCCCGTAGATGCTGAGCTTGCGGAAGTTGAGGTAGCGCGCCGCCGCCTCGCTCCGCCCGTCCGGGCCGCCGCTCGCCTGCATCACGAGCTCGGAGAGCGCCTGGTGGATCTCGCTGCCTTTCAGCTTGAGGATCGACACCTCCGCGCCGGGCGGCACGCCGGTCTTGCGCAGGCGGTCGAGGTAGCGCAGGTTCGTGATCTCGAGCGCCATCAGCTCCACCTCCACGCGCGTCAGCCGGTCGCGAAAGCGCGTGTCCTCGAGGAGCGGCCGCCCGCCGTCGCGGGGCTCGGCGGCGAGGCGCTTGAGGCCGGCGAGCGTGCGCTTCGCCACGCCGACGCGCGCGTTGTTCATGCGCTCGTAGCCGAGGAGGAACTTGGCCACGGTCCAGCCCTTGCCCTCCTCGTGCACGCGGTTCTCGAGGGGAACCCGCACGCCGTCGAGGAAGACCTGGTTCACCTCGTAGCCCCCGTCCATGAGCGGCAGCGGCCGCACCGCGATGCCGGGGCTGTTCATGTCGATGAGGAGCACCGTGATGCCCTCGTGCGGCTTGCCCTCGCTGGAAGTGCGCACGAGCGCAAACATCCACTGCGCCCATTCCGCCTGGGTGGTCCAGATCTTCTGCCCCGTCACGACGTACGAATCGCCTTCCCGGACGGCCTTGGTCGTGAGCGAGACGAGGTCGCTTCCCGAGCCCGGCTCCGAGTAGCCCTGGCACCAGAACTCGTCGCCGCCGTAGATCTTCGGCAGGAAGCGCTTCTTCTGCGCCTCGGTGCCGTAGCGGATGAGCACCGGCGCGCAGAAGACGAGCGCGAGCCCCGGGAGCTGCGGCGCGCCGGCATAGCCGCATTCCTCCTCGAAGATGTAGCGCTGCACCGCGTTCCAGCCGGTACCGCCCCATTCCTCCGGCCAGTGCGGCGCGATCCAGCCCTGCTTCGCCAGGATGCCGTGCCAGCGCCGGACGTCGTCCTTCGTGAGCTCCGCGAAGCGCTCGACCTTCTCCTTCAGGTCGCGCGGCAGGTTCGCCTGCAGCCAGGCCCGCACCTCGTCGCGGAACGCCCGCTCCTCGGCGGAGTAGTTAAGGTCCACCGGTGGGTCTCTCGCTACTGGACCTTGATGCCGCGCGCCTTGATGAGCTTCGCGAACTGCTCGCGGGCCTCGCGGATCGTCTGGTTGAGCGACTCCGCGCTGCCGCCGACGGGGGTCATGCCGACCGACAGCAGCTTCTCGCGCACGTCGGGCGCGGCGAGCGCGGCGTTGAACTCGGCGTTCAGCTTCTTCAGGATCTCGTCGGGCACTTCCGTCCGCACGACGTAGCCGAACCAGGTATTGGTCGCCATATTGATGCCCTGCTCGATCAGGGTCGGCGTATCGGGGAGCTGGGGGGCGCGCTTGGCGCTCGCGACCGCGAGCGCGCGCAGCTTGCCCGCCCTGACGTGCGGCAGGACCCCCGGAAGGGTGTTCGAAGCCACGACGATGCGGTTGCCGAGGACCTCGGTCATCACCGGCGCGTCTCCCTTCAGCGGGATGTGCTGCATCTCGATCCCGGTGAGCAGGCTGAGCAGCTCCATGGTGAGGTGGTTGTTGGTCGCGTTGCCCGCCGTCCCGTAGGTCACCTCGCCCGGCTTCGCCTTCGCCAGCTTCACCAGGTCGGCGATGCTCTTCACGCCGCTCTCGACGTTCGTCGAGATCACCGGCGGGATGTCGACGATGTGCATGAGCCCCTTCATCTGCTTCTGCGCGTCGTAGGTCATCTCGAAGAGCGACGGGTTCACACTGTGCGCCGGCCCGACGAGGAGGACGGTGTAGCCGTCGGCGGGCTGGCTCAGCACGTACTGCGTGGCGACGCGCTCGTTCGCCCCGGCGCGCGACTCCACGAGCACCGGCTGGCCGAGGCTCGCCGACACCTTCTCGCCGATCAGGCGCGACATCATGTCGGTCGGGCCGCCGGAGGTGTAGGAGAGGATGATCCGGATCGGCTTCGAGGGGAACTGCTGCTGCGCCGAAGCGCCGCCCGAAGCGAGCACCGAAAAGGAAACGACGAGACAACCGAGCAGCTTTCTCATGCGCATGACTCCTCCGTTCATTGGAACTGTTCGCGTAGCTGGAACTTCAATACCTTGCCGCTGCTGTTGCGCGGCAGCGCCTCGACGAAGCGCACGTGCTTCGGCTTCTTGTAGCTGGCCATCTTTTCGCGGCAGTGCGCGACGACGCGCTCGGCGTCGAGCTGCGCGCCCGCCGCGAGCTCGATGAACGCCGCCACCGACTCGCCGTAGATCTCGTCCGGCACGCCGACCACCGCCACGTCCTGGACGCCGGCGATCTCCAGGATCGCGGACTCGACTTCCTTGGAGTAGATGTTGTAGCCGCCGGAGAGGACCATGTCCTTCTTGCGGTCGACGATGTAGAGGTAGCCGTCCTCGTCGAAGCGGCCCATGTCGCCGGTGTGGACCCAGCCGTTGCGGATCGCCTCCGCGGTGGCCTCCGGCTTGTTGAAGTAGGCGCGCATGGTGACGAAAGTCCCGGGCACGCCGGAGCGCACCGCGATCTCGCCGGTCTCGCCCGCCTTCACTTCGTTGCCCTGCTCGTCGACGAGCTTCACTTCCACGCCCGGTACCACGCGTCCCACCGAGGCGGCCTTCGCCACCTGTTCCGCGGGATCGGGGCCGAGGCAGGTCAGCGCGCCCATTTCCGTCATGGCGAAGAACGACACGAGCTTGAGGTGCGGCAGCGCCTTCGCGAGGCGGCGCTTCACCTCGACCGGGAACGCCTCGCCGGTGACGACCGCGAGGCGCAGGTTGCGGAACCTCGACGGGTTCGCCTCGATCTCCGGCAGCAGCATGCGGCCCACCGTGGGCACCATGCCGAGCAGCGTGATGCCCTCCGCCTCGATGAGGCGCGCCGCCTCCTGCGCGTCGAAGCGCTTCATGATCACGATGCTCGAGCCGATCGTGAAGGTGTTCATGAGGCGCGAGAAGGCGGTCCGGTGGGCGAGCGGCGTCGTCGTGAGCACGCGATCCGCCGCCGTCATGCCCCACAGCCAGATGTTGCAGTAGCCGTTGGCGACGATGTAGTTCGCCTGCGTGATGATGGCGCCCTTCGCCTTGCCGGTCGTGCCCGAGGTGTACTGGATCTGGCAGTCGTCGAACTCGGGCGGCACGTCGGGCAGCCGGCCTTCGCTCTTCAGCAGCTCTGCATAGGACAGTTCGCCCGCCTCGCGCGGCTGGTCGCAGGTCACGCGCACCGGGACCTGCACCCCGGAGCGCGTGACCGCCGCGCGCGTCTCGTCCTCGAACAGCACTGCCTTCGCCGCCGAGTCGGCGAGCATGTAGGCGAGCTCGGCGGCGGCATAGCGCGGGTTGAGCGTCACCGCGATGGCGCCCGCCTTGATGCAGGCGAGGAAGCCGACCACGAACTCGACCCGGTTGGAAAGGCAGATCGCGACGCGGTCGCCGACCTGCACGCCGCGCCCTGCCAGGCCGAGGGCAATCCGGGTCGACTGCTCGTGCAGCTCGCCGAAGGACAGCCGCACGCCGTCGCAGGCAATCGCCTCGCGACGGGGCGTCGCGCGGGCGAAGGCGGCGATGAAGTCCGGCAGCTTCACGCAGGCTCGAACGCGGGGTAGTTCGTCCCGTCGGGAAGCTTCTCCCAGCACAGCTTCACCTTCATGCCGATCTTGACGTCGGCGGCCTTGACGTTGAGGAGGTTGCACAGCATGCGCACGCCCTCCTCGAGCTCGACCAGCGCGCAGAGGTAGGGGACGCGGTCCTCGTGCCCCGGCCAGGCGCTGAAGGTGTTGGTGAAGCTGTACACCGTGCCCCGGCCCGAGACCTCGCGCCACTCGAGGTTGCGCCGGCCGGTGAAGATGCTCACCGGGCGCGGGAAGTGCTGCGGCTTGCCCGTGTCGCGGCAGAACTGGATGACGAGCTTTCCTTCCTTCGCCTTGTCCCAGAAAGGCTGCGTCGGCATGTAGACGCCCGGCCGCGGCAGCGGGCGCGGGATCTTCTTCGGCTCGGCGCTCATGCGGCCTCCAGGATCATCACGTTCGACACGTTCCAGTTGCGCCCGTAGGGAATGACGCCGATGCCGGTCACCATCGCGTTGCGCGCGTCGGACACCTGGCGCTCGCCCGCCTCGCCGAAGAGCTGCCGCACCGCCTCGACGAGGTTCGTGCCGCCGCCGGCCAGGCCGGCCCGGCCGGCGGAAATCTGGCCGCCGGAGGTGTTGAGCGGCAGCTTGCCCTTCCACGAGAGGTCGGTCTCGTGGATGAACTGCGCCGCCTTGCCCTTCGCGCAGAAGCCGATGTCCTCGAACACGATCATCAGCGCGATCAGGAAGTCGTCGTAGGGCTGGATCATGCGGACGTCCTTCGGTGCCATGCCCGCCTGCCGGAGCGCCTTCGGTCCCGCCACCGAGAACCCGGACACGGTGATGTCGGCCAGCGGCTCGTCGCCGCCGAAGTTCGTGATCTCCCCGTAGCCGACCGGATGCGCCATCTTCTTCAGGCCGAGCTTCTTCGCCTTCTCGGTGGACGTGACGAGGACGCCGTTGGCGCCATCGCACACCATCACGGAGTCGAGGACGCGCAGCGGCTCGGAGACGAACTTGGACTTCAGGTAGTCCTCCTCGGTGAGAGGTACGCGCAGCTTCTCGCAGGCGTTCGGATTCATCAGCGCATGCCGCCGCTGCGTCACGGCGAGCTTGGCGAGCGCCTTGTGGTCGAGGCCGTACTGGTGGTCGTAACGCTGCGAAAGCAGGCCGAAGGCGCCGACCGGGCCGCGCAGGCCGGTCGGGTAGGTGAACTCGTGGCGGTATGCGCCCTGCTCCGTAGGCTTGGACGACGACTGCGCGTCGGAGAGGACGACGAGCACCGTCTCGCACAGCCCGTCGCGGATCGCCGAGGCGGCGCGCGCGATCCCGCCGATCCCGGAGGCGCCGCCGAGGCCGTTCACCTGCATCCAGCTCGGGGTGAGGCCGAGCATCTCGCACATGTAGACGCCCCAGAACGGGTTGGCGGTCTCGCTCATGGTCTCGCCGATCGCGAGGCCGTCGATGTCCTTCTTCTCGAGCCCGGTCTGGCCGAGGATGGCGTCCATCACCTCGGCGGCCAGGTCGTAGGCGCTGCGCCCGCCGCGCAGCGTGATCTTCGTCTCGGCGTAGCCGACGACGGCGATATCGTGTCCTTTCTTCATTTCCTCACTCCACCTTGATCCCGCGCGCCTTGATGACCTTGCCCCAGCGCTGCACCTCGCGGTTGATGTGGGCGGCAAACTTCTCGGCCGGGCCGCCGACCGGAATCATTCCGACGCCGGCCAGCTTTTCCTGCACGTCGGGCTGCTTCAGCGCCTCGTCGAACGCCGCATTCAGCTTGTGGATGCGGTCCTTCGGCGTCTGCGCGTGGACGATCAGGCCGAACCACGCCGTGATGTCCGCCTCGGGATAGCCCTGCTCGATGAAGGTCGGCACTTCGGGCAGCAGCTTGGAGCGCTCGCTGCTCGAGATGCCGATCGCCTTGAGGCGCCCGGCCTTCACGTGCGGAAGACCCGCGGTGATCGTGTTCGAGCTGGCGTGGATGCGCCCGCCGAGCAGCTCGGTAATCGCCGGGGCGTCGCCCTTGAAGGGAATGTGCTGCAACTGGATGCCGGCCATGATGGCGAGCAGCTCGACCGTAAGGTGGGTGGACGTGGCGTTGCCGGCGCTGCCGAAGTTCACCTGGCCGGGCTTTTCCTTCGCGAGCTTCACCAGGTCGGCAAACGTATGGATCCCGGAGCTCGGGTTCACGGTAAGCATCGGCGGGATGTTCACGAGGTGGATCAGGCCGGTCAGCTCCTTCTGGCCGTCGTACGGCAGCTTGAAGAGCGACGGGTTGGTCGTGTGCGGCGGGGCGACGAGCAGGACGGTGTAGCCGTCGGCCGGCTGGCTGAGGACGAACTGGGTAGCCACCCGCTCGTTGGCGCCCGGCTTGGGCTCGACGAGGACCGGCTGCCCGAGTTTCCTCGCGACATGCTCGCCGGTCAGGCGGGCAAGAAAGTCCGTGGGGCCGCCGCCTGTATAGGCGAGGACGACGCGGATCGGCTTGCTGGGGAAAGGCTCTTGGGCCCCTGCCGGGCCGACCCACGCCGCCGCGGCAAGGAGCACTGCCAGAATTCCGGTCTTCACGGGACCTCCTAGGACGGAAAGCCAAATCCTACGGAACAATCGCACGGTTGTGCAATTGTTTTCTAGTCGCGCGGCGCGAAAGGGTCGGCGAAAAAGGCATGCGGCGGAAGCGCGCGCTCGGCAACGAAGGCGCGCCGCGCTGCATCAATCATGGCCGGCGCCCCGCAGGCATACACGTCGTGGCCGGCCAGCGATGCAAAGTCGGCGAGCACCGCGGCGTGCACGAGGCCCCTGCGGCCCTCCCACGCTTCTTCCGAGAGGACCGGAACGAAGCGAAGCGGCCATTTCCGGGCGAGCGCCTCGGCATACAGGCCGCTCCGGGTGCGCGCCCCCCAGTAGAGCACCAGCTCGCGGCCGATGCCGCGCTTGAGGGCGTCCTCCACGATGGCCTTCATCGGCGCGAAACCGGTGCCGCCGGCGAGCAGGATCGCCGGCTTGTCGGCTTCGCGCAGGCGAAAGTCGCCGAAGGGCAGCTCGACCTCCAGCGGGTCGCCGCTCTTCAGCGCGCCGAGCGCCCGGTCGGAAAAAGCCCCGCCCGGGAGGATGCGCACGTGCAGCAGGGCGCCGTCGCTCTGCTGCGGCGGATTCGCCATCGAAAACGCGCGGCGGCTGCCGTCGCCGAGGATGACCTCGAGGTACTGGCCGGCCTGGAACTTCACCCGCACGCCCGCAGGGAAGCGTAGCTGCAGCACCGCGACGTCCTGCGCCGGGCGCTCGAGCCGGTAGACCTTCGCCTTCACGCGCTTGCGCGCGCTCGGGTCGAGCCGCTGCATCTCGCGCGGCGCAATCTCAAGGTCGGAACGCGGGTGCGCCTGGCAGAGGAGCGCGTCGCCGCCGAAGGCGGTCGGCCCCGTGAACTCGCCCGAGACCACCGGCGCCCGGCAGCTCTCGCACGCGCCGCGCCGGCAGGAATACGGCAGCGCCCAGCCCGCATCCAGGGCCGCGTCGAGCACGCTTTTCCCCTCCGGGCACGGGAAGGAAATGTCCTGGCCCGAAATCTTGATGCGGAAGCTCAGGAGGCCGCACCCCCCAGCAGCGAAAGCGTCTCGACCACGCCCGTCGGGTCCGCGACGCCCTTGCCGGCGATGTCGTACGCGCAGCCGTGGCCGACGCTCGAGAAGAGCACCGGCGTGCCGATGGACAGCGCGCTCGAGCGCAGCGGGCTGAGGAGCTTGACGGGGATGTGACCCTGGTCGTGGAACATGGCGAGGTACACGTCCTGGCGGCGCTGCGAGAGCAGCAGGTCCGCGCCGGCGGGCCCGTGGGCGTCGATGCCGCGCTTGCGCAGCTGCGCGACCGCCGGCTTCGTGATGCGCTCGTCCTCGTCGCCGAACAGGCCGTCCTCGCCCGCGTGCGGATTGATGCCGAATACGCCAAGGCTCGGATTCACGACGCCGAGCCGCCGCACCGCGGCGACCGCCGTCGCGCCGGCGTCGACGACGCGCTCCACCGTGATGCGGCCCAGCGCCGACTGCACGCTCTCGTGGAGCGTGACATGCGCGATCCGCAGCCCGGCGGCGACCAGCATCAGGAACGTGCGCTCCTTCGGCGTGTTCGTCAGCTCGGCGAGCAGGCCCGCGTACCCGGAGAACGGGATGCCGGCGCGGTTGATCGCCGTCTCGGACTGCGGGCAGGCGACGATCGCCTCCGCCTCGCCGCGCGCGACCATCCCGACCGCCGCCTTGATGTACTCCACGGTCGCGCGCCCGGCGCGGGGATCCATGGTCCCGGGACGGAATGCCTGCGCCTCCAGGCTGTTCACGGCATGCAAGCTCCCGGAATAGCCGTAATGACGCGCCACATGCTCATCGCCCACGAGGATGGGTTGGACCGATGAGTTGGCGAACCGCTGCGCGGCCTTGACGGCGATCTCCGGGCCGATGCCGTTCGGGTCTCCGATCGCAACGGCGATTCTCACAGCGGAATGGCGATCAGCGTGTCGACGCGGCTCGAGTCGCACACCACGAGGCGCTCCTTGAACCGGAGCTTGCCGTCCTCCTCGACGAAGCGGTCGAGGTAACGCCCGCAGGCGAAGAGGTCCATGGTGCCGTCGCGCATGATGCGCACGACGAGGAACGAGGTCTCGGCCCGCGTCGCGCCCCCTTCCTTCCCCACCTGGACCGGCGTGCCGAGGACGTGCCGGTAGGCCTGGCGCTCGTAGATGTTCGCCCTGCGCAGCGCGGTGACGCGGTCCTGCAGCATGCCGCGCGAGTCGGCGTAGATGAGGCCCGCCTCCATGCCCTTCGCGTAGTTGTCGGCGGAGGTCACCTTGTAGAGGCAGTCCTCGGCGAAGAAGCCCGGCCATTCCTCGAGGCGGTTGTCGTCGAGCGCGCGCGCGTACTCGCCGTTCAGCTGGATGATCTGCGGCGTCACGCGTAGCCCATGAGGTTCCGGTAAGCCTTCCAGAAGCCGCGCACCGAGGCTTCCGTGGCGCGCGTCTGGTCGCTCGCGGTTCCTTCGCCGCCCATCTCGATCACCGAGAGCTCGTTGCCGGCGGCGGCCGCCCCGCGCTGCACGAAGCCGCCCACGCAGCCGTCCTCCATCGAGACGTAGCCCGCCGGCCCGACCAGGTTGGCTTGCCTGAGCCGCCGGCGCAGCATCTCCGGCGTATCGTCCTGGAAGCCGAAGTACGTCCAGTGCAGGTCCATGCCGCCCGGGCCGCGCGGCAGGATCTGCCGCACCGCGAGGCAGTTGTGGATCTGCTGCAGCACGAAGTTCGGGAACACCGTGAGGATCTGCAGCTGGATGTCGTCGTTGAATTCCTTCGCCGTGTCGAGCAGGCTCGGGTCCGCGAGCCGCAGGCCCGCCACCTCGGTGCGGATTCCCTGCTGCCGGTACGCCTCGCTCGTCCTGTCCTCCGGCACGTCGATCGTGTAGCTCGCATGGTGCCCGCCGTCCGGGCTCACCATCACGCCGCCGCCCTGCGTCAGGCGGGTGATGCGGAAGGTGCCGAAGAAGCTGTGCAGCAGGCTCGCGTGGTACGTGTCCTTCGTGTTCTCGAGGTAGAGCTTCCAGTTGTTCGGCAGGCGCTGGGTGTAGCGGCCGAGCACCTTGATCGGCCCCTTCATCACGCGCTCCATGCGCCCGAGCACGTCGTCGCCGAGGTATTCCTCGATCGGCGCCACCTCGTCCGACAGGCTGACGAAGACCAGGCCGGCGATCGTGGCGGTGCGCAGCTTGCGCGGCCCGTGGTCGGCCTTGCAGAAGCTCTTCGGCATCCCGCCGCGGCCGTTGGACCCCTCCTCGAAGGCGATGGCCACGAGGTTGCCCTGCTGGTCATAGCGCCAGGCGTGGTAGATGCACTGGAAGTCCTTCGCGCCGCTGCCGCCGTCGTCGATCGCGATCAGCGCGCCGCGGTGCGCGCAGCGGTTCTCGAAGCCGTAGACCTCGCCGTCGTCCGCCCGCACGACGACCACCGGCATCTCGCCCACGAACGTGGTGCGGTAGTCCCCGGCCTTCGCCACGTCGGACTCGAGGCAGGCGTAGTTCCACACCGGCCCCTCGAAGATGCGACGCAGCTCCTCCCGGTAGTTCGCGTCGTCCTGGTAGACCCAGTACGGAACCCGCGTGAGCGACTCGGGCCAGTGCTTCTCGACGGGTGCATTCATGCGCGAGTCCTAGTTGGCCAGCGTGACCTTGGCATCCTTGATGACCTTGTGCCAGCGCTCGGTCTCATCCTGGATGAACGCGGCGGTCTCGGCGGTGCTGCCGCCGACCGGCTCGGCGCCGAGGGCAAGCAGCTTGCCGCGCACGCTCTCGGAGCGCAGCGCGTCCACGGCGGCGGCGTTGATCTCGCCCGCCACCGCGGCGGGCGTCTGCGGCGGCGCCACGAGAGCGAACCACGCGCTGCTGAGGAAGCCGGGAATGCCGGCTTCCGAGACCGTCGGCAGCTCCGGCGCGACGGGGTTGCGTTTTTCGCTCGCGACGCCGAGCAGCTTGATGCGGCCGCCCTGGGCGAGCTTGAGCGCGGCGAACAGGTTGCCGATGAAGATGTCCACCCGGCCGCCAGCGAGGTCGGTGAGCGCGGGCGCCTCGCCCTTGTACGGCACGTGCAGGAGCTGCAGGCCCGCCATGGAAGCGAGCATCGCCGCGGAGAGATGCGACGTGGATCCGTTGCCCTGCGAGGCATAGCTCACCTTGCCGGGGCTCGCCTTCGCGTAGGCGACGAGCTCCTTCACGCTGCCCACGGGGAGGTCGTTGCGCGCGCTGATCACGTTGGGCGAGAGGCACAGCACGGTGATCGGCACGAACCGCCCCGGCTCGAAGGAAAGCTCCTTGTAGAGGTTGTGGTTGATGGCGAGCGGCCCGGGCGGGCTGGACAGCAGCACATAGCCGTCGGGATCGGCACGGTAGACCGCGTCCGCGCCGACGTTCCCGCCGGCGCCGGCGCGGTTCTCGACCAGGATCGGCTGGCCCCACCGCGCCGCCATGCGCTCGGTGACGATCCGCGCGATCGAGTCGGCGGCGCCGCCCGCGGGGAACGGGACGATGACGCGCACCGCCTTGTTCGGGAACCCCTGCGCCGCCGCCCCAGGGGGCAGCAGAAGCAGGGGCAGCAGAAGCAGGGCCAGCCAGGCAAAGGTCCTCTTCATCGGGTTCTCCGTGGGGTGCGTGGTTCCGCTGTTCGCTTACCGAACAAGTTTGCGATAATCGAACAGCGAACTTATCGCCCGGACCGATTCCATGTCAATCGCGCAGCGCGAACACATCGCCGGCCTCGCGAAGGGGCTGGCGGTCATCGAAGCCTTCGGCGCCGCGCGCCCGCGCCTGACGCTTTCCGAGGCGGCAGAGCTCGCGGGCCTCTCGCGCGCCTCGGCGCGGCGCTGCCTGCTGACGCTCGTCGGCCTGGGCTATGCGCAGGCCAACGGCCGCTACTTCAGCCTCGCCCCGCGCGTCCTGCGCCTCGGTCACGCCTACCTCGCCGCCTCGCCGCTCGCGAAAGCCGTGCAGCCTGTCGTCGAAGCGATTACCGAGCGGGTGCACGAGTCGGCCTCGGTCGCGATCCTCGATGGCGCGGAGGTCGTATTCATTGCGCGCGCCACCGGACGGCTGAGCCTTTCCGCCGGCCTCGCGGTGGGGGCGCGGCTGCCGGCCTATGCGGCCGCGACAGGCCGCGTCCTGCTCGCCGCGCGCAGCGACGCGGAAGCGGCCGCGGTCCTGCGCGACAGCCGGCCGCGCAAGCTGACCTCGCGCACGCTCACCGGACAGCGCGAGCTCATGGAAGAAATCCGGCGCGTGCGCGCGCAGGGCTACGCGATCGGCGACGGCCAGCTCGAGCTCGGCCTTTGCATCGTCGCCGTGCCGGTGCGCGACCGCGGCGGCCGCACGCTGGCGGCGATGAGCCTCGCCGCGCGCACCGCGCGGATCCCCCGCAAGCGCATGCTGGAGGACCTGCTGCCGCCGCTGGAAGCGGCACGCCGGTCGCTCGAAGCCAGCTTGTGATACTTATCAAGCATCCCGGAAGGAGACATCGATGAGAAAGCTGGTTGCCTTTGCCATGGCCGCGGGCGTTGCCCTTGGAGCCCAGGCACAGTCCTACCCCGCCAAGACGGTGCGTCTCGTGGTCGGCTACGCCGCGGGCGGCGCGAACGACAGCGTCGCGCGCGTCATGGCGCCCAAGCTCTCCGAAGCGCTCGGGCAGCCGGTGGTGGTGGAGAACAAGCTCGGCGCGGCGGGCATGATCGCCGCCGAGCAGGTGGCCCGCGCCGAGGCCGACGGCCACACCCTGCTCTTCGCCGCAAGCTCCATGTTCACGACCAACCCGGTGATGTTCAGGAAGGTCCCCTACACGGTGGAGGACTTCGCCCCCGTCACCACCACCGTCACCTTCCCGTTCTTCGTGGTGGTGAGCGCGGACAAGCCGATGCGCTCGATCGCGGACCTGGTGAGCTATATGAAGCAGAACCCGAAGTCGGCGAACAACGCCGGCGCCGCCGGCGTTCACCACCTCGCCTTCGAGCTCTTCAAGTCGCAGACCGGCGCGCCGGGCGAGTACGTCCGCTACAAGGGCACCAACCAGTCCGTCGCGGCCGTGATGGGCGGCGAGGTGCTGATGACGATCGCCGACGCCGGCGGCGTCGCCGGCGCGCTGAACGGCGGCAAGGTGCGCGCCGTCGCGGTAACCTCGGCGAAGCGCGCCGCGGGCTTCCCCGACGTGCCGACCACTGCCGAGGCGGGCTTCCCGAAGCTCGCGATGGAAAGCTGGATGGGCGTGCTCGCCCCGGCCGGCACCCCGGCGCCGGTCGTGAAGAGGCTCCAGGACGAAGTCCAGCGCATCGTGAGGTCCGACTACTTCCAGGAGCGCATGAAGGGCCTGCACGTCGATCCGCACACCAGCAGCCCGCAGGAGTTCGCCGCGATGATCCGTGCCGGCCTCGCCGAGTGGCGCTCCGTCGCCAGGGCCGCCGGCATCCAGCCGGAATAGGCGCTAGGCGAGGTTGAGCTCGCGCAGGGCGTGCTCGCGCAGCTTCGCCTTCTGCACCTTGCCGCTCGCCGTCATGCCGATCGCCTCGAAATCGGCCACGATGCGCAGGTAGCGGGGCACGCGGAAGCTCGCACAGCTTTTTTTCATGAAGGCCAGGATTTCCTCTTCGGAGGATGAAGCGCCTGCCTTCAGCGTCACATAGGCGCACGGCACCTCGCCCAGGCGCGCGTCCGGCACGCCGACGACCTGGGCGGTCTGCACCGCGGGATGGGAGAGCAGGACCTCCTCCACCTCGGCCGGCGCGACGTTCTCGCCGCCGACGCGAAAGACGTCCTTCAGGCGGCCGGTCATGCGCAGGCGACCGTCGGCGGTCAGCTCGCCGAGGTCGCCGGTCTTCAGCCAGCCGTCCGGGGTGAAGGTCTTCGCCGTGGCCTCCGGGTTGTTGTAGTAGCCCTTCATCACGTTCCAGCCCCGCACCTGGATCTCCCGCTCCTCACTGATCCTTAACTGAACCCCTTCTAGTGGAAGAGCCAAGCCATCGATCCTTAATTCAGGGGCATCGCGCCAGTCGCTCATGACGCAGTTCGGCGAGGCTTCGGAGAGGCCGTAGGCGGCGCAGATCTCCTTCGCGCCGAGGACGTCGATGATCCTGCGCATCGTCTGCGGCCCCGCGGCTGCCCAGCCGCCGCGCAGCGAGAGCCGGCGCTTCGGAAAGTCCGCGTGGCCCATGAGCATCTGGAACAGCGTGTCGTTGCCGGAGATCAGCGTGCAGCGCTCGCGCTCCATCACCTCGAGCGCGCCGCCGGCATCGAAGGTGGCAAGGGTCACCAGCGTGCAGCCGTGCGTGAGCGCCATGAGCGCCGAGAGCGTCGAGCCGGCTGCGTGGAAGAACGGCCGGCAGTTGAAGTAACGGTCGTCGGCGCGCACGCCGACGCGCCTCCCCGCCTCGTATGCGTCGCGCAGCATGCTGTGGTGCGTGAGCATCGCGCCCTTCGGATACGCGGTCGTTCCCGACGTGAACTGAATGAGAAGCGGATCTTCCTCATTGACCGGAACCGGCGAAAAGCGCCCGGAGGGCAATGCTTCGGAGACTTCGACGGCGATCGGGGGCTTGATCCCGTCCAGCATCGATTCGAAGTCGATGTTGAGGAACGACTTCACGTAGAAGAGGGCCTTGCAGTCCGACTTCCTGAGGCAGAACGCGATCTCCGCGGTCTTGAAGCGCGTATTGACCGGCACCGTGACCGCGCCGATCAGCGCCGCGCCGTACCAGAGCGCGAGCCACCTTTCGTCGTTGCCCATCAGGATGCCGACGTGGTCGCCCTTCTTCAGGCCGAGCCCCTGCATGGCGCCGGCAGCGCTCTTCGCCATGCCGAAGAGATCCTGATAGGAGAATCTTCCGGACGCGGTGACAAGCGCTTCGCGCGAAGAAGCGTGCTTCTCGAGGAAGGCGCGAAGGAGCCAGCTCATTTCTTGCCGAGCCATGTCCCCGCGGCGAGCTGCTCGTCGATCGCCGCGACCTCGAGCGCGAGCGCGCCCTTGCGGTCGGCCTCGAAGCTGCCGCTGATGCAGCGCTTCGCCTGGCGCATGGCGAGGACGGGTACCGTCGCGATGCTCGATGCAATGCTGCTCAGCTCTTTCTCAAGAGACTCTTTTTCGACGACCCGCGCAACCAATCCCGCCTCGCGTGCTTCGTTCGCGGAAAGGCGGCGGCCGGTGAACATCATGTCCTTGGCGAGGCCGCGGCCGATGATCTTCGCGAGGCGCTGCGTCGCGCCGATCGTGCCGCGCTGCGCCTCGGGCGTGCCGAAGAACGCCTCGGGCGTGGCGACCACGAAATCGGCGAGGGTGCAGATCTCGACGCCCGCGCCCATCGCCGCGCCGTGCACGACCGCGATCACCGGGAACGGCAGCGCCTCGAGCGCGTCGTAGGCGGCGAAGGCCTTCATGCGCCGCTCGCGCACCCACTCCTTCGTCTTGTCGGCGCGCTCCTTCAGGTCCGCTCCGGCACAGAAGGCCGGGCCCTCCCCCCTGATGAAGAGGACTCTTGCCGCTTCGTCCTCCCTAAGGGAAGCAGCGGCGGAAAGAAGATCCATGCACATCGTAAGGTCAAGGGCATTGCGCGCGTCCGGCCGGTCGAGGGTGATCGTGGCGACGGGGCCCTCGCGCTTCAGGTGCAGGGTGGTGTACGTCATGTCAGCCCTTCTTCAGTCCGATCTCGGCCAGGATCTTGTCCGTGTGCTCCCCCAGCGTCGGCGGCCGGCCGATCTCCGGGTTGTCCCAGCCCATGAACTTGTAGGGAAGGCCAAGCGCCTTGAATTCGCCCACCCCGGGATAGTCGAAGCTGCCGACCAGCCCGCGCGCGCGCACGTGCGGGTCGGCGAGGATCTCCGCGACGTCGTTCACCGGCCCGACCGGGACTTCCGCCGCGTCGAGCCGCTGCAGAAGTTCTGCCCTTTCAATAAGTGCAATTTTTTCTGAAAGCGCCTCCATGACCTCTTCGCGGTGCTCCACGCGGCCGGCGTTGTTGAGAAAAATAGGGTCTGTCCCTATTTTTGCGTTTTCCAGGCCGAGGGCCTTGCAGAGCGGGATCCAGTGCTGGTCGCTCGCGGTGATGTGCGCGAAGCGGCCGTCGCTGCAGCGGAACGTGGCCGAGGGGACGCGGCCGGGATGCTCGGTGCCGAGCCGCTGCGGAACCTCGTTCAAGGCGAACAGCCTGGCGGCGGCGATGGTGAGGAGCGAGACCTGCCCGTCGAGCATCGAGAAGTCGACGTGGCAGCCCTTGCCGGTGCGGCTGCGGCCCTGCAGCGCCGCGAGGATGGCGATCGCGACCCACAGGCCGGACGTGAGGTCGGCAACCGGAAGCCCGGGCTTCACCGGGCCGCCGCCTTTCTCGCCGGTGAGGCTCATCAGCCCGCCCATCGCCTGGAAGACGGTGTCGTAGCCCTTCTTCTCCCGGTACGGCCCGGTCTGGCCGAACCCGGTGCACGACACGTACACCAGCCTTTCATTCAGGGAAGAAAGGCCCTGGAAATCGAGGCCATGCCGGCCGAGCGTCCCGGCGGGAAAATTCTCCACCAGCACGTCGGCACGCGAGGCGAGCTCGCGGATCACCTTCTTCCCTTCGTCGGAGCGAAGGTCCACGGTGATCGACTCCTTGGAGCGGTTGCAGGCGAAGTAGTACGCACTGTCGCTCGCGAGCTGCGGCTCGAATGCCCGCGTCTCGTCGCCGGTGCCCGGCTGCTCGACCTTGATCACGCGCGCGCCGAGCTCGGCAAGGACCATCGACGCGAACGGGCAGGCGAGCACGCGCGAGAGGTCGAGAATGGTGAGGTGCGCGAGCGGCTTCATGCGCCTAGGTGAGCACCAGCGCTGCGATGCCGCCCAGCACGAGCGCCGTGCCGGCGAGCGTGCGCAGGGTCATCTCCTCGCGGTGCTTGAGGAGGAAGGCGCTCACCGGAAAGACCAGGAGCGGCGTGGTGTGCACGATCAGCACCGCAAGGCCGATGTGGATGCTCTTCATCGCCAGCGTCGCGAAGACCGAGCCGCAGGCCGTCGCGATCCCGCAAGCGGCGTAGAGCAGCCACGCAGAGCGCGGCGCGGCCCTGAGCTGCCCGGCAATCTTCGGCCAGCTGCGCGTGAACCCGGCATGCAGGACGAGCCCCGCCACCGCGGACAGCGCGGTGCCGAAGAGCGCCTCGTCCCAGCCGCGCACCGCCACCCCGCGCAGCACGTTGGCGAAGCCGAACCCCGCCACCGCGCCGAGGCCGATCAGGAGCCCGCGCCGCGCCTGCTGCGCCGTCAGCTGGCCGGCGAGCCCCGACGGCGGCTGCGTCAGCCACAGCCCGACCCAGACGATCGCCACGAACGCAAGGTCGACCGGGTCGATGGCCTCGCCCGCGACCAGCCATGCGCCGAGGAACGCGAACACCGGCGCCGAGGAATGGAACACGCTTGCCCGCGACGGGCCGAGCACGCGCACCGTATCGAACATCAGGCGCCGGCCCAGGAAGATGCCCACCACCCCGGCGAGCGCGAAGAGGCCGGCGCCCTTCCAGTCCCAGGCGAACGGCTGCGGCCGGGCCGCGAGCTCGACGGCGAAAAGCACGCCCGGGAACACGATGTTGACCGCCAGGACGATGAAGAAGCCGGCTTCCAGCGACAGTCGGGTGAGCGCAACGCGCGTGATCAGTATGTTGGCGCCGAAGCTGACCATCCCCAGCACCGCGAACAGGACGCCCATCGCTAGGGCTTGCCGGCGCCATCGAGCTTGTCGAAGTTGCGCATCCGCCGGTTGGTGTCCCGGCCCTTCTCGAGCGCCTTGTCGAGGGGCAGGTCGGCGACTTCATGGAACAGCTTCTTCGTCTCGGCCAATGCCGATCGGTTCACCTTGCTGAGTTTGTCGGCCATCTCCAATGTGAACGGCATCAAAGCGTCCGGAGGAACGACATGATTCACGAGGCCAAGCGAGAGCGCCTTTTCCGCATCGATGGGATCACCGAAGGCGACGAGCTCGAAGGCGGCCTTGCGCCCGACCTGGCGCACCAGGTTGCCGAGCACGATCGCGGCGACGATGCCGTGCTTCGTCTCGGGGTAGCCGAGCTTCGCGTCCTCGGCCATCACCGCGAGGTCGCCGGCGATGGCGAGCCCGGCGCCGCCGCCCATCGCAGCGCCGTTGATGGCGCAGATCACCGGAACCCGGACCTGCGAGAAGCTCAGGTGCAGCTCCATGGTGAGCTGCGCGCGCGCCTCGGCGGCCTGCGGGTCCTTGAGGCCCTTGAACTCGCCGAGGTCCGCGCCGGCGCAGAAGCCCGGCCCGGCGCCCGTCAGCACGACGCAGCCCACGGCGCCGGAATCAGCCTCCCTCAGGGCCTGGAGGAGTGCTTTGGTCAATTCGGTATTGAGCGCGTTGCGCTTCTCGGGACAGTTCATGGTGAGGATGCGCACGGCCCCACGGTCTTCCACGAGGAGCGTCATAGCGAGGCGAGCCTCTTCCGCGCGGCCTCGAGCTCGGCGACCAGGCGGTGGAAGAGCTCCCCCGCGGGCACGATGTCGTCGATGAGCCCCGCCGTCTGCCCGGCCTCGACCTTGCCGTTCGCCACGTCGCCTTCCAGCGCCGCCTGCTTCAGGCTGGCCGCCCTGTAGAGCGCCTCCTGGTCGGGCGCGCTCGAGGCGTGGAACTTCTCGGTGAACGCGTTCTTCAGGAGGCGGATCGGCAGGTTGGGCGGCCCGACGAGCGTGGTGTCGTGCACGTCCGCGGCGAGCACCGCCTGCTTGTAGCGCTCGTGCACGCTCGCCTCGGGCGTGGCGATGAAGCGCGTGCCGAGCTGCACCGCTTCCGCGCCGAGCGCGAGCAGCGCGGCGATGCCCGCGCCGTCCGCGGCGCCGCCGCTCGCGACCACCGGCAGCTTCACCGCCTTGACCACCCGGCGCACCAGCACCAGGGTCGAGACCTGCGAGGCCGGCGGATGCCCGCCCGCCTCCGCGCCGTCGACGACCAGCGCGTCGACGCCCGCGGCTTCCGCCTTCCTCGCGTGCTCGACCGAAGCGACGACGTGCAGCCACTTCGTCCCCACGGCGCGAAACCGCGGCATCTGCTCCTTCGGACCGCCCTGCGACGCAACCATCACCGGGATCCGGTGCGCGAGGGCGATGTCCAGCAGCTCCGGTGCGCGCGGGTTGTTGAGGGGGATGTTCACGCCAAAGGGCTTTTTCGTCCCGGAGTGAATTTCCTGCAGCGCAGAAGAAAAATCACCGGGACGCATCGGCCCCGCCGCGAGGACGCCGAGGCCGCCCGCGTTCGAGACCGCGACCACGAGCGGCGCGCTCGACGAGGCCCAGCTCATGGCGGCCTGGAAGATGGGATGCTCGATGCCGAGGAGCTCGGTGATGCGGGTCTTCATCGGCGCTTCTCCTGCTGGATCATGTCGCGCGCGGCCTCGGCGAGCTTGTGCAGCACCTTCCCGAACACCCGCTTCTCCCGCTCGGACAGGCATGCGTTGAACGCCGTGTCGCGCTGGGCCGCGGCACGGATCAGGCCTGCATAGAGCCTGCGGCCGGGCTTGCTGAGCGCGAGGCGCACGCCGCGCCCGTCCGCCGAATCCGCCTCGCGCACGACGATGCCGCGCTTCGCGAGGCCCGAGACGACGCGGCTCATCTGTCCCTTGTCGATGCCGGCGGCGCGCGCCAGCTCGCTCAGCGAGAGCGGCCCCTCGGCGCCGCCGAGCAGCGCCACGCTGCGCCATTCCCACAGGCTCACGCCGAACTCGCGCCGGTAGCGCAGCTCCGCGCCGCGCGACAGCAGGTTCGCCACCGTATGCAGCCGGTACGACAGGAGGTCGCGGATGACCGCCCTCTCAGGAGTCGGCTCAGTCATCAAAAAATGGCGTCTCGCCCTCGCCGCGCAGCCGGATGTCGAACCGGTAGGCATTGCCGTTTTTCTTCGCGACCAGGCGCTCCTTCAGATGCGCAGGAGAAACTGCATCGAGCACCGGATCGGCCGCGGGGTCGAAGAACATCACCGTCTGCAGGTGCCGCATCAGGCCGGAGAACAGAATGATGAAGTTGACGTGCGGCGCGCGGCCGGCGGCCGCGCCGGGCATCGCGGTGCGGAAGCGGTAGACGCCCTGCGCGTCGGTCGCGGCGCGCCCCCAGCCGAAGAACGCCGGGTCGTCGTAGCGGCCGGCGGGGCTCGCCTGCCAGATCTCGACGATGACGTTGTCGTGCGCCGCGCCGTCGGCCTGGACGATCCGCCCCTCGATATGGATCTCCCCGGAGGCGAGGCCGTTGGCGGCGAGCAGGTCGCTGTTGCCGCGCCCGAACTCGCGCGGGAAGAACGGCCCGAGCGTCATCTCGCCGGTCGGGACCAGGGCCATCACATGCGCGGCGCGGCGTTGCGGCCGCGCACCACGAGCTGGTATTCGTAGACGAGCGCGTCGGCCGGCCCGCGCGCCGTCGTCGCGAGGCGCGCGATGCAGCGGCTGCGCGCCGCCGGGTCGCGGATCGCGTTCAGGATCCCGTCGTGCTCGTTGAGCGGCTCGCCCTGGAAGAAGACCTGCGTCACCAGGCGCGAGAGCCAGGCGCGGCCCCAGACCGAAACGTGGATGTGCGGCGGGCGCCACCAGCCGCCGGAATCGGGCACGGCGTAGGCGGCGGGCTTGATGGTCCGCAGCTCGATCAGGCCCGTGTCGCCGGCGACCAGGCGCGCGTTGCCGTTGAAGTTCGGGTCGATGGGCGACGCGCTGGTGTCGTTCGGATGGAGGTACTTGCCGGCGGCGTTGCAGTGCCAGACCTCGACGATCGCCCCGGGCACCGGCGCGCCGTCCTCGTCGACGATGCGGGCACGCAGGTGGATGAGCTGGCCGATCGCGCGGTTCTCGCCGCGGCCCGCGAGGTCGGCGACGGTGGGCGGCAGCGCCTGCGCGAGCCGGCGCAGGTCCGGGCCGCCCAGCTCGGAAACGGTATGCGGGCGGCGCTGCAGCGGCTGCGCCGGCCAGCGCATCGCGGTGTGCGGGTAGCCCTGCTCCACGCCGCGCGGCTGGGTGGCGGGATCGCGCCGGGGAATCTCGATCGTCACGTTGACAGCGTAAATCCGGTTAGTTGATACTGTCAACCATGTCGGCGGTCACCCTGTGCGAGTGCTTCGCGCGCGACGGCTTGCAGCACGAGCCGCAGTTCATCCCCACTGCGACGAAGCGCGCCCTCGTCGAGCGCTTCGCCGCCCTGGGCTTTCCGCGCGTCGAGGCGACCTCCTACTCGAACCCGAAGGTGGTGCCGCAGTTCGCGGACGCTTCCGAGCTCCTCCGGGACCTGGAAAAGGTTCCAGGCACCTTTTACAAGGCGACGTGCGCGAATGTCCGGGCGGTGGAACGCGCGCTCGCGGACCTGGACGCGGGCTTCGGCGCGAACGAGATCAGCCTGCTGGTTTCCGCCACGGAGTCGCACACGCAGAAGAACCTGAACCGCACGCGCGCGGAGCAGTGGCGGAACGTCGCGGAGATGGTGGCGGCGGCCAAGGGGCGCTTCCGCCTCGTCGGCACGGTGTCGATGGCCTTCGGCTGCCCCTTCGAGGGCAAGGTCGATCCGGCCTCGGTCGCCTCGGACGTCGAGCGGTTCGGCGCGCTCGGCGTCACGCATGTCGCGCTCGGCGACACGACCGGCCTGGCCACGCCCCTTTCGGTGAAGGGCCTTTTCCGGAGGATCGAAGGCGTGGTGCCCATCGCCCACTTCCACGACACGCGCGGCACCGGCCTGGTGAACTGCGTCGCCGCCTACGAGGCCGGCGTGCGGCACTTCGATTCGTCCTTCGGCGGCGTCGGCGGCCATCCGGCGAAGGTCAAGTACGGCGGCGGCTTTACCGGCAACGTGGCGACGGAGGACCTCGTGAACCTGTTCGAATCGATGGGCATTCCCACCGGCATCGACCTCGCGGGCCTGCTCGAGACGGCGCAGTACTGCGAGCACGTGCTCGGGCGCGAGCTGCACGGGCGCGTGACGCGCAGCGGGCTCGCGCCGCGGTGAAGCATGCTTCCATCCACACCGTGTCGATCCGCCTCGCTTCCGGCGAGGAAGCCCTCGTGACGCGCGTCGTCGGCACGGACGGCCAGATCGGCTACGGCTACAGCCTGACGATGGATCCGACCGCTTCCCGGCACATGGCGCAGCGCTTTTCCGGCGACCCGCTTCCCGAGGAGATCCGCGCCGCGATCGACTCGATCCGCTGGCTTCCCTAGGGGGTTTCGGGCTCGACGTCGCCCCGGCGCTGCAGCGCCCGCATGGCGCCCCAGCACAGGCAGGCCCAGGCCACGCCGACCGCCCAGCCGGCGAGGACGTCGGAGGGCCAGTGGACGCCCAGGTACACCCTGCTCGCGCCGACCAGCACGGTGATTGATGCGGCGACGGCCACGAAGTACGCCTTGAGACGCCACGACGCATGGACGCCCGCAAGCAGCGCGCCCAGCGTGAGATAGGTCACCGCCGCCATCATCGAGTGGCCGCTCGGAAAGCTTGCCGTGTAGACCTCGGTGCCATGCGGCACGAGGTCCGGGCGTTCGCGATCGAAGCCGAGCTTGAGAAGCGTACTGAGGACCTGGCCGCCGATCGTGGCGACGAGCACCGCGAGCGCCGCATGGCGCTTTCCATCAAGGAGCAGGTAGCCGGCCGCGGCCGCGATCATGAGCACGAGCACGGCCGTACCGCCCAGGGCCGTGACGTCGCGCAGCATCTCCTGCAACCAGCCGGGACCGAGCGCCGCGCCGTCCGCGCCGCGGAAAAGGAGCAGGACCTGCCGGTCGAGCCTCGCGACCTCGCCCTCCAGCATCTCGTCCGCGACTTCGAGGAAGGCCCAGGCCGCTGCCCCGGCCAGCGCCAGCGCGCCGAGCACCGGGCCCTCGATCCACTGCCGTTTCACGCAGGCTTCCAGCGCGAGTACACGCGCCGCGCGTTCCCCTCGAAGATCTTCTGCCGGGAAGGCGCATCCAGCGCGCTGCCGTCGATGTAGCGCTTCGTGTCGTCGAAGTAGTGCCCGGTCTCCGGGTCGATGCCGCGCACCGCGCCGACCATCTCGGAGGCGAACAGGATGTTCTCCACCGGGATGACCTTCAGCAGCAGGTCGATGCCCGGCTGGTGGTAGACGCAGGTATCGAAGTACACGTTGTTCAGGAGGTGGTCCTTCAGGAGCGGCTTCTTCATGTCCTGGGCGATGCCGCGGTAGCGGCCCCAGTGGTAAGGCACCGCGCCGCCGCCGTGCGGGATGACGAGCCTGAGCGTCGGGAAGTCCCGGAAGAGATCGCCCTCGATGAGCTGCATGAACGCCGTGGTGTCGGCGTTGATGTAGTGCGCGCCGGTGAAGTGGAACGCCGGGTTGCACGAGGAGCTCACGTGCACCATCGCCGGCGCGTCGAGCTCGACCAGCTTCTCGTAGAGCGGATACCAGCTCCGGTCGGTGAGCGGGCGCTCCTTCCAGTAGCCGCCCGACGCGTCGGGATTGAGGTTGCAGCCGATGAAGCCCAGCTCCGTCACGCAGCGCTCGAGCTCCGGGATGCAGGTCGCGGGGTCGATGCCGGGGGACTGCGGGAGCTGGCACACCGGCGCGAAGTTCCGCGGGTAGAGCCGGCAGACGCGGTGGATGAGGTCGTTGCAGACGCGCGACCAGTCGGCGCTGGTGCGCGCGTCGCCGACGTGGTGCTCTATCGAGCCCGCACGCGGCGAGAAGAACGTGACGTCGTACCCGCGCTCGCGCTGCAGGCGCAGCTGGTTCTTCTCGATGCTCTCGCGGATCTCGTCGTCGGATATCTTCGGTGCGTCCGGCTTCTTCCCGGAGACCTGCAGCTTGCGCCAGTCCCAGAGCGCCTGCGGCGCGGTGGTGTAGTGGCCATGGCAGTCGACGATCATCGGAACAGCTCCTCCACTTCATAGCGGCGGGGAATCATCCCCTGCCGGACCACGCAGTCGATCGCCGCCTCGAGGTTCTTCCGGTTCTCCTCGATGCCGAACGGCAGATCCGACCCGCCCGCCTCGCGGCTCTTTTCCAGCAGGGCGTAGAACTCGTCCGAGACCTTCGCGGGCACGCTGTCTTTCGCCACCACCATGTGATTGATCTGGATCGAGGCGCCGGTCGCGCGCTTCCACGCTTCGGCGGCGGCCTTCGGATCCGCGAAGACCGGCCGGATGCGATCGTCCTTCGGAATGTCGGTCATGATCGCCGCATCCAGCTCGCCTGCAAGCAGCATCGCCGCGATGTCCTGCCTTTCCCGTGCGCGCCGCACGTTGGGAGGGTCCCTGAACTCCGCGACGTGCGGCTCTTCGAACGTCACCCACTGAATGCTCCCAAGGTCCACGCCATGGACGTCGGCGAGGATGCCGCGGAGCCAGGTTGCCGTAGTGACGGAGTAGGACCTCAGGCCTATGACCCTGCCGGCTAGTTCCTCCGGACGTAGCGGCTTGGCCGCGTTGCAGACGAGAAAGGGGTGCTGAAAGCGAGCCGTGACGACCGCGGGAAGGAGACGGTACGGCTTCCCGTTCGCCTTCGCCAGCAGGAAGGTGACGATGGCAAGTTCAGCGATGTCGAATTCCAGGCTGCGAACCACGCGCTTGAAGGCATGGTGCGCCTGCTTGACGTCCGCAAACTCGACCGGAAAGGCGGGCTTCAGCTCTCCCGAGAGCACTGCATGCGTGACCGGATAGTCCCCGAGCAGCACCTTCATTCGAGCGGGCCGTCCACGTACTTGAGGCCCTTCTCGGCGAGGCCCTTGCGCATGTCGTAGATGTCGAGGGTGAGCTCGCCCTTTTCCAGCCGCACCCGGTTCACGGCTTCCTTCGTCTCGCGCTCCTCGCCCGCCTTCGCCACCTTCGCGGCGTCGAGGCGCGGCACGACGACCACGCCGTCGTCGTCGGCGACCACCACGTCGCCGGGCTTCACCTGGATGCCGGCGCACACGACCGGGAGGTTGACGGTGCCGACGGTGCCCTTGACGGTGCCGCGCGCGGAGATGGCCCTCGACCAGACGGGGAAGCCCATCTCGGTGATGGGCCCGACGTCGCGGGCACCCATGTCGAGGACCAGCGCCTTCACGCCCTTCGCCTTGAGCGAGGTGGCGAGGAGGTCGCCGAACGCGCCGTCCGCGTTCTCGCTCGAGCAGGCGACGACGAGCACGTCGCCGGGCTTCACCACCTCGCAGGCGACATGGATCATCCAGTTGTCGCCGGGATGGCAGAGCGCCGTCACGGCGCTGCCGGCGGCGCGCGCGCCGCGCCACAGCGGCCGCATGTAGGGAAGCATCAGGCCGGTGCGCCCCTGCGCCTCGTGGACGGTCGAGACGCCGAGGCGCTCGAGCGCGGAAATGGCGCCGGCTTCGGCGCGGTGGATGTTGCGGACGACGGTTCCGTTCATCTAGGTTCTCCTCGTTGCGTTCTGCCCGGGGACCGGGTTGGCGATGGCTTCTTCCAGGGAATGCGCCTCGTGCCATTCCTCGCGCGGGCGGATGCGGCCGTCCTCGCCCACCTGGTCGAGGCCCCAGTAGATCTCGAGGTGGTGCCCGTCCGGGTCGAGGAACTCCACCGCGATCTGCACGCCGGCGCGCCGCCGCCCCTCGAAGACGACCGGCACCTTGTGCCGGCGCAGGTGCTCGCGCGCGGCGAACACTTCGTCGAGCGTGCTCACCTCGAAGGCCATGTGGTGCATCTCGCGCTTCTCCGCTGGCGCGGCCATGCCGCCGACCAGCGCGATCCCGTGGTGGTCGGCGTTGAAGCGCAGGAACACCATGCCGCCGGGCATCATCTCCTCGCCATAGGTGTCCGAGACCTTGAACCCGAGCACCCGCGTGTAGAAATCGACCGAGCGCTGCAGCTCGCGCGCGCGCAGCACGACGTGGCCGATCTTGTTCAGGCTGAAAGGTGTCATGGCATCGCCTCATTGATGCAATGCGCGATGCGCTCGGGGGTGAGGGGAAGGTCGCGCACGCGCACGCCGAGTGCGTCGTAGAGGGCGTTCGCAATCGCCGCCGCGGTAGGACCCATCGAGCATTCGCCCGCGCCCACCGAGGCTTCCACGCTGTCCATGACATGCACCTCCACGGCGGGAACCTCGGAGAACCGGAGGATCGGGTAATCCTCCCAAGACGCAGCGGGCCGCGTGACGCCTTCCTTCAGCGTCCAGCTCGTCGCCTGGATGCACCCTCCCTCGACCTGGTTCGCCACGCCGTCGGGGTTCACCGCCCGCCCGACGTCCACTGCGGCGACGAGGCGCGTCACCCGCAACGCCTCGCCCGCCTCGACCTCCGCCACGACCGCGCAATAGGCGCCGAGGTTCTTGTACCGCGCGAAAGCAATGCCGTGACCCCTGCCCTCCCGCCTGGCAAAGCCAGTCCACCCCGAAAGCGCCGTCGCCTTGCGGATGACGGCGAGGGCGCGAGGGTCTGACAGGTGCTTGATGCGAAAGTCCACTACGTCGGCTCCTGCCGAAAGCGCGAGCTCGTCCATGAACGACTCGATGGCGAACACGTTCGCGTAGGCGCCCAGCGAGCGCAGCGCGGAGCTGCGCACCGGCGCCTCGCGCACGTAGTGGTTGACCATGCGGTGCGCCGGGAAGTCGTAGTACGGGATCGCGTTGCGGTCAGCGCCGCCGTACGGGAGCGCCGGATTCACCGCCGGCGCGAGCGCCATGGGCTTCGCGAGCTGCGCGGCGGCAAGGAGGGTCGGCTGCTTCGCCCGGCCCGGGCGGTTGGTGTGGCCGTTGCTCCAGAGCTGGTGCTGCCAGGAGGCGACGCGCCCCTGCGCGTCCAGCGATGCCGCGAGCGACACGCTCATTGCCGCGCCATAGGGCTCCCAGGCGAACTCGTCCTCGCGGCTCCACTGCACGCGCACCGGACGGCCGCCGGCGGCCCGCCCGAGCAGCGCCGCGTCGAGCGCGACGTCGTCCGCGCCGTTGTGGCCGTAGCAGCCCGCGCCCTCGGCATGCGTGACGACGATGTCCCCCTCCGCCATGCCGAGCACCAGCGCCAGGTCGCGGCGCAGGTTGAAGATGCCCTGCGCGTGGCACCACACCTCCATGGTCCGACCGCTCAGGCGCGCAATGGCGCATGAGGGACCGATAGAGGCGTGGGCGATGCAAAGTTTCGAGTACTCGGCCGCTACGCTTGTCTTCAGCCCGTTCTCGCTTCCCGCCTCGGAAGCGATGTGCGTTTCGGCGACGTTGGACTTCAGCCAGGCGTGCAGGTCCTGCGGCGGCTCCGGGCTGCGCTCCCATTGCGCCTTCGCGCGCAGCTTCGCCGCGGCGGCGATGGCGTCCTCTTCCCGCTCGGCGAGCACGCCGACGAAGTCGCCGTCCCGCACGACCTGCGCCTCGGGCAGGGAAACGAGCTTCGCGAAGCGGTAAGGCGGGCGGACCACCCGGCCGTGCAGCATCCCGGGCAGCACGATGTCGTGCACGAAGCTCGGCCTGCCGGCAATCTTGCCGGGTAGATCGAGTCTGGCGACGCTCCGTCCCACGGAAGCAACTTTCGCGGAAGAGGAAAACAAGGGGGCCCATTCCTCGCAATCCTTCCGAAGGGCCGCCCCGCCTTCCTGCACCGACAGGCTCCCGGAGGTCACCCCTTCGTCCGGGCTGTACGCGGTGCTCGCCGGCATCATGCGGATGCGCTCCAGCGGCACGCCGAGGCTCTCCGCGGCGATCTGCGCCAGCGCCGTGGTGATGCCCTGGCCGAGCTCCACCTTGCCGCTCGTCACGACGACGGTGCCGTCCTGCTCGACGCGCACCCGGCTCGTCATCCGGCGACCGAAAGCACGGCCTTGACCACGCGATTGTGCGACCCGCACCGGCAAAGGTGCCTGTCGAGCGCTTTTCGCACTTCTTCTTCCGAGACGTTTTTCTTAGCTTCGAGAAGCGCTGCGGCAGTGACGGCGATGCCGCTCATGCAGTACCCGCACTGCGCCGCCTGGTTCTCGATCAGCGCGACCTGCACCGGATGGAGGGAACCGTTTCGTCCCAGCCCTTCGACCGTCGTGATTTTCTTCTGGAAAGCGAAAGACAAGGGAAGGTCGCAGGAGGCCATGGGGCGGCCGTCGACGAGGACGAAGCAGGCGCCGCACTGGCCCGTGCCGCAGCCGTAGCGGCTGCCCACGAGGCCGAGGTGGTTGCGCAGGACGTAGAGAAGCGGCGTTTGCGGCGCCGCGTCGACCGCGCGGCGCGAGCCGTTGACTTCTATCTCCACACTTCGCGCGCGACTTCGACGACCCGCTCGAGCTTGCGCCACTGCTCGTCCATCGACAGCGCGTTGCCGTGGTGGGTGCTCGAGAACCCGCATTGCGGCGAGAGGGCGAGCTGCTCGAGCGGCACGAACTTCGCCGCCTCGTCGATGCGCTTCCTGATCTCGTCCTTGCTTTCCATCTCCCCGGACTTCGAGGACACGAGGCCGAGCACGGCGATCCGGTCCTTCGGCAGGTGGCGCAGCGGCTCGAAGGTGCCGGCGCGCGCCGAGTCGAACTCCATGAAGAAGGCGTCCACGTTCGCGCTGAACATCGCCTCGGCCACCGACTCGTAGCCGCCTTCGGCGACCCACGCGCTCTTGAAGTTGCCGCGGCAGGTATGCATGGTGATCGTCATGCCCGCCGGGCGGCCTTCCAGGGCCCGGTTGATCGTGTCGGCGTAGATGCGCGGCAGCTTCTCCGGGTCGTCGCCGTTCTGGCGGCAGGCCTCGCGAATCTTCGGGTCGCAGAGATAGGCGAACGCGGTGTCGTCGAGCTGCAGGTAGGTGCAGCCGGCCTTCGCGAACGTGGCGATCGCGGCGCGATAGGCCTTCGCCGCGTCGGCGAAGAACTCGGCGAGGTCCGGATAGGCTTCCTTCGAGATGCCCGCCCGCCCGGGCCGCATGTGGAGCATCGACGGGGACGGGATCGTCTGCTTCGCCGTCCTGCTGGTATTTGATTTTGTAAAGACAAAATCGTTCACCATGACGGGCTTCGCGTACCTCACCTTGCCGACGATCTTCGGGATCGGCGGCTGCTCGTCGGTGCCGCCGAATCCGGGGCCGGCCATCTTGTGGATCTCGACGCCCTCGAGCTGGGAGAGGAAGTCGATGTGCCACCAGTCGCGGCGGAACTCGCCGTCGGTGATGCTCTCCAGGCCGACCGCTTCCTGCTTCGCGATTGCCTCGCGGATCGCCTCGTCCTCGATCGCGCGCGCTTCGTTTTTCGGCATGCCCGACTTGCGGGCCTTGGCCACTTTCTCCGGGCGCAGCAGGCTGCCGACCTGGTCTGCTCTGAAGGGGGGGTTCATGGGTGAGGCGATGCTACCATCGCGCCATGCTCAGATCCCTCGCCCTTTCGCTGCTGCTTCTCCTCTCCCACAGCGCGCTCGCGCAGGACCGCACGCTGCGCATCCTCGTCGGCTTTCCGGCCGGCGCGGGCCTCGACACGATGACGCGCCTGCTCGCCGAGCGCATGAAGGACTCGCTCGGCCACCCGGTGATCGTCGAGAACCGCCCGGGCGCCGGCGGGCGCATCGTCATGCAGGCGCTGAAGAACGCGCCGGCCGACGGCAGCACGATCGTCATGACGCCGCTCGTGACCGTGGTGACGGCGCCGCACATCTACCGCGAGCTCGGCTACGACCCCTTCAAGGACTTCGCGCCGATCGCGCATACCGGCGACTTCCTGTTCGCCTTCTCCGTCGGGCCGGACGTGCCGGCGAAGACGCTCGCGCAGTACGTGGCGCTGGTGAAGTCCGACCCGAAGTGGGGCAACTATTCCTCCGCGGCCCCGGGCAGCCTGCCGCACTTCTTCTCGATCCTGTTCGCCGAGAAGGCGGGCCTGAAGATGAACCACATCGGCTACAAGGGCACCGCGCAGGCCCTCACCGACCTCTTCGGCGGGCAGATCGCCGCGTTCATGGGCACCGCCGGCGACGCGGTCGCGCACCACAAGGGCGGCAAGATGCGCGTGCTCGCGACCTCCGGGGCGAAGCGCGCCGAGCAGCTCCCGGAAGTGCCGACGTTCCGCGAGCTCGGCTTCGACATCGAGGGCGCCGGCTGGTACGCCGCCTACGGCCCGGCGGCGATGCCGAAGGATGCGATCGAGCGCGTCTCGAAGGCGATGATCGCCGCGGTGAAGTCGCCGGAGCTGAAGGCGCGCTTCGACGCGCTCGGCATCGTCCCGACCGGCCATTCCCCGGCGGAGCTCGCGCGCATCCACAAGCGCGACTACGAGCTGTGGGGCCCGGTCATCAAGGCCTCGGGGTTCAAGCCCGAATAGCAGTTGAAGATCCTCTTCGCGTCCCGGATCGAGCCGGCGGAGCGCTGGCTGCCGCTTTTGCAGCCTCTCCTCCCGAATGACGAATTTCGTCTGGAAAGCAAGGGCGACGAAGAAATCGCCATCGTCGCGGCCCCGCCCAAGGGCACGCTCGAGAAGCTGAAGGACGCGAAGCTCATCCAGTCGCTGTGGATGGGCGTCGAGAGCCTCCTCGCCGATCCGGCGCTGCCGCGCCACGTGCCGCTCGCGCGCCTGGTCGATCCGGGCATGGTCGCGGCGATGACCGAGACCGTCCTCGCGCATACGCTCGACTGGCACCGCCGCCTGTACCGCTACCGCGCGCAGCAGCGCGAGGCGAAGTGGCACCGCTTCCGGCAATACATGGCCTCGGACCATACCGTCGGCATCCTCGGCCTGGGCGCGCTCGGCACCGCCGCCGCGCAGCGCCTCCTCGCGCTGGGCTTCAACGTCGCCGGCTGGAGCCGCCGCCCCAAAGAGGTTCCCTCCGTTGAATCCTTCTCCGGCGAGAAAGGGCTTGGCGAGATGCTGGAACGCAGCGACGTCGTGGTGTGCCTCCTGCCGCTCACCGACCAGACGCGCGGCATCCTCGACCTGGAGAACCTGCAAAAGATAAAAAAGGGTGGCGGCGTCATCAATTGCGCGCGCGGGCCGCACATCGTGCGCGACGACCTCATCGCCGCGCTCGACTCCGGCCACCTCGCGCACGCCTGGCTCGATGTCTTCGACAAGGAGCCGCTGCCCGCCGACGACCCGCTCTGGCGCCATCCCGGCGTCTCGATCACCCCGCACGCCGCCGCGCTCACCGAGCCGCGCACCGCGGTGGTCGAGGTCGCGCGGAACATCGAGCGCATCCGCCGCGGCGAGCCGCCGGCGAACCTCGTCGACTTCGCCGCCGGCTACTAGAAGCGCGCGCCGACGCCGAGCGCGACCGCGCGCTGCGCGGTGACCTGCACGCCGTTCACGTACTGGTAGAGCGGCAGCTGCACGAAGCCGTAGACCTGCCATTCGCGCGACAGGGCGTAGCTGACGCCCGGGCTGAGGAAGATCGAGCTGCCGCCGGAGTCCGCGGGCTCGGCGAAGCGGCCCGAATCGCGGCTGCGGTGCAGCATGTTGAGCTGCAGCATCAGCGAGAGTCGCTCGTCCACCTCGTAGCGCGTGCCGAGATCGAGGGACAGGCGCCGACCCGGCTTGTAGCCCTGGTAGTCGTAGAGCGGAAGCTGGAGCATCGGCTGCGCGAACCACGACCAGCCGCTGCCGGGCAGCATCCGCGCGTAGTAGAAGCCGAGGAGCGCATCGGTGGTGCCGGTTCCCGGCTGGAGCGAGCGCTCGGCGAGCGCGGCGCTGTCGTTGCGCACGTCGGTCGCGCCGGTGGGAAGCTTCAGGCCGAGCGACGCTCCCCATCCGCTGTCCGGCGCATCGCCCAGCCGGCGCCGCGCCAGCAAGCGGAGGTCTCCCGGCTGTGTGAAGTTCCACGTGTCGAGGATCTGCGCGCCCTGGTGGTTGTGGATGTGCGCGTGGCCGCGGTGCACGATCGGCAGCATCGCGTTGAAGCCCCAGTCCGCGTCGAGCGTGTAGTCCACGCTCGCGAGCAGGTTGCGGTTGCGGGTGGCGATCTCGTCGTGGTGCCGGCGCAGCTGCCCGAACGCGACCTTGCGGCTTCCGGACATCGGCTGGTCCTGGTTGACGTGCTCGTAGCGCAGGTCGAAGCGCGCCCCGGGCTCCTGCCAGGCGCCCTGCACGTCCCAGCTGGTGTTAATCGAGCAGAACGCCGCGCCGCAGGACGCCGCGGCCGGCCATGGCATCGCGAGCGCCGCGATGCCGCAAAGCAAAAGCTTTCTCATCGTTCCTCTCCTGTTGGTCGGGTTTCAAGTCGACGAACAGGAAGGACGGCGGCGCGCGGGAACGCGCGGTGGGGACGAAACGCTCTTCTGCGGGATTGGCTGCACCGGCCGGGATCGAGAAGCTGACTTCCGGCCCGACCAGAGCGGAAGCACGCGAGGCCAGCGCAGCGGCCCCGACAGGGCACGCCTTGCAATGCTCCTCGTGCGAGACCCCCCCGCCGCCGGTCTCGAGCTCCATGTAGTGCGTCTCGCCGGCCACGGTGCAGACCGGCACCAGCGTGACGGAGCGCGGCTTCGCCTGCGCGATGAGCGGCCAGAGCGCCTGCAGCGAGATCGCGGCGAGCGCCACCCAGGCGGCGAGAGATCGGTGCCTGACACCGATCTTCATCGGGCGAGGTAGCCGCTGTCGACGGGGAGCGTGACGCCGGTGATGCAGCGCGCGGCCGGGCTGGCGAGGAAGAGGATGGCGGCGGCGATGTCGTCGACCTCCGGGAGGATGCCCAGGGGCGTGTGCGCCTCCACCTTCTCGAGCACCGCCGGATTGGTGAAGATCTGCGCCGTGAAGTCGGTGTTGACGAAGGTCGGCGCCACCGCGTTGACGCGAATCCGGTCGGCGGCCCACTCGAGGGCGAGCGCGCGCGTGAGGTTCACCACGCCGCCTTTCGACGCCTGGTAGGACGCGTTCGGGAAGATCCCGCCCGACAGGCCCATGATCGAGGCGAGGTTGACGATCGCCCCGCCCGCGGGCGAGTCCTTGCGCGGCTGGCGCATGGTGCGCGCGGCGACGCGCGAGCAGACGAAGAGCGCGGTGAGGTTGATGTCGATGACCTGCTGCCATTCCGAGAGCTGGACGTCGAGCGCCGTCTTGCGGATCGCCATGCCGGCGTTGTTGACGAGGATGTCCGGGCCGTGCCCGAACTCCTTCACCATGCCGGCGAAGACGTCCTCGACCTCGTCCTCGTGGGTCACGTCGCAGGTCACGGCGAAGGCCTTGCCGCCGTTCGCGAGGATGCCATCCGCGGTGCGGCGCGCGTACTCCTCGTACTTGTCGAGCACCGCCACGTAGGCGCCGGCGGCAGCGAAGAGATCCGCGGTCGCCGCGCCGATCCCGCGCCCTGCCCCGGTGATCACGGCGCACTTGTTCTCGAGCTCGAAGAGCTTCATGGCCGGCTAAGTATACTGAGGCCTCCCCGATGCACGACCTCCTCTTTCGCTCCGTGCTGCTGGTCGACGGCGTGGGATCGCCGCCGATCCGGGGCGACCTCGCGGTGCGCGACGGGCGCATCGCCGGCGTGGGCCGGGTCGAAGGACCGGCCCGGCAAACCATCGACGGGAACGGGTTGGCGCTGATGCCCGGCATCGTCGACAACCACACCCACTACGACGCCCAAGTGACCTGGGATCCCGGACTCAGCCCCTCCCCCTCGCTCGGCGTCACCACTGCGATCCTCGGCAACTGCGGCTTCACGATCGCCCCGTGCCGCGCGTCGGACCGGGAGCTCGTGATGCGCAACCTCACGCAGGTAGAGGGCATGTCGCTCTCCGTCCTGCGTCGCGGCGTGCGCTGGGACTTCGAGTCGGTGCCCGAGTATCTGGACATGCTGGAGCGCCGCGGGGCGGCCGCGAACGTCGCCGTGTTCGCCGGCCATTCCGCGATCCGCACCTACGTGATGGGCGGGGACGCGACTGAGCGCGCCGCGACCGAAAGCGAGCGCGAAGCCATGACGAGGATCGTTAGCGAAAGCCTGGCGGCCGGCGCGGTCGGCTTCTCGACCAGCACCTCGCCCGCGCACAACGGCGAAGGCGGCAAGCCGATGCCCTCGCGCCTCGCCGACGAGGCGGAGATGCGCGCGCTCGCCGCGCCCCTTCGCGAGCACGGCGGCGTGTTCATGCTCACGAAGGGCGGCCACACATCGATCCCGTTCCTCGAGTCGCTGGCCGCGGACACCGGCGCGCCGGTCGTGATCGCCGCCCTGCTTCACAACAGCACCAATCCGGAGGCGGTGTTCAAGGACCTCTCGCTCATCCAGGAAGCCAACGCGCGCGGCCGCAGGCTGGTGGGCGCGGTGTCCTGCTGCCCGCTCTCCATGGATTTCACGCTCCACTCGCCGTACGTCCTGGAAGGCCTGGAAAGCTGGAAGCCCGCGCTGCCGCTCAAGGGCGCAGCCTTCAAGTCGAAATTGAAGGACAGCGCCTTCAGGGAGGGCATCCGTGCGGAGCTGCGTCGTCCCGCCCATTTCCGCCTGTTCAATGGCCAGTGGGAAAAGGTCGAGGTGGTGGAGTCGAAGAAAAGCGAGGCCGAGAACCGGACGATCGCCGCGCTGGCGGCTGAAGCAGGCAAGGATCCGCTCGACTGCATGCTCGACCTCGCGCTCGCCGACGACCTTGATACGGTCTTCAACGCGATGCTGCTCAATTCCGACGAAGAGGCGGTCGGCCGCATGATCCGGCACCCGTCGAGCCTCGTGTCGCTCTCCGACGCCGGCGCGCACCTGACGTTCTTCAACGATGCGGGATTCGGGCTGCACCTCCTCGGCCACTGGGCACGCGAGACCCGTGTGCTGACGCTCGAGGATGCGGTGCGCCGGCTCACCTCGCAGCCGGCGGAGCTGTTCGGGATCCGCGAGCGCGGCTGCCTGGCGCCGGGCTTTCACGCGGACCTGCTGCTATTCGATCCGGCGAGAGTCGGCCGCGGGCCCAGGAAGCGGGTGTTCGACCTGCCGGGCGGCGAGCCGCGCCTCACCACGGAGCCGCTCGGCGTGCATGGCGTATGGGTCAATGGAGAGAAGCTCGGCGAAGGCAAGCTGCCGGGCCGTCTCCTGCGCCGACCCAGTGGGCATCTTGCACGTAGCGGTTAAACGACAAAAAATTGCCTGCGCTTTCAACCGCTTCGCTGCGCGATCGTGGCCGGCTGTCGCCCACGGCCGACGAAGCGTGCCCGCGCTTCGCCACTATCCATATGATTTTACTCACGAACTTTGTTGGTACGGATCCTGCCTATGACTACGAGCCGTACCCAACGCCACTACAGAGAGGGCAACCAAAGTGCTACAGAAAGACGGATTCTTCCGCAAGCGCGACGACGGCAACTTCGCCGCCACCAACAAACCCGCCACCACGCCGCCCGCGCCTGCCGCGAACATGGCACCCGCGCCCTCGACCGACGCCTACCGCGCCGACGAGCGCAAGGAAGCCAAGCTCGTCGTCGGCCCGGAGATCAAGATCAAGGGCGTCGAGATCAGCGACTGCGACACGCTGGTCGTCGAGGGCCGCATCGAGGCGACGCTCGACTCGCGCGTCCTCGAGATCACCTCGCATGGCGTGTTCCAGGGCACCATCGCCGTCGACAACGCCGAGATCCACGGGCGCTTCGAGGGCGAGCTCACCGTTCGCAAGCAGCTCGTGATCCACGGCACCGGGAAGGTGTCGGGCAAGATCCGCTACGCCAAGATCAAGGTCGAGGAAGGCGCGGAGCTCTCCGGCACGATCGAGATGACCGACAAGGCGTCCAGCTTCGCCGCGCCGAAGAAGGTCGCCAACGCGTAAGACGTACGCCTAAGGCTCGCCCGAGCCGCGCCCTCTCTCGAAGCTAGGCGAGGGCGCGCTTTAGGCGTGCTCCGTTGTCCCTTCCCCCGGGTTCTCGCGAACCCGGGGCGAAGCATGTCTACAATCCGCGGCGTGACGGACTCGCTAGGACACCGCGCCAAGTTTGGCGTGCTCGCCCCTTCGACGAACACTTCGGTCCAGCCGGAGTTCGACGCCATGCGCCCGTTCGGCGTCACGAACCACCATTCGCGCCTCATCATTCCGGACACGCGCGTCACCGACGACGCGAGCTTCATGGTGATGATGGACAACATCCGCGACGCGCTCTTTCCGGCGCTCCAGGCGGTGCTTTCGTGCCATCCCGACGCCGTGGTGCTCGGGATGTCGGCCGAGACGTTCTGGGACGGCCTGGACGGCGCCAGGCAGCTGCAGCGCAAGCTCGACAAGGCGGCGAACAAGGCAGGCTGCGGCCCCGTCATCACCGGCTCCGACGCCTGCCAGGCGGCGCTGCGCGCCTACGGCAAGGGCGTCCGCCGGCTCGGCGTGATCACGCCCTACATGCCGATCGGCGACCGGCAGGTGCGCCGCTTCTTCACCGAGTGCGGCTATGAGGTGGTCAACCTGCTCGGGCTGAAGTGCAGGAGCCCGGTGCTGATCGCCCATGAGTCGAAGAAGACGCTGCGCGATGCCGTCCAGCGCGTCAACCGCGGCAAGGTCGACGCCATCGTCCAGGTCGGCACCAATCTCGCGATGGCGCAAGTGGCTGCGATGGCGGAGTTCTGGCTCGACAAGCCGGTGATCGCCATCAACACCGCCACCTACTGGCATGCGCTGCGCCAGTACGGCATCAAGGACCGCATGCAGGGGTGGGGCTCCCTGCTAGCGGAGAACTAGCGCACCAGGGCGCGCTTCAGGCGTGCCGCGCCATCGGCGAGCTTGCGCTCGTCGGCAGCAAAGCACCACCGGACGTACCCCTCCCCCTCGGGCCCGAACGCAGACCCGGGGGCGAGGCCCAGCCCCTGCTCGCGCACCAGCCGCTTGCAGAAGGCCAGGCTGTCGGCCTCGCCTTCCACCTTCAGGAAAAGATACATCGTTCCGTCGGGCGCGGCGGTCTGCACGCGATCGATGGTGCTGAGATTCCGAAGAAGAAAATCCCTCGCACGGCGATAACGCGCGAGCGCGATGCGGATCGTCTCCTCGCCCTGCGTCACCGCCGCAACCCCTGCGCGCTGCACGAAGACCGGCGCGCAGGAGGTGTTGTACTCGATCAGCTTGGCGAGGTCGGCCGCGAGCGACGGCGGCACGACCAGCCACCCCAGGCGCCAGCCGGTCATCTGCCAGCTCTTCGAGAAGGTATTCGTGCTGATCACCCGGTCACCCTCGTCGGCGATCTCCAGGAACGACGGCGCGATGCCGCCTTCTCCGTAATAGAGCCGTTCATAGGCATCGTCGGCAAAGATCCAGATGCCGTGCCTGCGGCAGTGCTCGAGGATCGCCTTCTGCTGCTCGCGCGTGACCGTCCAGCCGGTCGGGTTGTTCGGTGAGTTGAGGTACAGCGCCTTCGTCCCCGGCTTCAGGGCTTTCAGCAATTTTTCGATATCCAAGGACCAGCCGGACGGAGAAAACCCCAGCGCCACGGTTTCCACCGTCGCGCCGAGGATCTTCGGAATCTCCTGCAGGTTCGGCCAGAGCGGCACCACCTCGACGACGCGATCGCCCGGATCGACGAGGAGCTGCGAGGCGAGCATGAGCGCGCTGACGCCCGAGCTGGTGACCGCGATCCCGTCCGGCGAGGTCCTGCGGTGCAGCCGCGTGACGTAGTCGGCGAGCGCCTTGCGCAGCGAAGGGATGCCCAGGTTGTGGGTGTAGAACACCTCGCCCGCGGCGATCGAGTCGGTCCCGGCCTTGCGGATGAAATCCGGCGTCGGCAAGTCGGGCTCGCCGACCCAGAACGCGAGGACATCCGGGTTGCCGAGGCCTTCGTTGACCAGCTCGCGGATGCGCGAGGCGCCGAGCGCCCGGACCGCGGGGCGCGCGTTGAGCGGCGTTTCGGGTTTCATGCGCCGGGTATTCTAGACTTGCAGAAGATGAAAAAAGAATCATGGGCGCTCGCGGCGGCGCTTTTCACCATGACGGCGTGGGGCATGAACTTCGTGTTCGTGAAGTTCCTGCTCGAGCGCCTGGGCGTCGGCGGCGTGATGTTCATCCGCTTCCTGATCCTGCCGCTGCTCGGCGTGGCGCTGCTCCTGGTGGTCTTCCGCGGCAACCTGCGCCTCTCGGTGCCCCGGCGCGAGGACCTGCCGCGCTTCTTCTGGGCCGCGATGGTCGGCCATGTCGTGCACCTCACCGCGGTCATGTACGGGATGGATCTGTCGACCGCGTTCTCGTCGTCGCTCGTGCTCACCTGCCAGCCGCTCTTCACCCTCGGCATCCTCGCCTGGCTCGGGCAGGAGCGGCTTCGCCGCCCGCAGATCGCCGGGACGCTGGTCGCGTTCGCCGGGATCGTGCTGTTCCTTTCCGACAAGTTCACCGCCGGCTTTTCCCGCGCGGGCCTCGGCGACCTGACGCTGCTCCTCGCCGGCGCCTCCTTTTCCGCCTACACGGTGATGTCGCGCCCGCTCGCGGACCGCTATGGCCCCATCGTGGTGCTCGCGTACACCCTGCTCTTCTCCGCGCCGCTCATGCTCCTTTTCACCGCACCCTCCCTCGCCGGTATCGCCCTGAGCGCGCTCACGCCGGCGGTCTGGGCGGCGCTCTTCTGGGCCCTCGTCATCTCCTCGTTCACCGGCTGGATGCTCTGGACCTGGGTCAACAGCGTGCGCGGCGTGGCGCGCAGCGCGCCCTTCATGTACCTGATGCCCCCGGTCGCCGGGGTGATGGCCTGGCTCACGCTCGGCGAATCGTTCACCTGGCTGAAGATCGCCGGTGCTGCGGTCACGATGGCGGGCGTAGCATGGGCGCAGTTCGGCGGCGGACGCCCGCCGCCGAAGGAAGCCGGCCAGCCGGACGCCGGCTGAACTGGTTCGCTTCTTGCATCGAGGTGCGCGTGACGCCGCTCGAGTCAGCGTTGCTGTTCCTGGTACTGGCGCTGCCGGCTTTCTGGCTCGTCCACCGGCAGTTCGCGAAGCTCGGCGACCCGGATTACCTGCGGCGGCAGGGCGTGGTCATCGTGCTGGAAAAGGTGATCGAGGCGCACACCGGCGAGATCGGCGAGTACATGGGCCATCCCATCTGGGAGACCGTCACCTTCAAGGGCATGCGCTACCGCTTCAGCCACGTCATCGACGGCCGCAGGCGCGAGCGCATCGAGGCGGGCCAGCTGTTCCTGGATCCCGGGTTGGTCTACACCGCCGAATAGCGCTTGCGCCGGCCGTGCTAGTGCGGGCGAACCCGCCGCGCCTCGACCCGCACGGTGAGCTCCCCCACGGCGTCCGTGAGCCGGTCGTTCATGTGCCGCAGGCGCTGCGCGAGCACGCCCATGACGTGGCGCGCGAACTCCGGGGTCTCGCGCACCAGCAGGTCGAACTGGCGCGCATCGACGGGAATCAGGCGGCAATCCGTTCTGGCGATCACCGTTGCGCTGCGGGGCGACATATCCACCAGGGCCATCTCGCCGAGCAGCGCGCCGGCCTCCGCCACCTCGACCAGCGTCTCCCCGACCAGGACGTCGAGCGCCCCCTCGAGGACCACGTACATGCCGGTGGGTGAAGTCCCTTCCCGAAAGACGACGGCCCCCGCGGGGACGGCGATCACGTTGCGGGCGTCCTGGAAGTGCGCGAGCAGGTTCATGGCAACCCCCCCTGGGGAATGAACTGGCGCTAGCGTACTACTGCTACCGGCCGGCGGCGAGCCTCGTCGAGGACTTGGACAGGAAGGTGCCGAAGGCGGCCAGGGCGCGGACGATGCCGGCCGCATCTACGTCGAGGTGGGTCACGAGGCGCATGCTCGGGCGGGGGAGGACCAGCACGCCGTTGCGGCGCAGGTGCTCGACCAGCGCGCCGAGCCGCTCGCCGCCGACCTCGGCGAACACCATGTTCGTATGCTGCGCCGCCTCCAGCCCCATTTCGCGCAGGCCGTTGGCGAGGCGCGCGGCGTTGTCGTGGTCTTCCTGCAGCCGCGCCACGTTGTTCTCGAGCGCGTAGAGGCCGGCCGCCGCCAGGACGCCCGCCTGGCGCATCCCGCCGCCCAGCATCTTCCGCGCCCTCCTGGCTTTTTCAATGACGTCTTTCTTTCCAACGAGGACCGTGCCCGCAGGCGTCCCCAATCCCTTGGAGAGGCAGGCGGAGATGGAGTCGAAGCCCGCGACCATCTGCTGCACCGGGATCTTCTCGTGCACGCACGCGTTGAAGATCCTCGCGCCGTCCAGGTGGATCGCCAGATTCTTCTTTTTTGAAAGAAGCACTGCCTTCTCGAGATAGGCGCGGGAAAGCACCTTCCCCGAGATCGTGTTCTCGAGCGCAAGCAGCCGCGTGCGGGCGAAGTGCGGGTCATCGGGCTTGATCGCCGCTTCCACTTCGGCAAGGTCGAGCGTCCCGTCCGGGCGGTTGCGCACCACCTGGGGCTGGATCGAGCCGAGCACCGCGAGGCCGCCGGCCTCGTAGCGGTAGCTGTGCGCCTCCGAGCCGACAATCGCCTCGTCGCCGCGCTGGCAGTGGCTCATCAGCGCCGCCAGGTTCGACTGCGTCCCGGTCGGGAAGAAGAGCGCCGCCTCCATCGCGAACATCTCCGCTGCGCGCGCCTGCAGCCGGTTGACCGTCGGGTCGTCGCCGAACACGTCGTCGCCGAGCTCCGCCTCCAGCATGGCCTTCTTCATTCCCGGCGAAGGCCGGGTCACGGTATCGGAGCGCAGGTCGACGAGCTCAGGCATGGGCGTAGCCTAACCGCTGCGGCGCCCGTCCGGCTAGCCGGCGCGGAGCTGGCGGCCTGCGGGCGCTGGCCCGGACTTTCGGCGCTCGCCGATGCGCCGCTCGGCCGGCTGCGCGAAATTCTCCTTTGAGCTCGCCTCCTGGCGGCGCTCGACGACCCTGGGCAGCCACTGCTTGCGCTTCGGCGGCGCCTCCACGTACTCGATGGAAACACTGTTCAGGTACTGCTCGTAGCGCGCGACGATTCGCGTGGCTTCCCGGAAATCCGCCGCCGCGCAGGCTTCGCGCAGCTGCCTGCCGAACGTCGTGACCTGACGAAAGCCGAATGGATTTCCCACGCCGTACATGCGGCAAGCCAGGTAGTCCAGGGGCTGGGCCGACTCCTCCGCGATGGCTTGACGGAGCGCCGGCAGGTCGGCGGCGCGATTGCGCAGGAAGGTCGGGATCAGGTCCTTGATGTCCGCATGCACGAGCGCCTTGAGGTCCACGGCGAACGCGGTAGCAACACGCGTACCTCATCTAGGCAACGCGCATCCTCCGGGCGGACTAGCTCGAGGGGCGGGCGTAGCCCAGGCCGGGATCCCTACGAGGGCGTTCCCGCGTGCGACTGGAGCCAGTTCTGCAGGCCCAGGCTGTCGGCGAGCGCGATCTGGGTCTCGAGCCAGTCGATGTGCTCTTCCTCTGACTCGAGGATGTCCTCGAGGATCTCGCGCGAGACGTAGTCCTTCACCTGCTCGCAGTGCGCGATCGCGGCCTGCAGGTCGGGGCGGGCCACCTGCTCGAGCTTGAGGTCGAGCTTGAGCGCCTCCAGGGCGTTCTCGCCGATCATCAGCTTGCCGAGGTCCTGCAGGTTCGGCAGCCCCTCCAGGAAAAGGACGCGCTCGATGAGGCGATCGGCGTGCTTCATCTCGTCGATCGACTCCTTCTTCTCGTAGTCCTCCAGCTTCTTCAGGCCCCAGTTGCCGAACATGCGGGCGTGCAGGAAGTACTGGTTGATCGCGGTGAGCTCGTTGAAGAGCACCTTGTTCAGGTGCTGGATGACCTGCTTGTCTCCGACCATGGCGCCTCCGCGTGCATGTTAGCGAGGATTTGTGCCGCGGATTCGCGGCACCGGCCGCAGCCGGCGCCCACGCCGAGCTGGCCGGCGAGCTGCTCGACGCATTTCGCTCCGTCCCGGGCGCACTGGCGCACCTGGCCCTCGGTGACGGCGTTGCAGATGCAGATGTACATGGTGCCTGCGCCTTTCGAAACGGGAACTATTCTCATTGACACTCTACATGAGAACTCTTATCGTTTGCAACAGGTTCTCAATGATCCAGCCAGCCCCCTCCAGCAAGACGCCCCCCGCGCCGCAGCGCACGACGAGCGAAGCGCTCCTCGGCGCCGCGCGGGCGCTGGTGATCGTGCACAACGGGCGGGAGTACCGGCTGATGGTCACGCAGAACGGGAAGCTGATCCTGACCGCCTGAAGCGCGGTCGCAGCCAGCCAGCAAGCGGGCACGCCCGCGAGCCAGCCAGCACTCATTCGCAGGAGCTGGCTGAAATGCGCAACACCGAGAACGAAGTCGAGAGCCGTGCCGAGACCGTGACGGCAGCGCTGCTCTATCTCATGACGCACTACGCGCGCACGGGCTGCCCGCGCCTGGCGGTATGCATCTCCCGCCACATGCAATGCCTCGCCCTGCACCCCGACGCGCCGAAGGTCGTCCGCGACATCTGCGCGAGCCTGCACGGCCCATGGGCGCAGGCTGCCGAAGCCAAGAATGACACCACCGTTCACTAGGCATGCCGGCGCCGCGGTGGCCGTGGGCCTGCATGTGGCCATGTGCGCGGCGTTGCTGAGCTACGAGCCGGCGCGCGCGGCACTCCTTGCCGCGGCGCCGGTCATGGTGCACTTCGTCGCTCCCCCGCCCCGGATCGAGGCGCCGAGGCCCGAGCCGCGCATCGAGCCGCCGCGGCCCAGGCCGGTGGCGAAGCGCCCGAAGCCGGTCGAGCCGCCGGCGGTCCTGGCGGCCCCCGTGGAAGCGCCCTCGCCATCTCCGGTCATCGTGGCGCCCCCGCCGCCCCCGCCGCCGGCGCCCGCGCCGGTCGTCGCCGCGCCGCCGCCCTTGCCGGTCACGCAGCCGATCTTCAACGCCGACTACCTCGAGAACCCGGCGCCGTCCTATCCGCAACCTTCCCGCCGCCGCGGCGAGCAGGGGCGCGTCATCCTGCGCGTGCTGGTCAACCCGCGCGGCGGCGCGGAAGACGTCCAGGTGCGCACCTCGAGCGGCTACCCGCGGCTCGATGACTCGGCGCGCGAGACGGTGCGGCGCTGGAAGTTCGTGCCCGCCAAGCGCGGCGACGAGCCCGTTGCGGCCTGGGTCCTCATACCGATTTCCTTCCGACTGGACTCCTGAGTGGAAGCTTCGCAAAGCCTGGGCTTCGCCCATTTTCTCGCCCAGACTGACGCCGTCGGGAAAGCCATCCTCGTCGTCATGCTCGCCATGTCGATGGCGAGCTGGTACCTGATCGTCACCAAGGCGATCGCCGGTTTTCTCGCACGGGCGGCGCCGTTTTCGCGCCTCGAGCAGCGCGTCGCGGCCTCGCGCGGACAAAGCGAAGAAGCGGTGCGGCGGGCGATCGAGATCGCGCTGCTGGAGGAGATGGTGCGCCGTGAATCCGGGCTCACCGCGCTCGCCTCGGTCGGCGCCACCGCGCCCTTCGTCGGCCTGTTCGGCACCGTCTGGGGCGTCTACCACGCGCTCGTCGCGATCGGCGTGTCCGGCCAGGGCACCCTCGACAAGGTCGCCGGCCCGGTCGGCGAGGCGCTGATCATGACCGCCATCGGCCTCGCCGTCGCGATCCCGGCGGTGCTCGCTTACAACGCGTTCGTGCGCGCGAACCGCGTGCTCTTTGCCCGGCTCGAGGCCTTCTGCCATGGCGTCGTTGCAGCCGGCTCGTAGCGCCGCGCCGATGGCGGAGATCAACATGATCCCGCTCATCGACGTGATGCTGGTGCTGCTCGTCATCTTCATCATCACCGCGCCGCTGCTCACCCACGCGGTGAAGGTCGACCTGCCCAAGGCCTCGAGCCAGGCAAACCAGACCAGGCCGGACAACGTGCAGCTCGCGATCGACGACCGCGGCGTCGTGTACTGGAACGGCGAGGTCGTGGACCGTTCCGGCTGGCGCTCGCGCATGGACGCCTCGGCGCAGGTCCGCCCCCAGCCCGAGGTGCACATCCGCGCCGACGGCGCCGTCGCCTACCGGCGCGTCGCGGAAGTCATGTCCGACGCGGCAAAGGCAGGCCTCACACGCATCGGTTTCGTCACCGATCCCGCTTTCTAACCGCAGCAGCCAGCGACCTCCCCGGCAGCCAGCCATGCCTGCACAAAGCAAGAACGACAGGGAGATCCATCCATGCTGCATCGATTCAAGCGCCGGCCGCTCGCCGCGGCGATCGTCATGCTGTTCAGCACCCCCCAGGTTTTCGGGCAGGCCAAGCCCGAGCAGACGCTGCCGGAAGTGAAGGTCGAGGGCACGCGCGAGGGATTCCGCACCGAGTCGACGGGCACGGCGACGCGCACCGAGACGCCGCTGCGCGATATCCCGCAGTTCATCAACTCCGTGCCGCAGGCGGTGCTGCGCGCGCAGAACGCGACGACGCTCACCGACGCGCTGCGTAACGTGCCCGGCATCAGCTATGCCGCGGCGGAAGGCGGCACGCAGGCGAACCAGGTGTTCTACCTGCGCGGCTTCCCGGCCGGGGGCGATCTCTTCATCGACGGCATCCGCGATGCGGGCGAGTACAACCGCGATCTCTTCAATACCGAGTCGGTCGAGGTGCTGAAGGGCCCCTCCTCGCTCATGTTCGGCCGCGGCTCCACCGGCGGGCTCATCCACCAGACCAGCAAGACGCCCTATTTCGTCCCCCACAGCGAGTCGGCGCTCACGCTCGGTTCGGAGCGGCAGAAGCGGTTCGCCGGCGACCTGAACGTGCAGACCGGCGAGTCGAGCGCGCTAAGGCTCAACATCCTCGCCGAGGACGCGGGCCACTACCGCTACCCGCAGGACACGAGCAAGCTCGGCTTCGCGCCCAGCTTCCGCATGCGCCTGGGCAGCGCGACCGAAGCGACGCTCTCCTACTTCTACCTCAAGACGAACGACGTCACCGACTACGGGCAGCCGTCGCTGAGCCCGGCGTTCACCGGCACCGGGCGCTTCGCGATGCCGCCGGTCCCGGCGACGAACTACTACGGCTATGCGGCGCACGACCGCACCGACCACGAGACGCACATCACCACGCTGAAGGTCGAGCACGAGGTGAGCCGGTCGCTGAAGCTGAAGAACACGCTGCGCTTCGCGAACTACCAGCGCCAGGTCGAGGCGACCATCGCGACGCTGCGTGCGACCGACGCCAACGGCGCGCCCGTCACGCCGGCGACGCCGCTCGAGCTGCTCATGGTCACGCGCAACCACGACGGCGGACGCACGCGCGACAACGACGACGACGCGCTCATCAACCAGACCGAGGCGACCTGGAAGGTCGACGCGGGCGGAATGCGGCACACGCTGCTCACCGGCCTGGAGCTCGGCCGCGAGCGGCTCGACCGCTTCAACTACGCGCTCGACGCCGACCCGCTCACCGCGGGCGTGCAGACCCCGACCTCGGCCACGCCGCTCCTCAATCCCGACCCCTCCACCGTGCTGAGCTACACCAAGACGCCCAACATCGGCGCCCGCGCGCAGGGCGACACGACCGCGCTCTACGTGCAGGACCAGGTGGAGCTCTCGCCCACGTGGAAGGCGCTCGGCGGCCTGCGCTGGGAGCGCTACGCCGCGAAGGCGCAGATGCGGTCCATGGCAACCGGCGCCGTCACCGGCGACTTCGCCCGCACCGACACCATGGTGTCGAGCCGCGCCGGGCTGATCTGGCAGCCGGCCGAGGCGCAGTCCTACTACGTCTCGTACGGCAATTCGTATAACCCGTCCGGGGAGCTCGGCGTCTATGGCGGCACCGGCACCAACCTCACGGCGGTCAACCAGAACCTCGACCCGGAGAAGAACCGCAACTACGAGGCCGGGGCGCACTGGAACCTCACGCCGGCCGTGCAGGTGCGCGCGGCGCTCTTCCGCAACGAGAAGTACAACGCGCGCATGGCCGACCCGGTGCTCGGCACGACCGTCCTCGAGGGCGTGCGCCGCGTGGACGGCCTGGAGATCGAGGCGTCCGGGGCACTGACCCGCAACTGGGACGTCTACGGCGGCGTGGCGCTTATGGACGGCGAAATCGTGAAGGGGCCGGCCGCGGTGCAGGGCAAGGTGCCGCTCGGCGTGGCGCAGTTCTCCGGAAGCGTCTGGACGGTGGTCCGCCTCGGCGACGGCTGGGAAATCGGCGGCGGCGCGCGCGGCTCGGACGGCTTCTGGCTGAACGACGCCAACACCGGCAAGGTGCCCGGCTACACGGTGGTCGACGCGACGGCGGCGTACGTGCAGAGGAAGTACGAGGTGCGCCTCAACCTCTACAACCTCGCCGACAAGGTCTACTACGTCGGCGGCTACAACAACAACCCGAATCGCGTCCTGCCGGGCCAGCCGCGCGCCGTCTCGCTCACCCTGCGGATGACTTTCGACTGACATGCTGCTGCAGATTCCGGACATCCTGGCGAAGGAGCAGGCGGCCGCGCAGCGCGCGCGCGTCGCCGGCGCCGGCTGGATCGACGGCGACGCCACGGCGGGCCACCAGTCCCGTTCCGTCAAGGACAACCAGCAGCTTCCGGAGGACGCGCCGCTCGCGCGCGAGCTCGGCGATGCCATCGTCGCCGCGCTCGCGCGCAGCGCGCTCTTCTTCAGCGCCGCGCTGCCGAAGCAGGTCTTCCCGCCGATCTTCAACCGCTATGCGCCGGGGATGACCTTCGGCAACCACGTCGACGGGGCGATCCGCACCCACGCGGCGACCCGCCAGCGCCTGCGCGCCGACATCTCGGCGACGCTTTTCCTGACCCCGCCGGAGGACTACGACGGCGGCGAGCTGCTGGTCGACGATACCTACGGCAGCCACCGCGTGAAGCTGCCCGCCGGCCACCTCGTGCTCTATCCGGCGACCAGCCTGCACCGCGTCGAGCCGGTCACGCGCGGCGAGCGGATCTCGGCGGTGTTCTGGGTACAGAGCCTGGTGCGCGACGACGCGCAGCGCACGCTCCTCTTCGACCTCGACGCCGCGGCGATGCGCCTGGGCGCCGCCGCGCCGGGCGACCCGGCGCTCGTGTCGCTGACCGGCGTGTACCACAACCTCCTCAGGATGTGGGCCGACCCCTGAGAAGGCGACGGGCACGATGCGGTACCCTCGGCCGATGCGCCGCAGGGAATTTCTCGTCGCCGCCGGCTCCCTCTTCCTGCCGCTTCCGGCGCGCGCGCTGGCGGGGACGGTCTGGGACATCCGCGCCGGCCGCCCGGTCGACGAAGCGACGCTCTTCATAGCGTTGCGGGAGGCGCGCTACCGCCTGCTCGGCGAGGTGCACGACAACCCGCGCCACCACGCGCTGCGCGCGCGGCTCATCGACGCGCTCGGCCGCGCCGGCTTGAAGCCCGTAGTCGCCTTCGAGCAGTTCGACGCGGAGCACGATCCTGCATTGCAGGCGCTGAAGAATCCGGCTGCGGAGGAAGTGGCCGAGGCCGTCCGCTTCGATCGCGAGGGCTGGGGCTGGGAGCGCTACCGGCCGATCGTCGAGGCGGCGCTCGCACACCGCATGCCGCTGCGCGCGGCGAACCTCTCGCGGGCCATGGCGATGCGCATCGCGCGCGGCGAGTTTCCGGCGGCCCTGCCGCCGTGGCCGGCCGAGCGCGAGCGCAGGCTGCGCCGCTACCTGCACCTGGGGCATTGCGGGGCCTTGCCGGAAAGCGCGCTGCGCGGAATGGCCGCGGCCCAGCGGGCGCGCGACTCGACGCTCGCCGGCGCGCTCAAGTCGCCGCCGAAGGACGGCGCGGTCCTGATCGCCGGCAATGGCCACGTGCGGCACGACTTCGGCGTGCCGCTGTACCTGCCCGACGGCGCGCTGAGCGTCGGCTTCCTCGAAGCCGCCCCGGGCCAGGCCGACCTCGCCGATCACGGCCCGCTGCCGTACGACTTCGCGTGGTTCACGGAACCGGCGGAGCGCGCCGATCCCTGCGAGGCGTTCCGCAAAAAATAAGGGGCGGGGATTGCTCCCCGCCCCGTGCTGCCCACTACCTCCTCCTCACTACTTCTTCGCTTCCGCTTTCTTTTCCGCGGACTTGCCGCCGGCCGGCTTGGCGGTGGACTTCTTCTTGGCCGCCTTGTCCGCCTTCTTCGCTTCCGCCTTCACTTCGCCCTTGGCTTCGCCTTTCGGGGCGGGCGTCTGCGCGAACGCCGTGCCCGCGAAGGCGAGTGCGGCGAGGATTGCGATGAGCTTGTTCAAACGAATCTCCTTGACGTTGAGTGGGTGCCAGTTATGCCTGGCTGCCTACAACAACGCGCCGCGCGCCAGGCAGGTTGACGCAAGGATGTGTCGCCGTGCGGCGACAGCCCTTCAGATCTCGACGCGGGTGCCGAGCTCGATGACGCGGTTGGCGGGGATGTTGAAGTAGTCGGTGATGTCGCCCGAGTTGCGCGCCATCGTGGCGAACATGCGCTCGCGCCAGAGCGCCATGGGCGCGCCTTCGCCGGCGACCGGGACGATTTTCTGCCGCGAGACGAAGAACGAGGTTTCCAGCAGGTTGAACGCCAGGCCGTACGCCGCGGCCACCTCGAGGGCGCGCGTGATGTCGGGGCGGTTCATGAACCCGTAGCGCACGCGCAGGCGCCAGCAGCCGTGGCCGAGGCGCTCCACGCGCACGCGGTCCGCCATCGCCACCCAGGGCACGTCGCGCACCTCGACCGTGAGGAAGATGACGCGCTCGTGCAGGACGCGGTTGTGGTTCAGGTTGTGCAGCAGCGCGTGCGGCGTCGAGTCCGGCGTCGCGGTGAGGAACACGGCCGTGCCGGGCACCCGCTCCGGCGGATCCTTGAACAGCGTCTCGAGGAACGGGCCGAGCGGCACCGAGGAGTCGCGCAGGCGCCGGAACAGCACCTCGCGGCCGCGCCGCCAGGTCAGCATGACGGTGAACATGGCGAGACCGAGCGCGAGCGGGAACCAGCCGCCCTCGAGGATCTTCAGGAGCGACGAGGAGAAGAAGGCGACGTCGATGACGAAGAAGAACCCCGTGGCGGCGAGGCACAGCGCGAGCGGGTAGCCCCAGGCGTAGCGGATGACGAAGAAGGTGAGGATCGTGGTGACCGTCATCGTCCCGGTCACCGCGACGCCGTACGCGGAAGCGAGCCGGCTGGAAGAGCCGAAGCCCAGCACGGCGGCGAGGACCAGCGCGAGGAGAAGCCAGTTGATCGCCGGGAGGTAGATCTGCCCGTACTGCTTCGCCGACGTCTGCACGATGTGCATGCGCGGCAGGAAGCCGAGCTGGATCGCCTGGCGCACGAGGGAGAACGCGCCGGTGATCGTCGCCTGCGAGGCGATCACCGTAGCGGCGGTGGCGATCGCCACCATCGGATAGAGCGCCCACTTCGGCACCGCGAGGAAGAACGGGTTCTCGATCGCCGCGGGGTTGGCGATGAGGAGCGCGCCCTGGCCGAAGTAGTTGAGCACCAGGCCCGGCAGCACGACGCCGAACCACGCGATGCGGATCGGCCATTTGCCGAAGTGGCCCATGTCGGCATAGAGCGCCTCGGCGCCGGTGAAGGCGAGCAGCACCGCGCCGAGCACCACGAACGACGCGAAGCCGTGGCGGGTGACGAAGACGAGCGCGTGCGCGGGATCGAGCGCCGCGAACACCGCCGGGTTCTGCGCGATGTTGTAGACCCCGGCGGCGCCGATGGCGAGGAACCAGAGCAGGCACACCGGGCCGAAGAGCGCGCCGACCACCGCCGTGCCGTGGCGCTGGAACAGGAACAGACCGATGATCACGCCGCAGGAGATCGGCAGCACCCAGGGCTTGAAGGCCGTCGTGCCGACCTCCAGGCCCTCCACCGCCGACACGACCGAGATCGCCGGCGTGAGCACCGCCTCGCCGAAGAAGAGGGAAGCGCCGAAGAGTCCGAGGGTCGCCACGCCGAGCTGCAGGCGCGGGCGCTCTTTCACCGCCGAGGTGGCGAGCGCGATCAGCGCCATTGTCCCGCCCTCGCCGCGGTTGTCGGCGCGCATCACGAGCACCACGTACTTGAGCGTGACGACGACGATCAGCACCCAGAAAATCGCCGACAGGCCGCCCAGGATCGTCGCGTTGTCGAGCGGCATGCCGTGCGCGGGGTTGAAGGTTTCCTTCACCGCGTACAACGGGCTGGTGCCGATGTCGCCGTAAACCACCCCTAGCGCGAGCAGCGTCAGCGCTGCAGGGGATGACCGCGTCTTGGAGATCAAGGTGGCGCAAACTACTCCCGCACTGCACAAAGTGCAAGTCGGGGGTACGATTGGGCCCCTTTTCAAGCACTTAAGAATGAAAATCGTCATCCTCGGCGCAGGGCAGGTGGGCAGCACCGTGGCGGAAAGCCTGGTCTCGGAGCACAACGACATCACGGTGATCGACCTCGACGCCCAGCGCCTGCGGGCGCTGCAGGACCGGCTCGACCTGCGCACGGTGAACGGCAGCGCCGCCCATCCGTCGGTCCTGAAGCAGGCGGGAATCGAGGACGCCGACCTGCTGATCGCGGTCACGCAGTCGGACGACACCAACCTCGTGGCCTGCCGGCTCGCCGCCTGCCTGTTCAACGTGCCGCGGCGCATCGCGCGGCTGCGCGCCTCCGACTACCTCGACAACCCGCGGGTGATCGGCGAGGAAGGCTTCGACATCGACCTCGCGATCTGCCCGGAGCAGATCCTCACCGACTACATCGTCAAGCTGGTGGAGTTCCCCGAGGCGCTGCAGGTGCTCGACTTCGCCGGGGGCAAGGTGAGCCTGGTCGCGGTGCGCGCCTACGCCGGCGGGCCGCTGGTCGGCCGGCCGCTCAAGCAGCTGCGCGCGGACATGCCGAACGTGGACGCGCGCATCGTCGCCATCTTCCGCGGCGACCGCGCGATCACGCCCGACGGCGACACGGTGGTCGAGGCGGGCGACGAGGTGTTCTGCCTGGCCGCGACGCGCAACATCCGCGCGGTGATGCGCGAGCTGCGGCGCATGGACCGGCCGGTGAAGCACGTGATGATCGCCGGCGGCGGCAACATCGGCATGCGCCTCGCGTTCGCCCTGCAGCCGGACCACGCGGTGAAGATCATCGAGTTCAACAAGCGGCGCTGCGAGGTGCTGGGCGCGAAGCTCGACGCCACGCTGGTCCTGAACGGCGACGTCACCGACGAGGAGCTGCTCGGCGACGAGGGCATCTCGGAGATGGACCTCTTCGTCGCCGTCACCAACGACGACGAGAACAACATCATGGCCTGCCTGCTCGCCAAGCGCATGGGCGCGCGGCGCGTGGTGGCGCTCATCAACCGGCGCTCCTACGTCGATCTCCTGCAGGCCGGCCAGATCGACATCGCCATCTCGCCGGCGCAGGCGACCATCGGCACGCTGCTCGCGCACGTGCGCCGGGGCGACGTGGTGGCGGTGCACAGCCTGCGCCGCGGCGCCGCCGAGGCGCTCGAGGCGATCGTGCACGGCGACCGCCAGTCCTCGAAGCTGGTGGGGCGGCGCGTGGAGGAGATCGCGCTGCCGGCGGGCGCGACGATCGGCGCGGTGGTGCGCGGCGAGGAGGTGCTGATGGCGCACCACGACACGCGCATCGAGGCCGAGGACCACGTGATCGTCTTCGTCGGCTCCAAGCGCCTCGTCCCCCAGATCGAGAAGCTCTTCCAGGTGAGCGCGGGCTTCCTGTAGGAGCGCGCACGGTGAAAGCGCTCCTCCCGGTCGCGAACGTCCTCGGCGTGGTGCTGATGGCATTCGCGCCGATGTACCTGCTGCCGCTCGCCACCTCGCTCATCTACGGCGACGGGACGACCCGCGCGTTCGGGCTGGCGATGCTGATCGACTTCGCCGCCGGGTATCTCCTCTGGGCGGCGACCCGGGGCGGGCGGGACCTGCGCCCGCGCGACGGCTACCTGCTGGTCACCCTCGCCTGGGTCTTCATGGTCGCCGCGGCGTCGATCCCGTTCTTCCTCTCGCTGCCGCAGCTCTCGGCCACCGACGTCTTCTTCGAGACCATGTCCGCGCTCACCACCACCGGCTCGACGGTGATCAGCGGGCTGGAGCTCCTGCCGCCGGCGGTCAACCTGTGGCGCCACGCGCTGCAGTGGTACGGCGGCATGGGGATCATCGTGCTGGCGATCGCGATCCTGCCGCTGCTCGGCATCGGCGGCATGCAGCTGTACCGCGCCGAGATGCCCGGCGCCTACAAGGACAAGCTCACGCCGCGCATCACCGACACGGCCAAGGCGCTGTGGCTCGCCTACACGGCGCTCACGCTCGCCTGCATGCTCGCGCTGCGCCTCGCCGGCATGCCGTGGTTCGACGCGGTGAACCACGGCTTCAGCGCCGTGGCCCTGGGCGGCTTCTCGACGCGCGACGCGGGGATCGGCCACTACGACTCGCCGGCGATCGAGGCGGTGCTGATCTTCTTCATGGTCTGCGCGGCGATGAACTTCGCCAGCCACTTCGCCGCGCTGCGCCAGCGCTCGATGCGCGTCTACCTCGGCGACGCGGAAGCCAAGGCGCTGCTCGTCGTGATCGGCGCCGGCTGGCTGATCGTCGCGCTCTACCTGTGGGCGCACGGCACCTATCCCGACTTCGCCTCCGCGTTCCGGCACGCCGGCTTCAACCTCGTGTCGGTGGCGACCACGACCGGCTACGCGACCACCGACTACAGCCAGTGGCCCGCGTTCGGGGTGTTCTTCGCCCTGCTGCTCGCCTGCGTGACCTGCAGCACCGGCTCGACCGGAAACGGGATCAAGATGTTCCGCACGCTGATGCTGGTGCAGCAGGCGGCGCGCGAGCTGAAGCGCCTCATCCACCCGCAGGTGATCGCGCCGCTGCGCTTTGGCTCGCACGTGGTGCCGAACGCGATCGTCTACGCGATCCTCGCCTTCATCTTCTTTTACTTCGTGGTGATCGTCGGCCTGAGCTTCGTGCTCATGCTCTCCGGCATGGAGGTGGTGACCGCGTTCTCGGCGGCGATCGCCTGGATCAACAACATCGGCCCGGCGCTGAACGAGATCGGCCCGGCGGGCAACTTCGCCGGACTCACCGATTTCCAGAAATGGGTCGGCATCTTCGCGATGCTGACCGGCCGGCTGGAGCTATTTACCGTCCTGGTGCTGTTTACGCCGGCGTTCTGGCGGAAGTAGCGCGTAGTCGAGGCGCAAGCCGAGGGGCTCGCCCGCCCTTTCCTGGATCGCGCCGCGCGCCACGTCCGGGGCTTTCTCCACACGGGAAGGAAGGAGCCACGCCGTGACCGCAAGCGCGAGCGCGAGGGCGAGCGCACCCGCGAGGCGGCGGCGCGCCGGGCGGCGGAACTCCGCCAGCCGGTTCTCCAGGCGGGACTTCTCGTCGTGCACGTCCGCGGCACGCTGCGCCGGGCCTGCCGACGACTTGCGCTGCGCCGCGAGCTTCTCCTCGGCGGCGATGCGGGCCTGCAGCACCGCGTTCGCGCGCAGCTCCGCCTCGGCGCGCTCGTGCGCCAGCGCTTCGGCCTTGCGCTCGGCCTCCAGGCGCGCCTGCAGGTCGGCCGCCGCCTTGGCCTCGGCCTTCTCCCGCGCCTTCGCGACCCGGACCGCCTCGGCATCGGCTTCGGCGCGCGCCTGCGCGCCGCGCCGCAGCTCCGCGTCGAGCGCCTCGCGCTCGCGCGCGAGCTCGCCGGCCTGGGCCTGCGCCTTCGCCGCCGCCTCGGCCTGCCGGCGCAGCGCTACTTCCGCGGCGAGGCGCGTCTGCAGCTCCGCCGCCGCGGAGGACTCCGCGTCGGCGCGGCTGCGCGCCTGCGCCTGGCGCTGCTC
>CBDDRX010000037.1:0-9681 GCA_965233165.1 uncultured bacterium | reverse complement strand
ATGCGCATCCCGGGCCTCGCCGGCAAGGTGTACGCGGCGCTCGGCGTCGACGTGAAGCTGCTGCCGGGCGGCGAGATCTTCCCGGCGCTGGAGCGCGGCGTGATCGATGCGGCGGAGTTCGTCGGCCCCTACCAGGACCGGCGCCTCGGCCTGCAGAAGGCGGCGAAGTTCTATCACACCACCGGCTGGCACGAGACCGCGACGGTCTCGGAGCTCCTCATCAACAAGGCGGCGTGGGAAAAGCTGCCGAAGGACCTGCAGGCGATGGTCGAGAACGCCTGCGCCGCGTGCAACGTGATCAGCGAGGCCTGGTGCCAGCGCACCAACGCCGAGGCGATGGAGGATCTGGTCAAGAACCAGGGGGTGATCGCCAAGCCGCTGCCCGACGCGGTGGTGAAGCGCCTGCGCGAGGTGACGAACCAGGTGCTCGCCGAGGCGGTGGCCAAGGACGCGCTGACGAAGAAGGTGCACACCTCGTACATGGCGTTCAAGGCGAAGTACGACGCGTGGGCCGGGTACAGCGAGGCCGTGTACCACAGCCGCATCCGCGGCGCCTGACCTAGCTTGAGCGTGCGCAGCAAGATCGAGCGCGTCACGGACGCGCTGGGGCGGGCCACCTCGTGGCTCGCCCTGGTGATCGTCGTGCTGATGGCGACGAACGTGATCCTGCGCTACTCGTTCAGCTACGGCTCGGTGTGGGCGCAGGAGCTCGAGTGGCACCTGCTCGCGCCGCTCATCCTGTTCGGCATGAGCTACGCCATGCTGCACGGCGAGCACGTGCGCGTGGATGTCCTTTACGCCAGGTTCAGCGAGCGCACCAAGCTCTGGGTCGAGGTCGTCTCGCAGGTCCTGTGCATCCTGGTCTCGCTCGCGATCATCTGGCTGTCGATCAAGTACGTGCAGCAGGCCTACGCGATCGACGAGCAGTCGCCGGACCCGGGCGGGCTCACCCATCGCTGGATCCTGAAGGCGCTGATCCCGCTCGGCTTCGGCTTCCTGGTCCTGCAGTGCGCCGCGAGCCTGCTCGCGGTCTTCGAGAAGCTCAAGCGATGACCGGCCTCGAGTGGCTCGCCATCGGCATGCTGGTGGCGTTCTTCGTCCTGCTGCTGGCCGGGGTCCCGGTGGCGCTGACCCTGGCGACGGTCGGCTTCGTCTTCGGCTACGCCGGCTTCGGCTCGCTGCTGTTCAACCTGCTGCCGGCGCGCATCTTCGGCGTGGTGGCGAACTACCAGTGGCTGGCGATCCCGCTGTTCGTCTTCATGGGCGTCATGCTGGAGAAGTCGCGCCTCGCCGACGATCTCCTCGACGTGGTCGGCCATATCGCCGGGAACCTGCGCGGCGGCATGGCGCTCGGCATCATCGGCGTCGGCGTGCTGATGGGCGCCACCACCGGCATCGTCGGCGCGACGGTGATCACGCTCGGCCTGCTCACGCTGCCGACGCTGCTCAAGCGCGGCTACCACACCGGCATGGCCTGCGGCGCGATCTGCGCCTCCGGCACGCTCGGGCAGATCATCCCGCCCAGCCTGATCCTGATCCTGCTCGCCGACATCCTGCAGCTCTCGGTCGGCACGCTGTTCGCCGCGGCGGTCGTCCCGGGCTTCATGCTGGCGGCGCTGTACTGCGTCTACATCGTCATCGTCGGCATGGTGAAGCCCGAGTGGGTGCCGCCCATCCCCCGGGCGGAGCGCGACGCGGTCTCGCGGCGCCAGCTGTGGATCCGCTTCCTCAAGGTGGTCGTGCCGCCGGTGATCCTGGTCTTCGCCGTGCTCGGCTCGATCGTCGTCTGCGCCTTCGGCGGCCGCTTCTCGATGCAGGTCCTGAAGGACGTGATGCGCTCCACGACCAAGATCACCGCGATGATGATGTTCATCCTCATCTGCGCGCAGGTGTTCTCGCTTGCCTTCCGCGGCCTGAAGGGCGAGGACCTGATCAGCGACATGTTCAAGTTCCTGCCCGGCGGCGTGGCCGCGGACATCTGGTTCCTGATGGCGATCATCTTCATCCTCGGCTTCTTCATCGAGTGGATCGAGATCAGCTACATCGCGGTGCCGCTGTTCCTGCCGGTGTTCGTCTCGCAGGACGTGAACCTCGTCTGGCTGGCGATGCTGATCTGCGTCAACCTGCAGACCTCGTTCCTCACCCCGCCGTTCGGCTGGGCGCTCTTCTTCCTGCGCGGCGTCGCGCCGCCGCAGGTCACCACGCGCGACATGTACCTCGGCGTGCTCCCGTTCATCGGCATGCAGATCCTCGCCGTGGTGCTCGTGTACCACTTCCCGCAGATCGCGCTGTGGCTGCCCAAGGTCATCGGCTGGTAGAGATTCGAACCTGCAGTTCCGCAAAAAGGTTCCTGGCACCTTTTCCGTTAAATTAGCGGGCCATGCGCACGTTTCGTCAGCGCCTGCCGTATACCGCGATCGTCGACCGCCCGAAGCTCGCCCTGCCGGATGGGGCGCGCGTGGCGGTCTGGGTGATCGTGAACGTGGAGGAGTGGTCGGACGAGCGCGCCATGCCGCGCACCGTCCTCCCGCCGCCCTTCGGCCAGCCGCTCCTGCCGGACCTTCCCAACTGGGCCTGGCATGAGTACGGCATGCGCGTCGGGTTCTGGCGTTTCCTCGCGTGCCTGAAGGCGCTCGACATCCGGGCGACGCTGGCGATCAACGGCTCGGTGTGCCGGACGTATCCGCGCGTGGCGAAGGCGGCGATGGACGCGGGCTGGGAATTCATGGGGCACGGGTTCGTGCAGCGGCCGATGCACCACGTCGAGGACCAGCGCGCGGCGATCCGCGACACGATCGCCGCGATCCGCAAGCTCACCGGCAGGCGGCCGCGCGGCTGGGAGAGCCCGGGCCTCACCGAGACCTTCGAGACGATCGACCTCCTTGCGCAGGAGGGAATCGAATACGTGGCCGACTGGGTGCTCGACGACCTGCCTTGCCGCATCCGCACGCGCCACGGCGACGTGCACTCGATCCCGTATACGGTGGAGATGAACGACATCGCCATGATGGCGATCCAGCACCATCCGTCTTCCGAATGGCTGCAGCGCGGCATCGACTGCTTCGACCGCCTGTACGGGGAGGGCGAGGCCATCCCGCGCGTGATGGCGATCAGCGTGCATCCCTACATCACCGGCGTGCCGCACCGCATCGGCTACCTGGAAAAGCTGCTGGAGTACATCCGCGGCCACGAGGGCGCGCTGCTCTGGACCGGCGCGGAAGTGCTGGACTGGTACACCAAGGCATCCCAAGGACGGAAGAAGAAGCGATGAGCCATACCTACGAGGAGCTGCAACGGCGCGCCGAGGGGCTGCTTCCCGTGCTGCGCAGCCGCGCCGCGCGCTGCGAGGAGCTGCGCCGCATGCCCGACGAGACGGTGCGCGACCTGCACGACAGCGGGCTCTTCCGCTTCGTGCAGCCGAAGCGCGTCGGCGGCTCGGAGCTCGATTTCTCCTCGCTGGTGACGCTGCCGGCGATCCTCGCCCGGGCCTGCGGGTCGACGGCGTGGAACTTCGTCAACCTCGGCTCGCACCACCTCCTGCTCGGCATGTACCCGAAGGAGGCGCAGGACGAGGTGTGGAAGCCCTCGCCCGACACGCTCGTCGCCACGTCCTTCGTGTTTCCGGCCGGCCGCGCGAAGAGGGTGGACGGCGGCTACCTGCTCTCCGGCCGCTGGCCGTTCTCGAGCGGCGTCGACCACAGCGACTGGAACATGCTGGCCGGGATGGTGCGGCTGGACGAGAACATCCCGCCGGAGCAGCGGGTGTTCCTCGTGCACAAGTCGCAGTACGCCATCCACGACACCTGGTTCGCCGGCGGCCTGCGCGGAACCGGCAGCAAGGACGTCGAGGTGAAGGAGCAGTTCGTCCCCGACCATCGCACGCTGGCCGTGGCCGACACCAAGGGCGGCGAGTCGCCGGGCAGCGCAGTCAACCCCGGGCCGATCTTCCGCATGCCGGTCTTCGCGCTCTTCCCGTATTTCCTGTCGGGCGTGGCGCTCGGCATCGCCGAGGGGATGATCGAGTCGTTCACCCGCAGCGCCCGGGAGCGCACCGGCAAGATGACCGCGGCGCGCGTCGCGGAGATCCAGAGCACGCAGATCCGGGTCGGCGAAGCGGCCGCCTTCGCGCGCGCCTCACGGCTCGCGCAGGTCACGAACTGCGTCGAGGCGCAGCAGATGATCGCCGCCGGCCAGCTCCCCGATGCCCTGGCGCGCGCGCGCTACCGCCTCGAAGGCGCCTGGGCGGTGGAGTGGGCGGTGCGCGCCGTCGACGTGATGTTCGGCCTGTCGGGGGCGAGCGGGCTCTATGAAACCGGCGAGACGGCGCGCGCCTTCCGCGATGCCCATGCCATCCGCCAGCACTTTTCGTTCAACACGGACATCGCCGGCACGACGTACGGCCGCGTCGCGCTCGGCCTGCCGGGCGACAACGCGACGATCTAGGCGACTTCGGCCTTCGTCCGGCCGGAGGAGGACTTCTTCAGCGTGAGCGCGGACTTGCCGTCGCCGCCGCGCCATTCCTTCTCGTCGACCACCTCGCCGAGGAAGTTGAGCTCGATGGTCACGTCGTCCGGGTCCTTGAGGAAGATCTGGAACAGCTTCGCGTCGGGGAAGCTGCGGTAGTGCATCTCGACCTTGTTGCGGCGGATGCGCTCGCGCACCTCGCGCGGGTTGCGGGCGAGGAAGGCGATATGGTCGACCGAGCCCGAGCCCCCGGTGCCCTTGGGGTGCTTCTTCAGCAGGAACTGGTCGCGGACCTTGTTGGGCGCCTGCGAGGCGAGGTGCACGCAGATATCGTCGCCGAGCTTCAGCCAGTAGCCCGGGAAGCCGAAGTCGGGGCGATCGGCGAGCGCCATGCCCAGCACGTCCTCGTAGAACTTGCGCGAGCGCTCGAGGTTCCGGGAGACGATGAGATAGTGGTTCAGTCCGGTCAGCGGCATGGATCCTCCTGCAGGTCCGACTTATTATCCGGCATACTCGCCGCGAGGAGGAGAGGGTGAAGGCCGCGTCGTTCGCCTATGCGAAGCCGTCGTCCATTGCGCAGGCGCTCGAGCTGCTCGCGCGCCACGGCGACGCGGCGCGCGTCCTGGCCGGCGGCCAGAGCCTCATCCCTTCGCTCAACATGCGGCTCTCCGCCCCCGCGCTCCTGGTCGACATCGGGGCGCTCGGGGAGCTCAAGCAGATCGCGGTCAGGGGGAAGCACCTGTCCATCGGCGCCCTGGTCACGCATGCCGCGCTCGAGCGCTCCGCCGAAGTGGCCCGGCACGTTCCGCTGCTCGCCCAGGCGGTCCCGCACGTCGCCCATCCGGCGATCCGCAACCGCGGCACGATCGGCGGCAGCCTCGCCCTCGCGGATCCCGCTGCCGAATACCCCGCCTGCGCGCTCGCCCTGGACGCGTACCTCGTGCTGCGCAGCGGCAAAGGCGAGCGACGGGTGCGCGCCCGGGATTTCTTCAAGGGCCTGTTCGAGACCGACCTGCGGCCGGGCGAGATCGTCGCGGCCGTCGAGTTCCCGCTGGCGGAGCCGGGCGACCGCTCGGTGTTCCTGGAGCTCGCGCGCCGGCACGGCGACTACGCGATCGTCGGCCTGGCGGCTTTCAAGGGGGCGGAGACTCGCTTCGCGTTCCTGAACGTCGGGCCGACGCCGGTGCTCGTCAAGGACGTGGAGGCGCTGAACCCGACGCCGGACCTCTACAACAGCGGGGCGACGAAGAAGCATCTCGCCCGCGTCCTCATGGAACGCGCATGGAAGAGTCTCTCGAAGTAACCGTCACGGTGAACGGCACCGAGGTGCGCCGGCGGGTCGAGGCGCGCCAGCACCTGGTGGATTTCCTGCGCGACGAGCTCGGGCTCACCGGCTCGCACACCGGCTGCGAGCACGGCGTGTGCGGCGCGTGCACGGTGCGTGTGGACGGCGAGATCGTCCGCGGCTGCCTGATGCTCGCCGTGCAGGCCGATGGCTGCCGCGTCGACACGGTCGAAGGCCTGTCGGACAGCAAGGAGCTGGCGCGGCTGCAGAAGGCCTTCCACGAGAAGAACGCGCTGCAATGCGGCTTCTGCACCCCCGGCATGCTGATGGCGGCGCAGGACCTCGTGCTCCGGAAGAAGAAGGTATCCCGGGAGGAAATCCGCGCGCACATCTCGGGCAACTACTGCCGCTGCACCGGCTACCAGGCGATTGTCGATGCCATTGACGAGGTCGTAAACACGGCAGGGGCATGAACGGCTTGATGTTTTGGGGCTTCGTGTCATTACAGAAATGATATGTACTTTTATGAGCATTTAAGGCAACATATCGTTCCTATGAGTCGAAAACCCCTAGCGAACTCCCTACCGCTTCCCGTGCGGCGCGCCATTCTCGAACTCGGAGAGAACATTCGAATCGCCCGGATGAGACGTAGGCAAACGCAGGCTGAACTCGCGTCGAGAATGCTCGTATCTATTCCAACAGTCCGTCGGCTCGAAAGAGGAGACCCTTCGGTCGCCCTCGCGAATTACTACACCGCGCTCTGGGCCCTTGGTCTGATCAAAGAAGCGCACGGGATGGCGAAACCAGAGCGTGACGAGTCAGGAAATGCGCTCGACCTCGGCCGATTGCCCACGCGGGTACGTCATGCCCGTCGATCGCTGTAACGTCTTCTTCTACCCGCGCGGAGAATCAACTCCTCTGCGGGCTGCGGAACTGCGCCTGCTGCCGGGCCTGAAAGGCTCGGTCTTTCGGTACCTCCCGGAATACGTTGTCCATCGAGAGGCCATCGCGTTCGACCCTTTCGTGCTGCGCCTAAATACCGAAGAAAAAGTGACTACAAGGCAGGAAGACCGGCTTCTTCCGGACGCCGTTGGCGACGCCGGGCCAGATGCTTGGGGAAAAAAGGTTATTGACCGGGTAGCGAGATTGGAGCGATTCAGCGAGTTCGACTATCTACTTGAGGCTGGTCCAAATCGAATCGGTGCTCTCGATTTCTCCGTCGATGATGACGCCCGAGCATCGGCGACTGCCGGCCTAGGTGATCTCGCCGATATCGAATTGGCGATGGAACGGGTGAGGAAGAAAGAGCCCGTAGACGACCGCCTTCGCCATCTCCTCGCACCTGGCGCCAGCCTTGGCGGGGCGCGGCCGAAAACGGTGGTCGAGACGGACGGCAGGCTATGGATCGCGAAGTTCAACTCGCGGGACGAGGACTTTGATGCGGTGTCCATGGAATACGCCGGGATGAAATTGGCGGAGAAAGCAGGGCTTGACGTAGCGAATGTCCGCAAGCATCAGTTCTCAGACCAGCGTGTCGCGTTGCTCGTGCCCAGATTCGATCGGGAGCCTCTGGAAAGTGGATTGTTTGGCCGGATTCCCTACCTAAGCGCACGTACCCTTCTGCGCGGGTATGGCCGAGAGATCGTGGGATTGTCGAAGCCACAGTACAGCTATCCGCTCCTCGCGGAAGCGCGCCGCCTTACAGGTTCGATCGCGCTGCTAAGCGATGATCTCCAGGAGCTATTCCGCAGGATGGTTTTCAACATCCTCGTGGATAACACCGACGACCATGAGGCAAATCACGGGTTTGTCTATGAAGGTGGCTGGCGCCTCTCGAAGGCTTTCGATATTTCGCCGCAGTTGACGACGCTTGGCTACCAGCAGATGGAAGTCGGTGCCATGGACGCCGAATCCTCGCTCGCCAACGCGCTGAGCGCGTGCGAGCGATTTGGGCTGCAATACGATGAGGCTATGGTTCTCGTTGAAGGCTTGATCGAAGCTACCCGGGGCATGGCGGATACATATCGCGAAGCCGGAATCGACGAGATGCGCATAGAGCGAGCGACTGAGCATCGGGAGAAACTGGTCGCTGATTTCGCGAAGCGCAAGGTCTCCACTCCAAAGCCGATGAAGCGACGCATCCGCATCCGAAGGCCAACGTCCTAGAGTTTTGGGGGAACGATGGGAAAAGCAGAACTGCCGCTTCACGCGCCCGGAACGAAGACCGACAAGGGCTACATCGGGCAGAGCGTTCCCCGCGCCAATGCGCAGCGCCTGCTGCAGGGCCGCGGGACCTTCACCGACGACCTGCGCTTCCCGCGCCTGGCGCACGTGGCCTTTTTCCGAAGCCCTTACGCGCATGCCCGGATCAAGAAGCTGCAGCTCGAGAAAGCTGCGAAGGCGAAAGGCGTCATCGCCGTCTTCGACGGCCCCAAGGTCGCGGAGTACTGCACGCCGTGGGTGGCGGTGCTCGGGCACCTGAAGGGCATCAAGTCGCCGCCGCAGCACGCGATCGCCGTCGGGCGCGCGTGCTGGCAGGGCGAGGCGGTGGCGGCGGTGGTCGCCGAGTCGCGCAGCCAGGCCGAGGATGCCGTCGCGCTCATCGAGGCGGAGTGGGAAGAGCTGCCGGTCGTCACCGACATGGAAGCATCGCTGCGCGGCGAGGTTCTCGTCCATGAAGACCTGAAGGACAACATCTGCTTCCACCGCGCGTTCGACTCGGGCGGCGTGGAAGAGGCGTTCGCGAAGGCGGACGTGGTGGTGGAGGAGACCTACCACTTCGGCCGCCACACCGGCGTGTGCCTGGAAGGCCGCGCCATCCTCGCCGACTACAACGCGGCGGAGCATTCGCTCACCGTGTACCACGCCACCCAGGCGCCGCACATGATGCAGGACATCTTCTCGCGCCACCTCGGGATCCCCGAGGGCAACGTGCGCGTGATCGCGAAGGACGTCGGCGGCTCCTTCGGCATCAAGGTGCATGTCTACCCGGACGAGATGGCGACCGCGGCGATCTCGGTGATCCTGCGCCGCCCGGTGAAGTTCGTTGCCGACCGGCTGGAGTCCTTCCTCTCGGATATCCACGCAAGGGAACACAGGGTCAAGGTCAGGCTGGCAGCAACAAAGGAAGGCGAAATACTGGCCTTCGACCTGGACGACCTGACGGCCATCGGGCCGTACTCGGTCTACCCGCGCACCAGCGGCATCGAGGGGAACCAGGTGGTGAACCTCACCGGAGGGCCGTACCGGCACCAAAAGTACCGGGCGAACCTGAACGTCGTGTTCACCAACAAGAACGTCACCTGCCAGTACCGCGCGGTCGGCCACCCGATCGCCGTCGCGCTCACCGAGGGCATCGTCGATCTCGCCGCGCAGAAGCTCGGCATGGATCCGGCCGAGTTCCGCAAGCGAAACCTGATACCCGATGACGCTTATCCTTATACCTTTCCCTCCGGCCTGAAATTCGAGAAGCTCTCGCACCACCAGACGCTGGAAAAGCTTCTGACTCTGATGTCCTACGCGAATCTCAAACGGGAGAGGGATGACTTAAGAAAAAAGGGCATCTATCGCGGCATCGGGCTGGCGGCGATGATCGAGGTGACCAATCCGTCGCCCGCGTTCTACGGCGTCGGCGGCGCGCGCATCTCGGCGCAGGACGGCGCGACGCTGCGCCTCGAGCCCACCGGCATGGTGAACGTGATGTGCAGCGTCACCGAGCAGGGGCAGGGGACCGACGGCATCTTCGCCCAGATCGCCGCGAGCGCCGTGGGCGTCAGCCTGAACAAGGTCCGGGTCCTGACCGGAGACACGGGGGTCACGCCCTATGGCGGCGGCACCTGGGCCTCGCGCGGCGCCGGCATCGGCGGCGAAGCCGTGCTGCAGGCCGGCCTGGCGCTCAAGAGCAACATCCTGGATATCGCTTCAAAGGTTTT
>CBDDRX010000036.1:0-17160 GCA_965233165.1 uncultured bacterium | reverse complement strand
AAGGCGACCGCGACCGCTTCGGCCATGCCGGCACGCCGACGCTGCGCGAGCACCTGCGCGCGCAGCTCTCGCTCACCAACCTCGGCGGGCGCGACCGCGCCTTCGTCGAGGTGCTGATCGACGCGCTCGACGAGGACGGCTTCCTCACCCAGCCGCTCGAGGAGATCGCGGCGATGCTCGGCGAGCATCTTCCCGCGCATTTTCCCGACGGCGCCGAGGCCGGCCTCGAGGAGCTGGGAATCGCGCTGCGCCACCTGCAGAACATGGAGCCCGCCGGCGTGGGCGCCCGCAGCCCCGGAGAATGCCTTTCCCTGCAGATACGGACGTTGCCCAAGGACGACGTGCGCGAGCTCGCGCTCGCGATCGCGCAGAAGCACCTCGAGCTGCTCGCGAGCCGCGACTACACGCGCCTGAAGGCCGCCACCGGAGCGAACGACGACGCGCTACGCGCCGCGCAGCGCCTCATCCAGAGGCTCAACCCGCGCCCGGGCGCGGCGTTCGCGAAGGTCGAGGCGCGCTACGTGGTGCCCGACGTGATCGTGAAGAAGACGCGCAGCGTCTGGCGCGCGAGCCTGAACCCGGACGCGATGCCGAAGCTGCGCATCAACCGGCTCTATGCCGAGCTGATGAGCGGGCGGGGCGCGGGCGGCGCCCTCTCCTCGCAGCTGCAGGAGGCGCGCTGGCTGATCAAGAACGTGCAGCAGCGCTTCGAGACCATCCTGCGCGTCTCGCAGGCGATCGTCGACCGGCAGCGCCATTTCTTCGAGCACGGCGAAGTGGCGATGCGCCCGCTCGTCCTGCGCGAGATCGCCGAGACGCTCGGCCTGCACGAGAGCACGATCTCGCGCGTCACCACGCAGAAGTACATGGCCACCCCGCGCGGCACCTACGAGCTGAAGTACTTCTTCGGCAGCCACGTCGCCACCGACGCCGGCGGCTCCGCCTCGTCGACCGCGATCCGCGCCCTGATCAAGCAGCTGGTGGCCGCCGAGGACGCGAAGGCGCCGCTGTCGGACGCCCGGATTTCACAGATTCTTGCCGAGCAGGGGATTGTGGTCGCGCGGCGCACGATCGCAAAATACCGCGAATCCCTGCAGATCCCGCCGGTCAACCAGAGGAAAGCCCTATGAACCTGAACGTGAGCGGTCATCACCTGGAAGTCACGCCGGCCATCCGCAGCTACGTGCGCGCGAAGCTCGAGCGGATCGAGCGGCATTTCGACCACGTGATCGACGCCCACGTCATCCTGACCGTGGACAAGCTGCGCCAGAAGGCCGAGGTGACGCTGCACGTGCGCGGCAAGGACCTGCACTGCGAGAGCGAGGAAGGCGACCTCTATGCCGCCATCGATCTCCTCGCCGACAAGCTCGACCGCCAGGTCCTGCGCCACAAGGGCAAGCTGCAGGAGCGCCGGCCCCAGCCGGACGTGGAGCCCGGGGAGTAGCGGGCGCCCCGATCCGGCGGGATATAATCGCGCCCCCGCATGAGCCTCATCGCCAAGCTTCTGCCCGCCAGCAACGTCGTCGTCGACCTGCAGGCCTCCAGCAAGAAGCGCCTGTTCGAGCAGGCGGGGCTGCTGTTCGAGAACCAGCACGGCGTCGCGCGCAGCCAGGTGTTCGACAGCCTGTTCGCCCGGGAGAAGCTCGGCTCGACCGGCCTGGGCCAGGGCGTGGCGATCCCGCATGGGCGCATCAAGGGCCTGAAGGACGCGCTGTGCGCCTGCGTGCGCCTCGCCCAGCCGGTCCCCTTCGACGCGCCGGACGGCAACCCCGTGAGCCTGGTCTTCGTCCTGCTGGTGCCCGAGCAGGCGACCGAGAAGCACCTGCAGATCCTCTCGGAGCTCGCGCAGATGCTCAGCGACAAGGCGCTGCGCGAGGCGATGGCGCGGGCGTCCGACGCCGCGATGCTGCACCAGCTGGTCACCACATGGCAGCCGGATGCTCCAGGTCGAAGTCGCGCGGCTGCATGACGACAACCGCGAGGCGCTCTCCCTCGCGTGGGTTGCCGGGCGCGCGAGCGGCGCGGCCGTGCGCCGCGAGGCCGCCGCGTCGGCCTCGCTGATCGGGCACCTCAACCTCACCCATCCCAACAGCATCCAGGTGATCGGCAGCTTCGAGGCCGGCACCGTGAGCGGCTTCGTCGAGCGCCTGTTCGGCGCGAATCCCTGCGCGGTCGTCTTCGCCGACGGGGTGCCGCCGCCGGCGGCGGCGCTCGAGGCGGCCGAGCGCACGCAATCAGCGGTCTTCACCTCGCCCTTCCCGGCCGCGCGCGTGATCGAGAAGCTCTCGCGCTACCTGGGTAAGGCGCTCGCCGACAGCACCGAGCGCCACGGGGTGCTCATGGACGTGCTCGGCCTCGGCGTGCTGATCACCGGCGAGTCCGGGGTCGGCAAGAGCGAGCTCGGCCTCGAGCTCATCAGCCGCGGCCACGGCCTGGTCGCCGACGACGTGGTCGAGGTCTCGCGCATCGCCACCAACACGCTGGAGGGCCGCTGCCCGCCGATGCTGAAGGACTTCCTCGAGGTGCGCGGCCTCGGCCTGCTCAACATCCGCACCATTTTCGGCGAGACCGCGGTGCGGCCGAAGATGAAGCTGAAGCTGATCGCCCACCTCGAGCGCCCGGCGCCGGGCGGGCGCGACGCCACCGAGCGCCTGCCGCTCGCCGACATGGCGGAGGACGTGCTCGGCGTCACGGTGCGCAAGGTCGTCATCCCGGTCGCGGCCGGGCGCAACCTCGCGGTGCTGATCGAGGCGGCGGTGCGCAACCACATCCTGCAGCTGCGCGGCGTGAATTCCATGGCGCAGTTCATGGCTCGCCAGGAACAGGCCCTGCAGGGCGGCGCCGACGAAGAAGAAGAGTAGATGCAGCTCGTCCTGGTCAGCGGGCTGTCGGGGTCGGGAAAAAGCATCGCCCTGCACGTCCTCGAGGACAGCGGGTACTACTGCGTGGACAACCTGCCCGCCACGCTGCTGCTCGAGACGATCGACTTCCTCGCCGAGGCGGGCCACGACAAGGTGGGCGTGAGCATCGACGCGCGCAGCGCTGCGCTGCCCGCGCTTCCCGAGAGCCTGGTGCAGCTCAAGGCGCGCGGCTTCGAATGCCGCGTCCTCTATCTCGAGTCGACCACGCCCGCGCTCCTGCGCCGCTTCTCGGAGACCCGCCGGCGCCACCCGCTCGCCGGCGAGGGCCTGACCGTCCCGGAGGCCATCGAGTGCGAGCGCACGCTGCTCGCCGGGGTGGCCCAGCTCGGGCAGCGCATCGACACGAGCGATCTGCAGCCGCGCGTGCTGCAGAACTGGATCCGCGACCTGCTCGGGGTGGGCGCCGCCACGCTGACGCTGCTCTTCGAGTCGTTCACCTACCGCGACGGCGTGCCGACCGACGCGGACTGGGTGCTCGATGCGCGCATGCTGCCGAACCCGCACTACGATCCGCAGCTGCGGCCCCTGACCGGGCGCGACGATCCGGTGGTCCAGGCGCTCGCGAAGGACGAGCGCGTGCAGCGCTGGCTCGCCGACGTGCAAGCGCTGCTCGCGCGCTGGCTGCCGGAGATCGTGCGCGAGAACCGCAGCCACGTCACGGTGGCGATCGGCTGCACCGGCGGTCGCCACCGCTCGGTCTTCCTCGCCGAGCAGCTCGCCGCGTCGTTCCGCAAGGACTGGCGCGTCCTCGTGCGCCACCGCAACCTCGCCAAGGCGGACGCACGCTAGGCGACCTGCCCATCTTCGCCCTGCACACCGTCCTTTTTCCGGGCGGGCGCCTGCCGCTGCGGATCTTCGAGCAGCGCTACATGGAGATGGCGAAAACCTGCCTGCGCGACGGCGGCGCGTTCGGCGTCTGCCTGATCGCCGAAGGACCGGAGGTGGGCGCCCCGGCCGTCCCCGCCGCCGTGGGGTGCACCGCGCGCATCGGCGAATGGGAGATGCCGCAGCTCGGCGTGCTGCAGGTCCTGGCGCGCGGCGAGCGGCGCTTCCGCATCCTGGAGCGCCGGGTGCAAGCCGACGGACTCGTGCGCGCTTCGGTCGAGCTTCTCGCCGACGAGGACGGGAAGGTGCCCGGCGCCTACACGACCTGCGCGCAGTTCCTCCAGCGCGTGATCGACGGCCAGCCGGCGCTCTTCGAGCGTCCGGTGGCGCTCGATTCGGCGGCCTGGGTCAGCGGGCGGCTCGCCGAGCTCCTGCCGCTGCCGCTTTCGCTGAAGCAGGAGCTGCTCGAGATGGACGATCCGCTGGAGCGGCTCGCGCGCCTCAACGCGATGCTCGCGGGAGCGCTTTCAGGAGCTTCCTGACCGGCGCGGGCACGGCGCCGGCGAGCGCGTCGTCGATCGCCACCCACCAGCCGCCCGCGGCCCGGCGCGACGCCTCGTACAGCACCGGCTTCACGCGCAGCCTGAAGTGCGTGAAGCCGTGCTCGAACGCGGGCAGCGGCTCGCCGGGCTTGCGGATGAACGCGGGCTTCCTTTCCGGAAACGTCCACATCCCGGCCCATAGCCCGGCGTTGGGCCGTCGCTCGAGGAGCACGTCGCCTGCGTGCCGCACCACGTGCCAGATCGCGTGGCGCAGCGGCACGGCCTTGCGCGGACGCGGCGCCGGAAGCCGGTCCACCAGGCCCTTTCGCCGTGCGTAGCAATCGCGCTTCACCGGGCATTCGCCGCAGCGCGGCCGCGTGCGCACGCACAGGGTCGCGCCGAGGTCCATGAGCGCCTGCGTATAGGCCTCGATCCCGCGCGCGGGCAGGAGCCGCGCCGCGAGCGGCCACTGACGCTTCTCCCCTTCCACCCCGAAGCAGCGCGCCAGCACGCGCTTCACATTGCCGTCGAGGATCGCCGCGCGCTCGCCGAAAGCGAATGCCGCAATCGCCGCGGCCGTCGACCGCCCCACGCCCGGGAGGCGTCCGAGGGAAGAAGAATCCGGCGGAAAGCCTTTCGCGGAAAGGATCTGCGCGGCTGCATGGAGGTTGCGCCCGCGCGCGTAGTAGCCCAGGCCGCTCCAGAGCTTCAGGACCTCGTCTTGGTGCGCCGCCGCAAGGGCGTGCACGTCGGGAAAGCGCGCGAGGAACCGCTCGTAGTAGGGAATGACCGCGGCAACCTGGGTCTGCTGCAGCATGACCTCCGAGAGCCAGACCCGGTACGGGTCGCGCACGCCCTGCCAGGGCAGGTCGCGGCGCCCGTGGCGGCGCTGCCAGGCGATGAGCTTCGGTGCGAAGGCCATGAGGTACCATTCTCGCAAAGGTTTCCCGCCCGGCTCTCCACTCCATGCTCGCCTTCATCCTGCGGCGGATCGCGCAAGCCGTGCTGGTGATGCTGACGGTCGGCCTGATCGCCTTCTCCCTGTTCCGCTTCGTAGGCGACCCGGTGCTTTTCATGCTCGGCCAGGACGCGACGTCCGAGCAGCGCGCCGAGGTCACGCGCGCGCTCGGCCTCGACAAGCCGTTCCACGTGCAATACCTCACGTTCCTCGGCCATGCGGTGCAGGGCGAGTTCGGCCTGAGCCTGCGGCAGGTGCAGCCCGTGTCGCGCCTCATCTCCGACCGGCTGCCCGCGACGCTGGAGCTGTCCCTCGTCGCCGCGCTGTTCGCCCTGGTCGCGGGGATCCCGATGGGCGTCTACACCGCCCTGCGGCCCCGCTCCTTCCTCACGCAGGTGCTGCTCGCCCTCTCGCTCGCCGGGGTGTCGCTGCCGACCTTCCTCATCGGCATCCTGCTGATCCTGGTCTTCTCGGTGCAGCTCGGCTGGCTGCCCTCGTTCGGCCGCGGCGACGTGGTCAGCCTCGGCTGGTGGACGACGGGCCTGCTCACCGCCTCGGGAATCAAGGCGCTGATCCTGCCCTCGATCACGCTCGGCCTGTTCCAGATGACGCTGATCCAGCGCCTGGTGCGCTCGGAGATGATGGAGGTGCTGCGCACCGACTACATCCGCTTCGCACGGGCGCGCGGCCTGAGCAACCGGGCGGTGCATTTCGGCCACGCGCTGAAGAACACGCTGGTGCCCGTCATCACCATCACCGGCCTGCAGCTCGGGGCGATCATCGCCTTCGCGATCATCACCGAGACGGTGTTCCAGTGGCCCGGCATGGGGCTGCTCTTCATCCAGGCGGTCAGCTTCGCCGACGTGCCGGTCATGGCCGCCTACCTGTGCCTCATTGCCCTTTTCTTCGTCGTGATCAACCTGGTGGTCGACCTGCTTTACTATGCGGTCGATCCCCGGCTTCGCCTACAGGCCCACTGAGCAGCCCCCATGAACAAGCCCGTCGAGCCATCCCTGCGCAGCCCCGTCGAGCACGTGCGCCGCTACCACGCGGAGCTCACCACGGTGCGTCGCGACATCCATTCCCATCCGGAGCTCGCGTTCGAGGAGAACCGCACCGCCTCGATCGTCGCCGAGAAGCTCGCCGGCTGGGGCATCGAGGTGCACCGCGGCCTCGCGAAGACCGGCCTGGTGGGCGTCATCCGCGGCAAGACGGCTTCCGCCCGCAGCATCGGGCTGCGCGCCGACATGGACTGCCTGCCCATGCACGAGACCGGCAGCGTGCCGTACAAGTCGAAGCACGAAGGGCGCATGCACGCCTGCGGCCACGACGGCCATACGACGATGCTGCTCGGCACCGCGCGCTACCTGGCCGAGACGCGCAACTTCGCGGGCACCGCGTACCTGATCTTCCAGCCCGCGGAGGAAGGCGGCGGCGGCGGCCAGGTCATGGTCCAGGAAGGCCTGTTCGACCGGTTCCCCGCAGACCAGGTCTACGCACTGCACAACTATCCGGGGATTCCCGCGGGCAAGATGGCGGTGCGCGCCGGGCCGATGATGGCGGCCACCGACGAGATCAAGATCACGATCCGCGGCACCGGCGGCCACGGCGCCTTCCCGCACCTCGCGGTGGACCCGGTCGTCGCCGCGGCGCACGTCGTCACCGCGCTGCAGACCGTCGCCAGCCGCAACGTCGAGCCGGTGGACGCGGTGGTCGTGAGCGTGTGCTCGATGGCCACCAGCCAGATCGGCGCCTTCAACGTGATCCCCGACGCGGTGCACCTCGTCGGCACGGTGCGCACGTTCAAGCCGGGCACGCGCGACCTCGCCGAGAAGCGCGTGCGCGAGATCGCTTCCAAGGTCGCCGAAGCGCTGGGCGCCCGGGCGACGGTCGAGTACGTGCGCGGTTATCCGGCGACGGTCAACAGCCCGCGCGAATCGGAGTTCGCGGCGCGCGTGGGCGAGCGGATCTTCGGCGCGGCGAACGTGATCACCGACTTCGCCCCGGTGATGGGCGGCGAGGACTTCTCGTACATGCTGCAAGCGAAGCCCGGCGCGTACGTGTTCCTCGGCCAGGGGGGCGGCCCCAACAGCTGCTTCCTGCACAACCCGGCCTACGATTTCAACGACGAGGTGATTCCGCTGGGCGCCGGCTACCTCGCGGCCCTGGTGGAAGACGCCTTACCGGCAGAATAGCGATCCCTTGAGGAGGAACCGATGAAGAAGCTGATCCTTGCAGCATTGCTCGCCGCGGCGTTCGGCGTCCAGGCGGCGAACCTGAAGTGGGCGGCGGTCAACGACGTTCTTACGCTCGACCCGCATTCGCAGAACCACGCCACCACCAATTCGATCCTGCAGCACACCTACGAGGGGCTGACGCGCTACAACAAGCAGTACGCGCCCGAGCCGGCGCTCGCCACGTCCTGGAAGCAGATGTCCGACACGCACTGGCGCTTCAACCTGCGCAAGGGCGTGAAGTTCCACGACGGCTCGCCGTTCACCGCCGACGACGTGGTGTTCTCCTTCGGCCGCATCCTGCAGAAGCAGGGCACGATGCAGATCTACGTCACCGGCGTGAAGGAAGTGAAGAAGGTCGATGACCACACCGTCGACCTCATTCTCTCCGGGCCCGTGCCGATCCTGCTGCGCAACATCGTCGACTTCCGCATCATGAGCAAGTCCTGGGCGGAGAAGAACCGCTCCGAGAACGTGCAGGACTACGCGAAGAAGGAGGAGACCTTCGCCTCGCGCAACACCAACGGCACGGGGCCCTACATCCTCAAGGGCTGGTCGCCGGACAAGGAGATCGGGATGACCCACAACAAGGGCTGGTGGGGCAAGCTCGACGGCAACGCCACCGATGTGGTCTACAACCCGATCAAGTCGGACCAGACGCGCGTCTCGGCGCTGCTCGCCGGCGACGTGGACCTGGTCACCGACCTGCCCGTGCAGGATGTGGAGCGGCTGCGCAAGGAGTCCAAGGTCAAGGTGCTCGACGGCCACGAGGTGCGCACGATCTTCATCGCCATGGACCAGCATCGCGACGAGCTGCAGTACTCGAACGTCAAGGGGAAGAACCCGTTCAAGGACGTGCGGGTGCGCAAGGCGCTCAACATGGCGGTCGACCGCGAGGCCATCAAGCGCGTGGTGATGCGCAACATGTCGATCCCCGCGGGCATCATGGTGGCGCCGGGCGTGCACGGCCATTCGAAGGCAATCGACACGGTCATGAAGGTCGATCCGAATGGCGCGAAGAAGCTGCTCGCCGAGGCAGGGTACCCCGACGGCTTCGAGTTCACGCTCGACTGCCCGAACAACCGCTACGTGAACGACGAGAAGATCTGCCAGGCGCTGGTCGGAATGTGGGCGCGCGCCGGGATCCGGGCCAAGCTCAATTCCATGCCGTTCGCGAACTTCATCCCGAAGATCCTCAACTTCGACTCGAGCGCGTACATGCTGGGCTGGGGCGTGGCCACCTTCGACGCGCTCTACACGCTGCAGTCGCTGGTGCGCACCAAGACCACCGGCGCCGACGGCAACTTCAATCTCGGCCGCGTCAGCGACCCTAAGCTCGACAACACGATCGACGCGATCAAAATCGCGACCGACGTGAAGGCGCGCGACGCGCTCCTCCGCGAGGGCCTGGTGAAGACCCGCGACGAGCACTACTACATCCCGCTGCACCACCAGCTGCGCCCCTGGGCGATGAAGAAGGGCGTCACGACGGTGCACAAGGCGGATGACCGGCCCGAGGCGCGCCTCACCAAGGTCGAGGGCGGAAGCTGATCCTCCGCAGGCTCTGGGACCACGACCTCGCCTGGAGCTTCCGCCGCTCGCCGGTCACCGTCGTCGCCGCGCTCCTGGCGCCCGTCTGCGTCCTGGGCGCGGGGCTGTCGCCCTGGATCTCGCCGCAGGATCCGTTCGACGCCGCCTCGCTTGACCTGAACGCCGCCTTCAAGCCACCGGCGTGGCTGGAGGGCGGCGAGCGCGCGTACTTCCTGGGCACCGACAACCAGGGGCGGGACATCCTGTCGACCATCCTGCACGGGGCGCGTATCTCCCTTGGTATCGGCTTCGCCTCCGTGCTGCTCTCGGTCGTGCTCGGCGTATTCCTCGGCCTGCTCGCCGGCTATTTCGGCGGGCGTCTCGACGCGGTGCTGATGCGGATTGCCGACGTGCAGCTTTCCTTCCCGGCGATCCTGATCGCTTTGCTGATCGACGGGATCACGCGGGTGGCCCTGCCGAGCGACAGCCACGACACGATCGCCATCCCGGTGCTCATCCTCTCGATCGCCCTGTCCAAGTGGGTGGACTACGCACGCACGGTGCGCGGCTCTACGCTCGTCGAGCGCAACAAGGAGTATGTCCAGGCGGCGCGCGTCATCGGCCGCGGCCCGATTTCGATCCTGCTCTCGCACGTCCTGCCCAACGTCATGGGGCCGGTGCTGGTGCTGGGCACCATCAACATCGGCGTGGCGATCATCATCGAGGCCACCCTCTCGTTCCTCGGCGTCGGCGTGCCCGCCACCCAGCCCTCGCTCGGCACGCTGATCCGCATCGGCAACGAGTTCCTGTACTCGGGGGAATGGTGGATCACCCTCTTCCCGGGCATCGCGCTCATCGTCCTCGTGCTCTCGGTCAACCTGCTCGGCGACTGGCTGCGCGACGCGCTCAACCCGCGGCTGCGATGATCCTCGAGGTCCGCGGCCTCCGGGTCGAGTTCCCGACGCGGCGCGGCACGCTCGTCGCGGTGGACGACGTGTCCTTCGCCATCGCGCCGGGCGAGGTGCTCGGGGTGGTCGGCGAGTCGGGCGCCGGCAAGTCGCTCACCGGCATGGCGGTGATCAACCTCCTCGAGCCGCCCGGCCGCATCGCCGGCGGCGAGGTGCGCCTGGTCGGGCGGCGCATCGACAACCTGGCGCAGGACGAGATGCGCCGCGTGCGCGGCCGCGAGATCGGCGTGGTGTTCCAGGACCCGCTCACCTCGCTCAATCCGCTCTACACGATCGGCCAGCAGCTGGTCGAGACCATCGAGACGCACCTGCGCCTCGGCGCGGCGGCGGCGCGGCAGCGCGCCGTCCAGCTGCTGGGCGAGGTCGGCATTCCGGGGGCCGAGGCCCGCTTCTCGCACTATCCGCACCAGTTCTCGGGCGGCATGCGCCAGCGCGTGGTCATCGCGCTCGCCATCGCCGCGGAGCCCAAGCTGATCATCGCCGACGAGCCGACCACCGCGCTCGACGTGTCGATCCAGGCGCAGATCATCGCCCTCCTGAAGCGCCCCGCGCACCCGCGCGGCACGGCGGTGATGCTGATCACGCACGACATGGGTGTGATCGCCGAGACTTCGCAGCGCGTCGCGGTGATGTATGCGGGCCGCATCGTCGAGATCGGCCCGGTGCGCGACGTCATTCACGCGCCGAAGCATCCGTACACGATCGGCCTGATGGGCTCGATCCCGAAGATCGCGCCCGGGGAGCGCGGCCGCCGGCTGGTGCAGATCGAGGGCGCGATGCCGCGCCTGAACGCCATTCCCGCGGGCTGCGCCTTCAACCCGCGCTGCCCGCAGCGCTTCGAGCGCTGCCTGAACGAGCGCCCGGTGCGCGTCCCCGCCGGCGCGGGCGAAGCGGCCTGCTGGCTCCATGCCGCTCCTTAGCCTGCACGGCGTCAGCCGCGACTTCGACGTGTCGCGGCCGTGGCTCAACCGCGTGCTCGAGCGCGAGCCGCGCCGCTTCCTGCGCGCGGTCGACCAGGTGAGCTTCGCGATCGAGAAGGGCGAGACGCTCGCCCTGGTCGGCGAGTCGGGCTGCGGCAAGTCCACCGTCGCCCGGCTGATCGTCGGCCTCTACCGGCCCACCGAGGGCCGCGTCGAGTACACGGGGCGGCGCATGCAGATGATCTTCCAGGACCCGTATGCCAGCCTGAACCCGCGCTGGCGCGTGCGCGACATCGTCGCGGAGCCCATCCGGGTATTGGGACTGGAGAGCAATCCATCGCGGGTACGCGACAAGGTCGCCCACCTCCTGCGCCAGGTGGGCCTGTCGCCCGACGACGGCGAGAAGTACCCGCACGAGTTCTCCGGCGGGCAACGCCAGCGCATCTCCATCGCGCGCGCCCTCGCGGGCGAGCCCGACCTGCTCGTCTGCGACGAGCCGACCTCGGCGCTCGACGTGTCGGTCCAGGCGCAGATCCTCAACCTCATGCGCGACCTCCAGGAGCGCCTCGGCCTCACCTACCTCTTCATCTCGCACAATCTCGCGGTCGTCTCCGAGGTGGCCGATCGCGTGGGCGTGATGTACCTCGGCCGGATCGTCGAGATGGCGCCGGCGGCGTCGCTCTTCCGCCAGCCGCGCCATCCCTACACGCGCATGCTCCTCGACGCCGTGCCCGACCTCGCGATGTCGGGCAAGGCGCGCACCCCGGTCGCGGGCGAGGTGCCCAACCCGCTCGCGCCGCCGGCGGGCTGCGCGTTCCACCCGCGCTGCCCGCTCGCGCAGGACCTGTGCCGACGCGAGCGTCCGCAGCTCGTCGCCGGCGCCGCTTGCCATGCCGTGGCGGGTAGAATCGCCGTGGCATGAAGCGCGACCAGGTCCCGGTGGAGAAGCTCGAGTTCGGCATGTACGTCGCCGAGCTCGACCGGCCCTGGACCGACACGCCGTTCATGTACCAGGGCTTCCAGCTGCGCACCGCCGTGCAGCTCGCCGCGCTGAAGAAATTCTGCAAGCACGTGTTCGTCGATCCGGCGCGCACCGAGGCGCCCGACAAGGTGCGGCTCGCGGCGCCGGCGGCGGCGTTCAAGGTGCGCGGCAGTACCGCCTATCCCGAGCAGGTGAAGGTCGAGGACGAGTTCAAGCGCGCCCAGCCCCTGTTCGAGCAGACGGTGAAGCGGGTCGACGAGCTGCTCTCGCCGATGAGCAAGCCCGGCGCCGGGAGCGCGACGCTCGACGCGAAGGAAGTGAAGGAATCGGTCACGCGCCTCACCGACAGCGTGGTGCGCAACCCCGACGCCATGCTGCTCGTCTCGCGCCTGCGCGAGAAGAGCGCCGAGGCGCACGCGCGCGCCCTGCAGGTATCCCTGTATATGATCGTCTTCGCGCGCTTCCTGCAGCTGCAGCGCCAGGAGCTCGAGCTGCTCGGCCTGCTCGGCCTGCTGCAGGACATCGGCAAGACCCGCCTGCCGCCGGAGCTGCTCGCCAAGAAGGGCCCGCTTACCGCCCAGGAGTCCGAGGCCGCGAAGCTGCACGTGATCCACTCGGCGGAGATCCTGCGCACCACGCACGGCATTCCGCCCGAGCTCCTCAAGCTCGTCCTGCTGCACCACGAGCGCCAGGACGGCACCGGCTACCCGAACGGCCTGAAGGGCGACGAGATCGGGCTGTACGGCTCCATGGCGGCCATTGCCGACACGTTCGACGCGATGACGGCGGTGCGGCCGTATGCGGAGCCGATGTCCCCCTCAGCGGCGCTCAGCTACATCTTCAAGGAGCGCGGCACGGGCTATCACGCCGAGCTGGTGGAGCAGTTCATCCAGTGCGTGGGGGCGTTCCCGGTCGGCAGCGTCGTGGAGCTGAACTCCGGCGAGGTCGGGATCGTCATCACGCAGAACCTGGTGCGACGCCTCAAGCCGCGCGTGATGGTGGTGCTCGACCCGAAAGGTGTGCCGGTGCGCCCGCACAAGATCCTGGACCTCGACCGCGACCCGAAGGTCACGCCCGACGAGCCCTACAAGATCCGCCGCACGCTCGAGCAGACCAAGGTCAACCTGGACCCGCGCGAGTTCTTCATCTAGCTACTTGAGGTTGGCGATCCCGAACGGGACGTGGCCGGCCGCCACGTGGGCGCGCGCGGAATCGACGTGGCCGCGCTGGTCGTCGAAGTAGAAGTCCGGCGCGAATGCCTTCAGGAACGCCCCCTTGTCCAGGCCGCCGAGGAACATCGCCTCGTCGACGCCGATGTTCCACGCCATCAGGGTCCGGACCGCCCGGTCGTGCGCCGGCGCGCTGCGCGCCGTCACCAGCGCGGTGCGGATCTTCACGGCCGCGTTCTTCTCGCTCTGCAGGCGGTGCAGGGCCTCGAGGAGCGGCTTGAACGGCCCGGGCGGCAGCGGCTGCAGCGCGCGCGCCGTCTCGTGGCGGGTGAACGCTTCCAGCCCGTCCTTCTGGTACACCCGCTCCGCCTCGTCGGAGAAAAGCACGCCGTCGCCGTCGAAGGCGATGCGCACCTCCTCCGCATGCCGGCTCGCGGCCTGCGCCGATTCGGGGTACACGCGCGCCGCCGGGCAGCTCGCTTCGAGCGCGCCCATGACGTCCAGCTCGTTCGCCGACAGGAACAGGTTGGCCTTGAGCGAGTCGAGATAGCCGTACGGGCTGCGCCCGCGCGTGAAGACCCCGCGCTCGATGTGCAGGCCCGCCATCTTCGCCGAGCGGAAGACGCGCAGCCCCGACACCGGATCGTTCTTCGACAGGACCACCATCTCGACGCGCTGCGCCTCAAGCGTGTTGAAGGCGAGGAGCTTCTTCACCAGCGGGAAAGCGACGCCTTGGCGCGCCGGCACATCGAGCCGGCCGAACTGCAGCGCGATGTAGGCGGCTTCGCCGTCGCGCTCGAAGGTGCGGTTCTCCTCCTCGAAGTCGAACAGCGCGCGCGAGGAGATCGCCACCACCAGCTTGCCGTCGACCGAATAGGGCACGCCCTATCCTACTAGGTTCCCGCGGTCATCAGCTGCACGTCGCCGCCCGCCGCGGCGGTGTTCACGGTGTACACGCGCTCGGTGGCGAAGCGCGCCAGGTAGTGCGGCCCGCCGGCCTTCGGCCCGGTGCCGGAAAGGCCTTCGCCGCCGAACGGCTGCACGCCGACCACGGCGCCGATGATGTTGCGGTTCACGTAGAGGTTGCCGACCGCCGCGCGCCGCTGGACCGCTTCCATGCGCGCCTGCACGCGCGTGTGCAGGCCCATGGTCAGGCCGTAGCCGGTCGCCTCGATGTCGTCGAGCACGCGATCGAGGTCGCGGATCGCGAAGCGGGCGACGTGCAGGATCGGCCCGAAGCGCTCGCCCGGCAGGTCGCGGATCGACCCGACCTCGAAGGCGACAGGCGCCAGGAAGTGCCCTTCCTCCGGCACCGGGGCGACCTCCGCGATGACCTTGTAACGCGCCTTCATCTCGCCTATGTAAGAAGCAAGTGCAGCGTGCGCTTTGTTGTCGATCAAGGGGCCGATGTCCATTGCCGGATCGGCCGGATCGCCCACCCGCAGCGCCTGCATGGCGCCGCGCAGCATGTCCAGCACCCGGCCGGCGATCTCCTCCTGCACGTACAGCATGCGCAGCGAGCTGCAACGCTGGCCGGCCGAGCGGAAGGCGCTGGCCACCACCGCGTCCACGACCTGCTCGGGGAGCGCAGTGGAATCCACGATCATCGCGTTCAGCCCGCCGGTCTCGGCAATAAGCGGCGCGAGCGCGCCGCCGCGATCGAGCAGCGAGCGCTGGATCCGGCGGGCGGTTTCCGTGGCGCCGGTGAAGGCCACGCCCGCCACCCGGGGATCGGCCGTGAGCGCCGCGCCCACCGCGCCGTCGCCGGGCAGGAAGTGGAACACGCCGGCGGGCACGCCGGCCTCGAGGATGAGCTCGGCGATGCGAAATGCGGTAAGGGGCGTCTGCTCCGCGGGCTTCGCGACGACGGGGTTGCCGGCGACGAGCGCAGCCGCGACCTGGCCGGTGAAGATGGCGACCGGAAAGTTCCACGGGCTGATGCAGGCGAATACGCCGCGGCCGTGCAGCTCGAGGACATTGCGCTCCCCTACCGGGCCGCGCAGCTCGCGCGGCGCGAACTGCTCGCGCGCCTGCGCGGCGTAGTAGCGGCAGAAATCGATCGCCTCGCGCACGTCGGCAAGCGCGTCGGGCAGCGTCTTGCCCGCCTCCCACACGCACAGCGCCATGAGCCGTGCGAGGTCGCCCTCCATGAGATCGGCGAGGCGATCGAGGGCCGCGGCGCGCGGCGTTACAGGCGTCGCGTCCCACGCGCGCCGCGCCGCGAACGCGGCGCCTAGGGCCTGCGCCACCTGCGCGGGCGATGCGTCCGTCACCTCGCCGATGCATACGTCGGGCTGCGCGGGACCGGCGACGCGGCGCGCCGCGCCGGGCAGCCGCTGCCCGGAGACGAGCGGCGCAGCCCTCCAGTCGCGTGGAATGGCGGCAACCGCGCGGGCGAATGATTGCAGGGCCTGCGGCTCGGCAAGGTCGAATCCGCGGGCAACGAGGCGTTCGGGCATATGGAGCTCCAGGGGAGAGCGAAGCGCGTGCGGCGCGTCCTCGGCCGCGACGAAATCGAAGAAGCGCTGCAGGACTTCGGCGACGCTCACGCCGCGCGCGGCCTGCCGCACGTAGGAGGTGCTCGCGCCGTTCTCGAGCAGGCGCCGCACGAGATAGGCGAGCAGCTCGTCGCGATGGCCGACCGGCGCGTAGACCCGCACCGGCAGCGCCGGCGCCACCTGCGCGAGCGACGCCTCCAGCCCCTCGCCCATGCCGTGCAGGCGCTGGCATTCGAATCCGTGCCAGTCGTCGCCGGCAAGCGCGAGCACGCAGGCCAGCGTCGCAGGATTGTGCGTGGCGAACTGGGGGAAGAGCACGTCCCGGCTCGCGAGGAGGCGCTTTGCGCAAGCGAGATACGAAAGGTCGGTGGCCCGCTTGTCGGTGAGCACCGGATAGGCCGGCAGGCCGAGCTCCTGCGCGCGCTTCACTTCCGCGTCCCAATAGGCGCCCTTCACGAGCCGCACGCAGAGCCGTCCGCCCCGCGCGCGCGCGATGCGCACCACCTCGTCGACCGCCTGCAGGGCGGCGCTGCGGTACGCCTGCACGGCCAGGCCCAGGCCGTCCCAGGACCGAAAGCGGGAGTCGGACGCGAGCGCCGCGAGGACGTCGAGGTGCAGCGCCGCGCGCTCCGACTCTTCCGCGTCGATGGTGAGCCCGATGCCCGCCGCCGCCGCGGCGGCGCAGAGCTCGCCCAGGCGCGCCAGCAGGTCACCGCGCACGAGGCGTAGCTCGCTGCGTCGTAGCGCGGGTGGATGGAGGAGAGCTTGACCGACACGCCGGCGCGGGCCGGGTCGCCGCCGGCGACCTCGATGGCACGGAGGTAGTGCGTGAAATTGCGCTCGGCGTCCGCGTGCGTGCGGGCGCCTTCGCCGAGCATGTCGAAGGAAAAGCGCTGCTGCGGGCCGGCGCTGCGCTGCGCGCGGCCCAGCGCAGCCTCGATCTCCGCGGCGTACACGAAGCGCTTCCCGACCGCGTCCAGCGCGACCCGGGCGGCCGGAAGCGCGGCGCCGGCGACGATGCCGGACAGCGGCAGGCGATCGGCGAGCAGCGCGACCCCGCCGGCCCGGTCGGGCGTGCGCGGCAACGCCTCGGCGAGCCGGAACAGCGCCTCGCCGGCCGGCGTGTCGGGCGGCAGCAGATTGAAGACGCGCTGGATGTCGAGAAGCGGCGGCGGGCCGCCGCCCAGCGCGGCCGCGAGCGCTTCCGCCCTCGCGCGCCAGGGCGCAACCGGTCCGAGCGCCTCGCGCAGCGAGGCGGTGACGTCCGCCTCGAAGGGCTCTACGCGACCCACTCGCTGACGGGCGCGCGCGCCTCGTGCAGCGGTTGCGTCACGACGTCGACCAGGGTCGGGCCGCCGTGTGCGAGGGCGGCGGCCAGTGCTGCGCGCAGCTTGAGCGGGTCCTCGACGCGCCACGCCTTCAGGCCGTTCGCCTCCGCGACCCGCGCATGGTCCGTGCGGTCGTAGTCCACCGAGAAGTTGCGGCTGCCGAAGCCGGACTTCAGCCCGGCCTTGATCCAGCCGTAGGTGCTGTTGGAGAGCACCACGAACGTGATCGGCAGCTTGTGCCGGACCACGGTTTCGAGCTCGCCGCCCGTGAAGCCGAAGCTGCCG
>CBDDRX010000035.1:0-14675 GCA_965233165.1 uncultured bacterium | reverse complement strand
CTTCCCGAGGGCGTGAAGGGCGGGCCCATCCGCGAGGACCTCTGCGCCCGCAACTGCGGCTGGTCGCTCCGCCTGCCGCCGCTGCGGGAGCGGCGCGACGACGTGCTGCCGCCCGCGCAGCACTTCCTGCGGCAGGGCGAGCCTGCCGAGCGTGCGCCGATGACCCTGTCGCCGGCCGTGCGCGAGTTCCTGCACGAGCGGGACTACCCGGGCAACATCCGGGAGCTCAGGCACGTGGTGGGCCGCCTTGCCGACCTGCACGCCGGCCCCGGGGCGATCGACCTGGGCGACCTGGATGGGCAGGAGCGCAAGCCTTGCGCGACCTGGCACGACGCGGGCTACGTCGCTTCCCTGCGCCGCGCCGTGAGCGGGCGCGTCGGCCTGAAGAACATCGTCCGGGTCACGCGCCAGCTTGCGATCGAGGCGGCGGCGGAGGAGGAGGGAACCAACGTGCGCCGGATGGCGGCGGCGCTGCAGGTGACGACCGTGGCGATCTATCCCTACATCGGCGCGAGCTGCCGCGCTTCGGAAAAGGACTGCGCGAGCAAGGCCGAGTAGGTCTGCACTTGTCCCGGCCCGTTGTAGTAGCGCGCGAATTCCGCCCAGTTGGCGGCGCGCAGCGCCGCCAGCAGCGCGCCCGCGGCCGGCGCGGGCTGGTGGCGGCAGAAATCGAAGAACCCGAGGACGTGCCAGCGCTCGTCGTCCTGGAACGCGCGCACCATGTCCCCCGGCGTCGCATAGCCGATCACGCGATGGTTCGACACGAGGATCTGCGGCCCGCCGATGCTGATGCAGCGCTGCGCCGTCTCCGCGCCCGCAAGTCGCGTGGCGAGCTCGAGCGCGCGGTATTCGCGCTCCTGGTCCCCGTGCAGCGTGGCGAACGGGCCGGCCCCGGTGGGGCGGATGCGATGGTTCTCCCAGGCTTTCCCGGCGACGCCCGCGTGCCCGCCATGCTGGAAGTGCGCGTCGTACGCCGGCGCGTTCGCCCGGCCCCACGAGCGGAAGAGGAGGTGGTTCTCGAAGCGGATGATCGCGCGCCCGCGCACGTGCTCGAGGCCGCCGCCTTCGACCGACCAGACGGCCAGCACGCCCGGCAGCGAGACTTGCGCCTCGCTTGCAAGCCGGTCCATGAGCCCGCCCAGGCGGTTGCCGATGCGGGCCAGCCGGCGGCGCATCGCGCTCCAGCCCTGCGGCACCACGATCGGCGCCGGGGCCGCGAGCGGCGCGGCCCGCAGGGCGGGAGAGTCCTTGAAGTAACGCGGGGGGAGGGCGGAGGCGGCGGCCGAGGCCGCTCCGGCGGGTTTTTCCGCGCTCAGACGGATCAGTGCCGCCTCGGTGAGCGGGCCGACGATCGCATCGGCGCGAAGACCGGCGCGGCGCTGGAAGTCGCGCAGCGCGCTTCGCGTTTGGGGCCCGATCCGGCCGTCCACCGGAAGCCGCAGGCCGAGGATGCGGTTGAGCGATGTCTGGATCCAGCGCACGTACTCGGGGCGCACGCCCGGCGCCCCCGGCGTGTGCCCGAGCTCGTACGCCGCCGGGATGCGTCCCGGCGGCGTCCCGGGTTCGATGGAGAGGCGGAACATTTGCGCCTACGCGACCGCGCCCGCCTGCAGCGCCCGCCGGCGCTGCAGGTGCACCGAAGGCATCTGCGTGTCGAGCTCCGCGGCCGACGACAGGTCCACGCCCGTGACGGCGCGGTAGGCGTGGATGTACTCCTGGATCTCCTCCCGGAACGCGCTGACCCAGTAGCGCGCGTTGGCTTCGCTGTCGTTCGGGACGCCGGTCGCCCACGGGCCGAAGCGGATCGACAGGAGAAGGAGCTCGCCGTCCCGGGAGAGCGACTCGAAGTGGCGCGCGGAGGTGTCTCCCCAGCCCTGCAGGCGGCGCATCGCGTCGATGCGGCCGATCCAGTCCGGGTTCGTGGTCAGCGGCGGGGTCGGCAGGAACTGCCCGACCTCGGCCTGCGACAGCAGGTACTTCATCATCAGCATCTCGACCTTCGCCTGCCAGGGCAGCTGGCCGTACTGGTTGTGCATTCCGTCCACGAGGTAGCGGCGCACTTCGCGCAGCGCATCGAGGAGGGGCCGCACCTCGGGGATGACCATGGTATTGGATGCGTCCCGGTAGTACTGCGCGCATACCCTGAGCAGGGCATGGAACGCCGGGAGGAAGGAGTTGCGGCGAACCACGGCGTCGGCGGCGCTGACCGCGCTGCCCGACAGGCCGATGCCGTAGGCGTACTGGTACTCGAGGTTGCGCCGCTGCGGCGTCAGCCAGTCCCTCTCGCTGCCGACATAGGACCAGATCAGCGCGCTCAAGGGACGCAGCGGATGCACGTCGAGGTTCGCCAGCGGATCGCGCAGGCGCGGGTGGCGCCGGTTCTGGAAGCGCAGGCAGATCGCCTTCCACGTCATCGCCACCGGAGCTTCTTCGTCCCAGTAAGACGCGAGCAGCTCCACGCAATAGGCGCGGCGCGCCGGCCGCAGGTTCGGCCGGAGATCGTTGTCCCCGCTCTGGAGAAGGCGCGGCACGGGCGCGGGCGCGGGGTCTTCCGGGATGGTGCCTGCGTCGAACCCGCCCTCCCGCAGCACGTACAGCTCGGTCGCGTAGCGCAGGATGTCGAGCGCATGCGCGCCCTGGGGGTGGCCGGCGAAGCCGCCGGCGTTCCTCGGGAAGTTCATGTCCGCGTTGCCGGCGACGAGCTGCGCGATGAAGGCTTGATAGTCGCCGCGGGGGCGCGGGTCGCGCAGCTCGTCGGCGACGAACGCCTCGTACCGCGCGAACGACAGCGCCTCCGAGGCCGCGCGGATTCTCCGCCACACCCGCTCGTACTCGGTCGGAGCGGGTTGGCGCGCCGCGACGGCGATCCTGGCCGCCTCGAGCACCGGGGCGAAGGTGCGGTGGATCGACGCGGCTTCCGCGGGATCGAAGGCCGCGTTCAGGTTGCGCAGTACGTTCGAGACGGCGTCCTGCAGCTCCGCGGGAAGGGCCGGGCCGCCGCCCATCGCCGTCGCGATGGCCTCGAGCTTGCCGTCGATGTTCCGCTTGATGTAGCTGAGGAGGATGGCCTGCTCGATCGGCACCGGATGCTTGTAGCCGGCGACGAGGGCGATGGGCGCGACCTGCGGCGCTTCCTTCGCGCCGGCGATCTCGGCCTTCAGGACCACGACGTCGCCGTAGCGGATGTCGGGCCGGGGCTCGAGCGTCGCGTCGAGCGCCAGCTCCGTCTGGGCGCCGCGGGCCCAGGTGGCCTGGATGGCGTGGGAAAAGTGGGGGCGGTTCGGGTCGCACGGATAGACCGTCACCTGCCAGTCGATGGTCCATGGCTTCCCCTCGGGGGGCTGCGCGGCGCCCGGGCCGGATTCGCCCAGCTCGGCCACGATGCGGTAGGTCGGGCCCGTCGGGTTGACTTCCTTCAGGCGAATTTCAAGCATGGCGGTTCTCCTCGAGATGAACGACGCTTCGGATGGAGCTCGACGGCGAGCGGCGGTGCAATGCGTAGTGCACGAGCAGGCGGCGCAGGAGCCGGCTCTCCTGCGCCTCGCCGAGGCGGCCGTCGATCTTCGCCTGCGCGAGGGCGGCGGCGGCGACGGTGGGTGCAATGCCGCGCGCGGCCGGGTCGCGCGCCAGCCGGTCGAAGCACCTGCGTAGCGCGCCCGGCTCAAGCTCGGGACGGTGCAGGACGGAAGCGAGGGTGCGCCCGCCGAGCTTCGGCGGGCGCATGGTCATCAGCACCAGCAGCATGCGCGGCATCGTCTCGAGCAGGCCGTCGAGCAGCGGCCGGTAGCCCGCGGGCGCGCTCGACAGGGGGTGCCACAGGTTCCAGGTTTCGGCCAGCGAGCGGCACTGTGGGGCGAATCGCGGCTCGAGGTATTGGAGCGCGCCGAGCGCCACGTGGCAGCGCAGCCAAGGGGCCGGGTGCGGATCCTCGTCCGCGTCGACGCGGAACATGAACGCCCGCGGCAGGTTGAGGACCTGCATCAGGCCGAGCACCGCGGCCGGGCCGACGCGGCCGACGGACCACAGGTCCGCGAGGATTTCGCCGAGGTAGCGGTGCCACAGTCCCCAGGCCACCGCGCGACGGGGGTCGGCTGCGCGCTGCGCCTCGCAGAGGGTACGCGCAGGCAGCATGAGATCCCATACTGCCGCCGCCTGGTGACCGACCTCATGCGCAAGGCTCCCGCTGATCGCGGACCCGACCATGCGCTCGCGAGGGACGCGGATCAGCGCCACGGGGCTCGCCTCGCCGCCGGGAAGGCGCGTCCTCGCGCGGCGGATGGCCGCGCCGAGGCTCGCGTCGACATGCACGATGACCGGGACGTCGCACGCAAGGCCCGGCGCGTTCAGGGCGTCGTAGCACAGCTCGTCCAGGCCGGCGAGCCAGACGCCGGTCTGCGCATCGCTGCGCTGCGTGAGCGCGTCGGCGAAGATATGGAACTGCGCGAGCACCGCGTTCGCCCGCAGCCGCAGGATGCTGAAGATCCTCTGGGCTGCGCCGGGCTGCGCGCCGCCGTGGCGCAGGGCGCGCAGGCTGCCGATGAAGCGCAGGATCGTGCGCGCCATGCGCCGCCGCACCTGGCGCATGTGGCGGTCGATGGCATGCAGCGCTTGCGGCGAGACGGCGGCGGCCGGCACCATGGTTTCGGTCAGCGCGAGAGGGTTCAGGACGGCCAGGCGCGAGAGCAGTCCCTGCGCCTGCTGCTCGAGCAGCCGCCTCGCCGCGAGCGCAGGTTGCACGAGCCTCAGATCCCGTAGAGGACGATGCGGTTGCCGCGGCGCACCCAGCGGCCGCTCGCCCCGCCGCTGCCGCCGGCGAAGGTGGCGGCGGTACCCTGGATCGCGGCGGCAAGCCCCGGCGCGTGCGCGCGCGCGGCGGCGGTCAGCGCCGCCTTCGCCGCGGAAACCGGGTCGGCGTTGAGCGGCGCCGACGCGATCTTCGCCGCCGCGTCGCGCGCAAGGCGCGTCACGCGCCGCGCGAGCTCGAACTCGGCGTCGTCCCCGCTCATCCCTTCGAGCTCGAGGCCGAACATCTGCCCGCCCGTGGTCGCGAGCTGGCCGCCGAGCTTCGCGCCGATCGGCCCGCCGAACATGCCGCCCACGGCGCTGCCGGCGATCGGAAGGGCTTTCCGGACGACCGACTTGAGCATGCCGCCGAGCGCCTTGCCGGCGCTGCTCTTGCGCACCTTGCGCAGCAGCTTGCCGAGGAACTGGTCGAGCTCCTCGTCGCTCGCGACCTCGAGCAGCTCGGATGCCAGCTCCATTTCCTGTCCTTCGTCGCCGAGCTCCTGGCCCAGGCCGAGTGGATCGACGTTGGTTTCCAGCTCCAGCGCGTTCTGCGCCTCCCATTCCAGCTCGGTGTGTACGCTTCCGATGTCGTGCATGGCGGTGCCTCCTTGGAGGACTGCGGGTTGTCGTCGCACGGCCACCGTTTGCATAGGGCGTGCCAGCGGACGCCGCGACGCGGCGGCGCACCGCTGCGCGAAACCGAACCGCCTGAAGGGATTGGGAATCCGCGGGAGCCGCCGTGCCGCGCCGGAGGTCCCGGGCCGCAAAGTTCGCCAGACCAGGCCGGCCCGAACGGCGTCCCGGCGCAAAGTGAACCTTGCGTGCGGTTACGCAACTTCGGACGTGCCGATAAGGGGCGCGTGAGCCCCGGCGTATGCTTTTTCGCACACTTTCCGGCGGGGGGCCGCGATGAACGAGCAGGCAGCGAGGCGCCATCGCCTCGAGGCGCGCCAGCGCCACAACGAGGAATTCGTCCGCCTCCTGCAGCAGCGCCGCCCGGCCGCGAAGGCTTTCGCCGAAGCGCTCGAAGGCGAGCTCAAGGCGAAGCCGGCCGCGCTCGACGAGGCGGTCAAGCTCCTGAAGGAAGAGAAGGCGCCGGAGGCCTCCGCGCGGCGCCTCGCGCTCGAGACCATCGTGAAGCGCGAGCGCCCGGTGCTCCTCGTCGAGAGCGACTGGATCAACAAGGCGAAAGCGCTTGCCGACGGCGAGGAAGCGAAGGACCTGATTGCGCGGGTGGACGCGCGGCGCGAGCTGATCGAGCCGCTCATGCCGCTCGTGGGCCGCGTGGACGCGGTGAACTTTCCCGGCAGCGACTACGTCGGGACCGGCTGGTTCGTCGCGCCGGACATCGTCGTCACCAACCGCCACGTCGCCTCGCTCGTCGCGCGCTGGGACGGGCGGCGCTTCGCGTTTCGCCGCGGCGTGGCCGGCAACCTGATCGAGTCGTCGCTCTGCACCGCGCACGAGCACGACGACCCGGCCCCCGAGCGCTCGCGCAGCTTCCCGGTGACCGAGGTGCTCTACATCGAGAAGGAGTCCGGCCCGGACATCGCCTTCCTGCGCGTTGCGCGCCGCCCGGACGGCGTGCGCCGCTCGTACATCGAGGTGTCCGAGGGCGACGTTTCCGCGAACGTCCCGGTGCTGGTCGTGGGCTACCCGGCGCGCGCGCCGAAGAGCGTGATCCCCGACCAGAAGATGATGGAGGAGCTCTACCAGGGGCTCTACGACGTGAAGCGCGCGGCGCCGGGCTACACCATGTCGCCGCGCGACGCGGCGACGCGCCACGACTGCACGACCCTCGGGGGCAACTCGGGCTCGGTGGTGCTCGACCTGAAGAGCGGCCAGGCGGTGGGCCTGCACTTCGCCGGGCTCTACCAGGAGTCGAACTACGCCGTGCGCGCCTCCGTGCTCGCGGCCTACGTCCGCGAGCGGCGCTGGACCCGCCCGCCGCTCTTCGAGGTCCGGGCGCCCGCGGCACCCGCGCCGGCCGCTGCCGCTCAGGCGCCGGGCATGCCGGTCGCCGTCGTGGCCGCGGGCGGCGTGGCGACGCTCACCGTGCCGCTCACGATTACCGTCAGCCTCGGCGCTCCAGGCGCCGGGCCGCCCGGCCTGCCCGGCGCGGGGACGAGCATCGAGTCCGCGGAGGCCGCGGTCGCCGATTTCTGGGACCAGCGGCCCGAGGGCGTGCTCGCCGCGCGCGTGGGCTTCGCCGAGGAGAACGGGGAAATCGGCGAGAGGCCGCTCATCGCCGCCTCGGTGCGCGCGGACCAGCTCGCCGCGCTGCAGGCGAACGCGCGGGGGCAGTTCATGGGCCTCGAGGTGCTCTACTTCGCGGCCGATGCCGCCGAGATCGCGGCGAGCGTCCCGGGCCTCGAGGCGGTCGAGTCGGTCTCGTACGACGACGACGCACGCACCGGCGAGGAATTCTCCTTCGAGACGGTGAGCGGGGAGGAGATGAGCGTGCTCGCGCACGTCGGGCCGGAGTATTCCTGGGACGAGCTGGAGAAATTCCTGAAAGGCGCGCGCCGGCACCTCGTCTCGGCGATCTACGAGTTCCACGGCAAGCACGTCGCCGAGGTGCTGGAGGAGCGGCTGCGCAAAGGGGTGCGCCTCGACCTCGTCATGGACAACGCGACCTTCATCAAGGTGAAGAACCGCGACGAGGAATTCGAGCGCGTGGAGAGCTTCGCGGCCTGGCAGGACGTCGGCGGCTTCAAGCGCATCGTCGCCCCGGAAGGCGCCGAAGGCCTCATCGCCAACGCGTACCACATCAAGGTCACGGTGCGCGACGAGGACACGTTCTGGCTCTCCTCGGGCAACTGGAAAATGCACTCCAGCCAGCCGGTGATCACCGCGCAGCAGCGCGCCGACGCCCTGACCGACGACCTGCCGGGCAACCGCGAGTGGCACGTCGTGGTGAAGAGCAAGACGCTCGCGAAGCGCCTGCGCAGCCACATCCTCCAGGACTACAAGCGCTCGAAGGACCTGGGCGGCGGCGTCGTTCCGAAGTCGCTCGAGGGTTTCGAGGAGGTTGTGGACGTGCCCGTCGAGCCGGTCCCCGAGCGGCGCCCGCCGGCGCAGCTCCTCGCGCCGCGCGAGTTCACCGGGCGTATCCGCGTGAAGCCGCTCCTCACCCCCGACGAGTCCGGCGCCGTGTATTCCGAGGCGGTGCTCGAGCTCATCCGCGGCGCGCGCGAGAGCCTGCTCTTCCAGATCCCGTACATCGGGATGCCTTCCAACCCGCGCGCCGACCGCGGCTACATCGACGCGCTGATCAAGGCGCTGGCGCAGAAGCTGAAGGACCTCGACGACGCGCGGGTGCTCCTGCGCTCCGGCGGCTCGGGCTACTCGCGCCCGGCGCATGCCGCCTGGTACTTCAAGTCAAAGGGCGTGGACATCAAGCAGCGGGTGCGCCAGATCGAAGACCACCACACGAAGGGCATGATCGTGGACGGCCGGCGCGTCCTGATCGGCAGCCACAACTGGAGCGCGCCGGGGGTCACGCTGAACCGCGATGCGTCGCTCCTCTTCGACGACGAGCGCATCGCCGCGTATTACGGCGAAGCCTTCGAGATCGACTGGGCGCGCTCGAGCAAGGTCACGCCGAAGCGCTACAAGAAGGAGGAGGGCATCCCGCACGCCGTCGGCGAAGCGCCGCCGGGCTACCGGCGCGTGCGGCTCGCCGACCTGGTGAAGGAGCAGGAGAGCTGACGGCAGAAATCGGGGACAGCTACCGAATTCCGTGCGCTACGCGAAGAGAATCCGGTAGCTGTCCCCGATTTCCTGCTACATTGGCCGGGCAGGATTCTCAAGCAGCGAATCGTCCCGTCCTACCGCTCGCCCGCAAGGGCTTCCGTTCCGGCCAGTTCCGTTCCCTTCCTTGATCGTCATGCCCGCATGCGCGGCTCGGTCTTGCCGCGCAGTATTCGAAGGAAGCGAACAAATGCCTACAGGCACCGTGAAGTGGTTCAACGACGCGAAGGGTTTCGGGTTCATCACGCCGGATGACGGCGGCAAGGACCTCTTCGCCCACCACACCAGCATCAAGGCGGAAGGCCATCGCACGCTGGCGGAGGCGCAGAAGGTGAAGTACGACGTGGTCGACGGGCAGAAAGGCCCGGCCGCCGCGAACATCGTGCCCGTCTAAGCACGGCGCGACTGCTGCAAAGAAAAGGCCCGGGAGACCGGGCCTTTTCTATTGGGTTGCTTAAAAGCTGCTAGGCGACCATGCGCTCCTGCGCGAAGCCGGCGTAGGCCGGGCCGCCGCGCAGGGTGGCGCTCGCGACGTCGGCGCCGGCGAGGGAGCCCCAGAACGCCCAGTACTCGGCGCCGAGCTTCTCGACGCGCAGCGGCAGCACGAACCCGCGCTCCACCTCGCCCTGGGCACCGCTCACCGTCAGGCCGTCGGCGCCGCCGAAGGCGAGGGCGCGCCGGCAATGGCTCAGGCGCTCCTGCTTGATCGGGCGGTCGACCCATTCGGTCGCGCCTTCGATGACCGGCGACCAGAGCAGGCAGCGGAAGCCGTCGAACGAGGACTGGATCTCGCCCTCGCGCATCGCGATGACGATCGCGCCGTCTTCCTCGCGCACGCCGCTCCAGCTGCGCGCCGGGTAGGAGAGGGTCACGCCCTGCTCGCTGAAGGCCTGCAGGAGGGAGATGCGGCGGGAGGCGGCGGACGCAAGTGCGGAAAAGGCCATGGCTTCGCTCCAACGGAGAGTTTGGGAGGTCGAAGCCGGGAAGAAAATGCGGAAAACTGCAGACCGGACTGTCCTGCGCAAAGCTTCGTGACGACGTTATACGCGGGTTCGCGGCCGCCGTCCGATTTACTTCCGGACCTGGTTTATCGTCGGGGCCATGGTGGACAGGCTCGGAAAAGTGGTGGTGATGGGCGCCGGGGCGGTCGGCTGCTACTACGGCGGCATGCTGGCGCGCGCCGGGCATCCGGTGACGCTGGTCGGCCGCGCGCACCATGCCGAAGCGGTGCGCCGCAACGGCCTGCGGGTCGAGGCGGCGGCGTTCGACGAGGTGGTGAAGCTGCATGCCGATACCGATCCCGCGGCGGCGCGCGGCGCCGATCTCGTGCTCTTCTGCGTGAAGTCGCCCGCCACCGAGAGCGCGGGCGAGGCGATGAAGCCCTATCTGCCCGAGGGCGCCGCGATCCTCAGCCTGCAGAACGGCGTAGACAACGCCGAGCGCCTCGCGGCGGTGCTCGGACGCGAGGTGATCCCGGCGGTGGTGTACGTCGCGGTCGAGATGGCCGGGCCGGGGCACGTGCGCCACCACGGCCGAGGCGAGCTGGTGATCGGGCCCTCGGCGGCGAGCGCGCGCATTGCCGCCGCGCTCGGCGTGGCGGGCGTGCCGGTGGAAGTATCCGCGAACGTTGCCGGCGCGCTTTGGGCGAAGCTGGTCGTCAACTGCGCGTACAACGCGCTCTCCGCGATCGTCCAGCTTCCCTACGGCCGCCTCGTTGCAGGCGGCGAGGTACCGCAGGTCATGGCCGCGGTGGTGGACGAATGCCTCGCCGTGGCGCGCGCGAGCGGCGTCACGCTGCCCGGCGACCTGCACGCCGCGGTGCGCCGCATCGGCGAGACGATGCCCGGGCAGCTCTCCTCCACCGCGCAGGACCTCGCGCGCGGCAAGCCCACCGAGATCGAGCACCTGAACGGCCTGGTCGTGCGCAAGGGCGACGCACTCGGCATCCCGGTGCCCGCCAACCGCCTGCTCCTCGCGCTCGTCAAGCTGCTGGAGACGAAGTAAGGCGGCACGGCGCTTGCAGCGGCCTTCCGGCAAGGAGGCCACCATGCTCAAGCAATCTTTCATCGCGCTCGCGCTCGCCGCTGCAGTGCCCGTGTGCTTCGCGCAAAGCTCGGGAACGACGAGCTCGCCCGGGTCGGCGCTCGGCTCCAGCAGCCCGCAGACGCAGATTCCCTCGACCGGAGCGATCCTTCGCCCGGGCGACACGCGCCTGCCCGGAAGCGACACCACGCCGGGCCTGAGCACGCTGCCCGGCGTGACCGACCCGATGGAGCGCAACTCCTCGCTGGGCGGCAGTTCCCTCCCAGGCGCAGGGCGCCTCCCCGCTTCCCCCGGCAGCCAGATCACCCCGGGCGTCTTCGGCCCCGCCCCCGGTGCCGGCCGGCCGGTCGGCCCCTGCATGCCGGGCAGCATCAGCAATCCCTGCTGATCCCGGATTTGCCCTGATCGGCCGCTGAAAAGGCCGCGGCGCATCCCGCGCCGCGCCCGGAGCGGGCGCGAGCATCTCTCCCGTCGCCAACCACCACGGGAGAACCCCCATGAAGCACGTCCTGATCTTCGCCGCCTTCACTGCGAGCGCCGCCAGCGCGCAGCCCGACTACGTCACCGCCGCCGGCGAGGCGGTGAAGACCGGCTACGGCGAAACCTGGCAGGTCGCCGGCGCGCCGCGCCCGCAGCGCGCTGCGCTCTCGGCGGCGGTGCTGTTCGACTTCGACGGCGCGGAGCTGCGGGCCGAAGGGCGCAAGGCGCTCGACGAGCTCGCGCAGCGCTACTTCGCCGGCGAGGCGCAGCGCGTCGTCGCGGTCGCGCATGCCGACCGCCTGGGCGGCGCCGAGTACAACGTCGGCCTTTCCGCGCGACGCGCGAACGCGGTGCGCGACTACCTGATGGAGCAGGGCGTGCTGCCTTCCGTGATCGCGGTGGATGTGGCGGGCGCGGCCCGTCCGGTTAGCGTGTGCGAGGCGATGGGCGAGGAGCGGCGCGACAACGCGAAGCTCGTCGCCTGCCTGCAGCCGGACCGGCGCGTGGAGGTTGAGGCCACGCGCTAGTCGGTACGCCGCTTGCTGCGGGGGAGGCATGACCCGCAGATCCATGCGAACCCTTCTGGCGGCCGCGGTCCTCGCGTCCGGCCTCGCCGCATGCGGCACGGGCGGCGGCGGAAGCGTGCTCGCGGACAGCGAAGGCAAGCCGATCCGGATCGGCGGCGAGCACGGCGCCTCGACCGGGCCGGGCAGGCCGGGCTGGCCGGAGCCCACCGGCGTGCAGCGCGCGCACTAACAGAAAGAAGCGCGCTAGGCCTTCGCGGTGTCGGCCGGGGCGGAGGCGGCGCTTGCGGCCGCGCGCTTCTTCGGCGCGGTGGCGCTGCGGCCCCACACGGCCCAGTACTCGTCGCCGTCGCGCTCGACCTCGAGGGCGAGCACGACCTGCGGGTCGACGCCGTGGATGCTGCGCGCCTTGTCCTCTGGCAGCCGGTCGGCGAGGCTCTCGCCGTGCACCAGCAGCCCCGTCGCGTTGCCGCGCGAGAGCGCGAGGCGCGCGTGCTCGAGGCGCTCCTTGCCGGCCGGGCCGTCGGCCCAGGGGCGCGAGCCGTCGACGTTCGGCGCCCAGAGGAGGCACGCGCAGTGGCCGTTGCGGGTCTGCACCGCGGAAGCCCAGAGCGCAATGACGACGGTGCCGTCCTTCGCCACGCCGCTCCAGCTCGTGCGCGGATCGGTGAGGCGCACGCCGCGCGCCTCGAAGGCCTTGGTGCGCGGCTGCAGGCGCAGGTTCTTCGGTACCGCCTTGAGCGGCCCGTTGCCCTTGCCGGCGCCCTTCGGCAGGCCCTGCAGCACCTGCGCGCAGAGCGCCGCGAGCTCGGCCTCGCCGAGGCGCAGCGCGTTCTCGCGCAGGCGCTCGACGTCGTGCTTGCCGAGCTGCGCGAGGCGCTCGGGGGTCCAGTCCGCGGCGCGGCCGCGCTTCAGGGGAACGATCTTGCTGGGCTGCATGCGACCCTCCTGGGGGGAACAGCGAAGCGAGGGTCTGGCGGAATTGCCGGAGACGGGCCCGGGGGCTTCGGTGGGGCCCCTCCATTGGAACACACTTGAAGTGTGGTAGAGTCCCGCCCGCAGTGATCTTCAAGCAGTGAAGTTGCCCGTCCCCACCCAAGCCGCAAAGCATCCGCGGCTTTCGTAGTGGCAGTCAATTCCCTTCCTTGATCGTCATGCCCGAAGCGGGGCGCGGTTCGTCTCGATACATAAAAGGAAGTGGAAATGGCTACTGGCAAAGTGAAGTGGTTCAACGACTCCAAGGGCTTCGGGTTCATCACGCCGGATGACGGCGGCAAGGACCTGTTCGCGCACCACTCGTCGATCATGATGGACGGCTACAAGTCCCTCAAGGAGAACCAGGCGGTGTCGTTCGAGGTGAAGGACGGCCCCAAGGGTCCGGCCGCGGCGAACATCAAGCCGCTCTAAGCCTCCGCAGTCGTCGTACGAGAAGGCCCGGTGACCCCGGGCCTTTTTCTTTTCTATCTGGACTATGTGGCGGCTACGCCCCGATGGGGGCCCGCGCGAGGCGCTTCAGGAACCGCTTCGGCTTGGCGCGGAAAAGGCGGCCGGCCTTCTTCAGCGCGCGCTTCTGGAGCTTGCGCCGGCGCTTGCGCACCCGCGCCCGCACGGCGGGCTCCAGTCCATAGCTGCCGGCGCGGCGGCCGAGCAGCGCGAGGTCGTGGTCGTCGCCGAGGTTCTCCGCCACGGCGTCGGCGCGCTTCACCAGCTTCTTCACCTTCTTCACGCCGACGGGCTCCAGGAAAGCGAGCGTCGCGCCGAGGCGCTTGATCTGCTTGCGCGACTCGTGGAGGTTGCGGTCGGTCGGCTGCGCCTCGGCGGTGCGCACGGCATAGCGGCCGTGCCGGTACAGGCGCTCGATGCCGGCCGCGAGCGCCGGCCACTTCGCGCGCGGCATGCGCCAGTTGTCGGTGCGTGCCTTTGCGCCTGCGAGCGCCGCGAGCAGCGGCTTCACGGGCGCCGGTTGCGCGCGCGGAAGGCTGTCGCGGGCCGGGTGCGCACCCACCTCGGCGAGCGTCTTGCGCAGGACCTGGGCGTCGCGCATCGGCCCGAGCACCCGCGCCGCGTCGCGCAGCGTGCGGTTCTCCCGCGCGTAGGCGCGCTCGCCGACCACGTCGCGCAACAGGCGCAGCAGCGCGCGGGCGCGCTTCATGGAGCGGCGGAACTCGTGCGCCGCGACGTCATCGAGCCTGCGCCGCACCTCGAGGATGGAGCGCGCGTGCTCCAGCTCGCTCTTCAGGGCGCCGTGCGGATCGGGAAGCCGCTCCTCCGCCGCGGCCAGCTTCTTCCTCGCCATGTGCCGATTCTAGCGACGGATGTTGCAGTGTCCTTACAGCGCGAGCGGGTCAGGACGCCGCCAGCGGCGTGCGGACGCGCACCACCACGCCCGAGCCGTCCTCCCGGTCGAGCGCTTCGGCGCTGCCGCCGTGGAACCCGGCGACCAGGCGCACGATGTAGAGCCCGAGGCCGAGGTGCGGCTCGCCGCCGCCGTCCGTCTTTCGCAGCGAGACCATCGACTCGAAGAGCTTGCCCTGCATGGCTTCGGGCAGGCGCGGCCCGGCGTTGCTCACGGTCAGGACCGCCTCGCCGTTCCTCACGAACAGCCGCACGCCCACCGCGCCGTCGCTCGAGAAATCGGCCGCGTTCGCCGCGAGCTTGTCGAGCATCTGCGCGTAGAGATCCGGCGAGCCGCTCAGCCAGACGGGCGCCTCCGGGGTTTCCAGGTCGAACCTCAGGCCCCTGAAGACGGTGCCGTAGCCGGACACGCAGCCGCGCACGACCTCGCGCGCGTCGAAGCGCTCGCGCTCGCCCTGGCGAACGAGCTGCTCGAGGCGCTTCGCCTCGCTCATGCGCGTGAGGATCACGTCGAGCCGGCGCAGGCCGTCGCCGGCGCGCGCGAGGTAGGTCGCGGCCTCCGCCGGCAACGGCTGCAGCTTCAGGTTCTCGAGGGAGGAGCGCACCACCGCGATCGGCGTGCGCAGCTCGTGCGACAGGCGCCCGGCCATGCTTTCCAGGTAGCGGTTGTACTGCGCGAGCCGGTCGAGCACCGTGGAGAAGCTGCGCGAGAGATCGCCGATCTCGTCGCCCGCG
>CBDDRX010000034.1:0-3070 GCA_965233165.1 uncultured bacterium | reverse complement strand
CCCCTCGACCTGCGCCGCCGGGTCCTCGAGGCCGGAGAGGAAGAGCACCGGGATGTCGGCGGTCTGCGGCTCGGACTTGAGCACCCGGATCGCGTCGAAGCCCGAGGCGCCGGGCATGTCGACGTCGAGCAGGATCAGGTTCGGGCGGCGCGGGCCGGCCGCCAGGTCGAGCGCCGCGCCGGCGTCCTCCGCGGTCAGGACGTGGTAGTCCTCCTTCAGGGCGCGCTGCACCAGGGCGAGGATCTCCGCCACATCGTCGACTGCCAGCACCACCGGACGGTCATCCGCATCGGACATGCCGGCAGTTTACTGCCTACTTGCGCGCCCTCCGCCCGGCGGCGGCCCCGAGCAGCGCGGCGTGCCCCTCGGGCGGCAGCGGCTCGCCGTAGAAGAAGCCCTGCGCCTCGTCGCAGCCGTGCCGGCGCAGGAAGCGCACCTGGGTGTCGGTCTCCACGCCCTCGGCGTTCACCTTGAGGTGCAGGGCGTGGCCGAGCTGGATCACCGCCTGCGCGATGACCCCCTCGTCGGGGGTCAGGCCGGCGCCGATGTCGCGCACGAACGAGCGGTCGATCTTCAGCGTGTCGATCGGGAAGTCCTTCAGGTAGGCGAGGCTCGAGTAGCCGGTGCCGAAGTCGTCCACCGAGAGCTGCACGCCCAGGGACTTCAGCCCGTGCAGGGTGGCGATCGCCGCCGCGACATTCTGCATCACCATGCTCTCGGTCAGCTCGATCTCGAGGTGCTGCGGGTCGAGGCCCGTCTCCTCGAGGACGCGCGAGACCAGGCGCACCAGCCCCTCCTGGCGGAACTGGCGCGCCGAGAGGTTGACCGAGACGAGGCCCGGCGTCAGCCCGCGGTCGATCCACGCGCGCGTCTGGCGGCAGGTCTCGCGCAGCACCCACTCGCCCATCTTCACGATCAGGCCGGTCTCCTCGGCCACCGGGATGAAGCGCTCCGGGCGCAGCAGCCCCCATTCCGGGTGGTTCCAGCGCACCAGGGCCTCGGCGCCGGCGATGCTGCCGCCGCGCAGGTCGACCTTCTGCTGGTAGTGCAGCAGGAACTCGTCGCGCTCGAGCGCCCGGCGCAGCGCGTTCTCCAGCGCGACGCGCTCGTTGATGCGCTCGTTCATCTCCGAGGTGTAGAACTGGAAGTTGTTGCGGCCGTGGTCCTTGGCGCGGTACATCGCCGCATCGGCGTTGCGCAGCAGCGTCTCGACGTCGCCGCCGTCCTGCGGGTAGAGGCTGATGCCGGCGCTGCAGGTGAGGGAGAGATCGTGGCCGTCGACGTTCATCGGCAGGCCGACCTCGTGGATGATGCGCTGCATCGCGCGGAAGATCACTTCCTCGCTGGTCTGGTCGTTCAGGATCACCACGAACTCGTCGCCGCCCAGGCGCGCCACCGTGTCGCCCTCGCGCAGCACCGCGCGCAGCCGCTCGGCCATGCCCTTCAGGAGCTTGTCGCCCACGCCGTGGCCGAGGCTGTCGTTGACGAACTTGAAGTTGTCCAGGTCGATGAACACCACCGCCATGGCGCGCGGCGAGCGCTGCGCGAACACCGCCTGGCGCATCCGGTCGTGCAGCAGGTTGCGGTTGGGCAGGCCGGTGAGCGCGTCGTAGTTCGCCTGGTGCTCGAGCTGCACCTGGTAGCGCTTCCACTCGATCGAGTACTGCATCAAGCGCAGCAGCAGCTCGCGCTCGAGGCGGCTCTTGACCAGGTAGTCCTGCGCGCCGCCCTTCACCGCCGACAGCGCGACCGTCTGGTCGTCGTTGCCGGTCAGGACGATGATCGGCACGCCCGGCGAATGCGCGTACACCCGGGCGAAGGTCTCGAGGCCGAAGCTGTCCGGGAGCGAGAGGTCGAGCAGCACGAGCGCCGGCGCCTCCTTGCCGAGCGCCTCGATCCCGTCGGCGAGCCGCGTGGCGTAGCGCAGGTCGAAGGGCGCGCCGTCCTCCTCGGCGAGCATCTCGCGGATCAGCCGCGCGTCGCCGGGGTTGTCCTCGATGAGGAGGACCTTCTGGATGAAGGCCTGGGCCTCGATCTCAATGGCCATTCGGCAACGTGACGACCGTCAGCCAGAAGGCGTCGATCGACTTCACCACCACGATGAACTTCTCCAGGTCGACCGGCTTGGTGACGTAGCAGTTCGCGTGCAGGTTGTAGGTGCGCATCACGTCCTCCTCGGCCTTGGAGGTGGTGAGGATGACCACCGGGATGCGCTTGAGCCGCTCGTCCTTCTTGATCTCGGCCAGCACCTCGCGCCCGTCCTTCTTCGGCAGGTTGAGGTCGAGCAGGATGATGTCCGGGCGCGGCGCGGCGCCGTACTTGCCGGTGCGGCGCAGGAAGTCGAGCGCCTCCACGCCGTCCTTTACCCAGTGCAGGTTGCTGTAGACCTTTCCCTCCTTGAGCGCCTCGCGGGTGAGGCGCTCGTCGCCGGGGTTGTCCTCGACGAGCAGGATGTCGATGGGGGTGTTTCGCTCGACGGTCATGGGATTTCCTTCGGAAGCGTGAAGTGGAACACGGTGCCCTCGTCGAGCTTCGAGGAGACCCAGATGCGCCCGCCGTGGCGCTCCACCACCTTCTTGCAGATGGCGAGGCCGATGCCGGTGCCGGGATACTCGGTCTTGTTGTGCAGCCGCTGGAAGACCATGAAGATGCGCTCGAAGTACTGGGCGTCGATGCCGATGCCGTTGTCGCTCACGGCGAGCTCCCACTCGGCGTCCTTTTCAGTGCATGAAACGTGGATCCGCGGCACCGAGGGGGAGCGGAACTTGAGCGCGTTGCCGATCAGGTTCTGGAAGAGCTGCGCGAGCTGCGTGTCGTCGCCCCGGACCTTCGGCAGCGGGTCGTTGGTCACCGTGCCGCTCGACTCGTCGAGCGCGTTCTTCAGGTTCAGGAGCGCGCGGCGCAGCGCCGCCGCGACCTCGACTTGGCGGAACTCCTTGCCGCGCGTGCCGACGCGCGAGTAGGCGAGGAGATCCTCGATCAGCTGCTTCATGCGCGCCGCGCCGTCGACGATGTAGCCCATGAACTCGCGCGCGTCGCCGTCGAACCGGTCGCCGTAGCGCCGGCCGAG
>CBDDRX010000033.1:0-14560 GCA_965233165.1 uncultured bacterium | reverse complement strand
GTCGAGCCGGACGCAGGCTCCGCCGGCGTACTTGTCCCGCCCAGGGGGTACCTGGAGCGGCTGCGCGAGGTCTGCACCAAGCACGGCATCCTGCTCATCTTCGACGAGGTGATCACCGGCTTCGGGCGCCTCGGCCAGCCGTTCGCGAGCCAGCGTTTCGGCGTGCTGCCCGACCTCTTCACGGTGGCCAAGGGCATGACCAACGGCACCGTGCCGATGGGGGCCGTGTACGCGAAGGACTCGATCTACGACACCTTCATGGACGCCCCGGACGGCATCGAGCTGTTCCACGGGTACACGTACTCCGGCCACCCGCTCGCCTGCGCGGCCGGCATCGCCACCCTCGACACCTACGCCGAGGAAGGCCTGCTGACCCGCGGCGCCTCGCTGGAAGCGCACTTCGAGCAGGCGATCCACGCCCTGAAGGGCGCGTCGCACGTCGTCGACATCCGCAACTTCGGCCTGATGGGGGCGGTCGAGCTGGAATCCCGGCCCGGCAAGCCGGGCGCCCGGGCCTACGAGGCGTTCCTGAAGTGCTTCGAAGCCGGGGTCCTGATCCGCTTCACCGGCGACATCCTCGCCTTCTCCCCGCCGCTGATCGTCGAGAAGGCGCAGATCGAGCGCATCTTCTCGACCGTGGCCGACGCGCTCAAGTCGCTACCCTAAGGTTCGGCGCTAGCTAGCCCGGTTCGCAAGCTTGCGGTAGTTTTCCAGATCTTCCTTGGAGATCTGATTCGGCTCCACGAGCATATAGTGGCGCTCGTTGAGGATCTTGGCTTCGCCGCCGCGCGCTTCCTCGAAGGTGAAGAGCGCGATCTTCTCGCGCCCGATGAACTGCGCCGCGATGGGACGGCAGATGCAGGCCGGGAATTTTGCTTTGCACATCGCGATGTCCTGCTCGATCTGGACGATGCTATGGCGATCGTCGCCGCCCTTGGCCTGCACTGGGAAGACGTAGTGCGCGCCCTGGCGGTCGATGCCTACGTAGACCTCGTCGGTCTCGACCTGGCCGATTTCGCCGACCTGCGTGCGCAGGTGGCTCTGCAGCGAGTAGCTCGCCACACCTAGGAAGATGTCGATCAGGCGGTTGTAGCGCACACGGGCGAGCAACGCCTGCTCGTCGTCGAGCGCGTACATAGCGATGGCGCCCGGTGTCGCGTCAGGGACCTTCGTTTCTGCCAAGCCGCTTCTCGGTTTGATGTAGGCGTAGTCGATGGCGACGGAGTCGAAGCGGTACTTGGCCGAGCCGGTGCCGCGGATGATCCAGACCTCGCCCTTGCGCGCGCGCTCGGCGATCTCGACGGGAAGGTCGCGCCTGTAGCGGTAGGAGTAGATGACGTCCCCGACGTTCTTCGGATCGAGCCCCAACTTCCTAGCCGCGTCTTCGACCTCGGCTCGGCTGAAGTCGACCGAGCAGGCGCCCTTCTTGAATCGCGCGTTGAAGACGTGCTTGATGACCTGTTCGTACATCTTCTTGGTCGAGCCCTTCTTCTTGCCGGCGCCTTTGGCTTTGGCCATCAACCGGCGCTCGCGACCTTGCGCTGCCTCGCGGGAATCACGTCGGCGCGCACGCCGAAAGCTGCGGCCGCTTCCTTCATCGTGAGGCGCGCGAGCTCCTCCTGGCCGAGGCGCACGACGCGCCGCGGCTTCGACTGCTTGAGCGCGAGCGCTTCGATGATCGCTTCCCCAATCGCGCGACCGAGCAGCGGCGGTACGGAGTTGCCGATCTGGCGGAAGCCGTGCCAGATCGTCTTGTGGAAGCGGAACCAGTCGGGATACGAATGCAGCCGCGCCGCCTCTCTCACCGAGATGCAGCGTGCGAATGCGGGGTGGAGCGGGCGCGGCGAGGTGAACGCGCCGCGGTCGGTGGCGGTGCCCGCGCGCAGCGTGTTGCACAGCCCAGCGGGATCGAGCCGCAGGAAGCGGCTGATTGACTCAACCGAGCCTGGCACGGTCTCGGTGAACCGGCGGCGCGATTCGTCGGTGTGCTCGGCACGCAGGCAACCTGACACTCCTTCCCATGCTGCCGCGCGCGGATAGCTGAAGTCGGAGGGATCGCGTTCTTGGCCGCGCAGCCGCAGCGCGTAGGGGGAGCCCCTGCCGTACTTCACCGGCTGCATCATGTCGTCGTTCAGCAAGCGCTCGTACTGCTCGATGTCGGGGAGGTCCTTGATCGCGTCCCAGACGGTGGGCGTGGGCTTGAGGCCTTTGACGAGCTCGCCCATGCGTTTCCCCTTACCGTTGGGCGGTGCGGTGCGGGGCGTTGGGTACTTCGGCACCCGGATGCCGCGGCGCGCGCCGAGGAGGATCAGGCGGCGCCGATCTTGCGGTACGCCGAAGTGGCTCGCGTTGAGGATGCGGTATGGCAGCCGCACCTTGTAGCCCGAGGCCTCGAACCGTTGCACGAGCTCTTCCAGCAGCTTCTGATGCGGTCCGCTCGCCATGCCGGCAACGTTCTCGAACACGAAGGCCTTGGGCTTGAGCTCCGTCACTAGCCGTACGAAGTGAAACACCAGCTCGTTGCGCGGGTCCTCGAGCACGCGGTGCCCAATGAGGGAAAACCCCTGGCAGGGTGGCCCCCCGACGACGACGTCGATCGAGCGCCCGTTCAAGCCCGCGCGGCGGCGGATCTCGTCGCCGGTGATCTCGCGCACGTCTTGGCAGATGACTTCGGCCTCTGGGAAGTTGAGCTTGTGAATCGCGGCGTGAATCGGGTCGTACTCCACGGCCGCAGCCACGTCGAAGCCCGCCTGCTCGAAACCGAGCGCGAGGCCGCCGGCGCCGGCGAAGAGGTCGATGCAGGTCGGACGGTCCCCGTTCTTAGAGTTCACTTCTTCTTCCCTTCTTGGGATACGGACAGCATTCTCGCAAAACGCAGGCGCCACAAGTAGGTTTACGCGGCAGACAGATCGTGCGGCCATGCGCGATGGCATTGACGTGGAATCCGTAGCGAAGCTCGGGTGGCACTTGGGCTTCGATAAGGTCTTGAGATGTATCGGGTCGGCGCTTGGCGACTAGGCCCAGCCGCATGGCGATGCGGTGCGTATGCACGTCTACGGGTAGTACCAGACGGTCGAGCGAGTACATAAGCACACATTTGGCGACCTTCTTGCCGACGCCTGGCAGGCTCGTTAGGAAGCGTTCGGCATCTTGGTCCGACATCGCCTTCAGCGGAGTGAGCGTCGCGCGGCCGAACTCGCGGCGCAGCGTAGAGAAGATGCCGAGGAGCTGATAGGCCTTAACCGACGAAAGCCCGCCAGGAGCGAGGATGCGGTGGAACTCCGCAACTCGCCGGGCTGCCACGTCGTCCCAGGACGGAAACGCCCTCTTGAGGTCCCGGTAGATGCCACGGAAGACGGCTTCGCCGGTCCTAGTGGAGAGGATGATGTAGACCAGTTCGTCGAGCGGATCGCGCTTGTTGCCGTGCCTAGGGCTGCCGTACTGGCGCTCGAGCTTCTCGCAGTACGTGCGAATCCAGGACCGAAGGCCCGTACTTCTTTCGCGTCTCCAGGTCTGCGAACGGCGATTCACGAGGCTCAACAAGGGGTTATCCGAGGCGGATACCCCCTTGTTGCATTGCGATAGCCAGGTCTACTTGCTGGCGGCCCGGACGACGCCCAGCCGGCGCCCGCGCGCCGGGGCCTTCAGGCGCGCCGGGGTGACCTGGTCGCGCACGAAGTTGGGCAGGGCGAACACGCCCTCGTGGGTCTCGCCGTTGTAGTACTGCAGCGCCTGGAGCTTGCGCGCCTCGATGCGCCGGTCGATCTCGTCGGCCGTGAAGGCCTTCGGGTCGAGCTTGTCCGAGCACACCGCCATCGCCCACAGCGAGCCGTAGAGCGGGATATACATGGTGTACGGGCGCACGATGCGGAACACGCCGTTCAGGCGCTGGGCGAGCTCCGCCACGCGCTCCGGCCGCGCCACCGGCGAGCCGATGTGCAGGACGAGCGCGCCTCCGGGGGCGAGCGCCGCCCGCAGCTGCTGGAAGAACTCGACCGAGTACAGCGCCTCCGCCGGCCCCATCGGGTCGTTCAGGTCGAGCGCGATCAGGTCGAACTTCTCCTGGGTCTCGCGCACGAACTTCATCCCGTCGTCGACGAGAACCCGCAGCTTCGGGTTGTCGAAGACGCCGTTGTGGACGGCCTTGAAGTGCTGCTTGGCCACCTCGATGACGTCCCCGTCGATCTCGACCAGGGTCACCTGCTCCACGCTCGGGTGCTTGAGCGCCTCCTCCGACGAGCCGCCGTCGCCGCCGCCGATGATCAGCACCTTCTTCGGCGCCGCGTGCGCGGTGAGCGCGGGGTGGATGAGGTTCTCGTGGTAGACGAACTCGTCCTTCTCGGAGGTCATGTTGAACCCGTCGAGGCGGAAGAGCTTGCCGTAGTGCGGCGTCTCGTAGATCGCCAGCTTCTGGTAGCGCGTCTGCCACTCCCCGAGCTGCTTCGAGGCCTTGATGTAGAAGCCCGTGGAGTCGTTGAGCGGCTCCATCAGGAGGTGGTCGCCCCGGTCGACCTCGTGCTTCGCGACCTCGCCGGGCTGGAAGTAGTCGACCAGCTGGTCGAACAGCTTCCGCGCCTTGACGGAGTTGTCGGCGCTGTAGTTGCAGACGTAGACGTCGAGCGTGAGCCCCTGGCGCTCGGGCCAGGTATGGATCGCCAGGTGCGATTCCGCGAGCACGACCGTGCCCGTGAAGCCGCCGCCGTCGAAGGTGTGGAAAGTCGCGTCCATGGTCGTGAGACCGGCCGCGGACACCATGTCCAGGCACTTGGCGCGGAAGCGCTCGCCGTCCAGAAGGAGCTGCGGTTCGCAGCGGCAGCCGGTGAGGTCACCGATGAGATGCAGACCGTTCATTTTTCCATCCTCCAAAATGCGAAGGCGAAGCCCGCGTCTGCAGCCTCGCCTTCCATCCGCGCCTTGCGGCGCACACAGCGCTTTCCGATTGCGCTCAACTCGTTCAAAACCTCCTAAACATCGTTCGTTTTGCCGCCTGGATCGATCAAGTCCTTGACAACGGCATCGATCAACCTGCGCGCGATCGAGATTCTGCTTGGAAGTTTCGGCAATTGCAATACTTCGAACCAGTTTGCCGCTTCGATTTCTCCCTCCTGCGGGCGGATGTCGCCGCTCTCCCAGTCGCAGACGAACGCGATCATGAGCGAGTGCGGGAACGGCCACGACTGGCTGGCGAAGTAGCGGATGTTGTTTACGCGCACGCCGACTTCCTCGGCCACTTCGCGCCGCACGCACTGCTCGAGCGACTCGCCGGGCTCGACGAAGCCCGCGAGCGCGCTGTACATGCCGGGCGGAAAGTGCGGGCTGCGCCCCAGGAGGACCTCGCGGCCGCGCTTCACCAGCATCATCGTCGCCGGCGCGACGCGCGGGTAGGCCGAGAGCCTGCAGGCCGGGCAGACCCGCGAGCGCTCGTCGCGTTTCGCCTCTGTCCGGGTGCCGCAGCGGCCGCAGAACTGGTGCGTGCGGTCCCAGTCGACGAGCTGCAGCGCGCGCCCGGCGAGGGCGAAATGGGCGTCATCGAGCACCGTGAAGAGCGCGCGCAGGCCTTCCCAGGAATGCCCGGGCGCGGGCGCCGGGGCGTCCTTCGCCAGCTCGGCGGCCCAGCAATCGCTGCCCTGTAGACGCCCTAGATATAGCGTTCGCAGCGCCGACTCACCCAACCAGTTGTGGTTTTTTTGCAACGGCAGGCGGGCCCAGGACGGTCGGTTGCGCACCCGCGGGTCGTCCGAGGGGCGCGGGTCGGGCGGCCCCATCTCGACGAGAAGCTGGTCGCCGCGGAACACGAACCAGTGCCCTTCACCCGGCTTATCGCAGGAGCAAAGATGCTGATAGTCGGGCGGCGCCGAGAACGGAAGTTCGATCATGCCGCTGAGTATAATTTGCGCCCTCCCATGGATTCACCGCTGACGCCGAAGGCGTCTCCCCTTCCCAAGGCCGCGGACCGCGAGCTCGCCAATTCCATCCGCGCGCTCGCGATGGATGCGGTGGAGCAGGCGAAGTCCGGCCACCCCGGCATGCCGATGGGCATGGCCGAGATCGCGGTGGCGCTCTGGACGCGCCACCTCCGGCACAACCCCGCCAACCCGGCCTGGGCCGACCGCGACCGCTTCGTGCTGTCGAACGGCCACGGCTCGATGCTCCTCTACGCGCTGCTGCACCTCACCGGCTATCCGCTGCCGATGGAGGAGCTGAAGCGCTTCCGCCAGCTCGGCTCCAAGACCGCCGGCCACCCGGAGTACGGCTACGCCCCGGGCGACGAGACCACCACCGGACCGCTCGGGCAGGGCTTCGCCAACGCCGTCGGCATGGCGCTCGCCGAGAAGCTCCTCGCCGCGCAGTTCAACAAGCCCGACTTGGCGCTGGTCGACCACTACACGTACGTGTTCATGGGCGACGGCTGCATGATGGAAGGGATCTCCCACGTGGCCGGGTCTTTCGCCGGCACCCTGGGTCTCGGCAAGCTGATTGCCCTCTACGACGACAACGGCATCTCGATCGATTCGGAGAAAGGGCACATCGCCCACTGGTACACGGACGACGTTCCCAAGCGCTTCGCCGCCTACGGCTGGCAGGTCATCCCGAACGTCGACGGCCACGACGTGGAGGCCGTGGACAAGGCGATCCGCAAGGCAAAGCGGGAGAAGGCGAAGCCGACGCTGATCTGCTGCAAGACCGTCATCGCCAAGGGCGCCCCTAAGAAGGCCAATACCGGCGCCGCCCACGGCGCCCCGCTGGGCGCCGAGGAGATCGCCGCTACCCGCCAGGCCATCGGCTGGAGCCATCCTCCCTTCGAAATTCCCGAGCAGGTCAGGAACGGGTGGGATGCGAAGGAAGCCGGGAAGCGTGCGGAGCGCCGGTGGAACCGCACCTTCAAGGAATATGAGAAACGATTCCCCGGCGAAGCGGCGGAGTTCACCCGGCGGATGAAGGGGGAGTTGCCGGCCGGCTGGCTGGGTTCCCTGGTCGAGGAAACGGCGCAAAAGGCGGAGACGATCGCGACCCGCAAGGCCTCGCAGAATGTGCTGGAGGCGATCAAGCCGAGGCTGCCGGAGCTGCTCGGCGGCTCGGCGGACCTGACCGGCTCGAACCTCACCATGGTGAAGGCCTCGCGGGCCGTCGCGCCCGGCCCGATCCTCTCCGGCAACCATCTCTTCTACGGCGTGCGGGAGTTCGGCATGTGCGCGATGATGAACGGCATCGCGCTGCATGGCGGCTTCATCCCGTACGGCGGCACTTTCCTCGTCTTCTCCGACTACGCGCGCAACGCCATCCGCATGGCGGCGCTCATGAAGGTGCGCGCGATCTACGTGTTCACCCACGACTCCATCGGCCTGGGCGAGGACGGGCCGACCCACCAGCCGATCGAGCACGCAGCGACCCTGCGCCTGATTCCGAGCCTGGACGTCTGGCGGCCGTGCGACACGGTGGAGACGGCCGTCGCCTGGGGCGCCGCCCTGGAGCGCAAGGCGCCGACGGCGCTCCTCCTCTCCCGGCAGAACCTGCCTTTCGCCAGCCGGGCCGCCGCGGAAGGCATCGCGAAGGGCGCCTACGTGCTTTCCGATGCGGAAAACCCCCGGGCGGTGATCATCGCGACCGGCTCGGAGGTCCAGCTCGCCCTCGGCGCACAGAAATTGCTGGCCTCGGAGGGCATCGCCGTTCGTGTCGTGTCCATGCCCTCGACCAGCGTGTTCGACCGCCAGCCGGACGATTACCGGAAATCGGTATTGCTGGAAGAATTGCCGCGCGTCGCGGTCGAGGCGGGGGTCACGGACTACTGGCGCAAATACGTCGGCCTGCAGGGCGCGGTGGTCGGCATCGACCGCTTCGGCGAGTCGGCGCCCGCAGGGGATCTTTTCAGGCACTTCGGCTTCACCGCCGAAAAAGTCGCGGAAGCGGTCAGGAGCACACTCGGATGATCAAGGTAGCCATCAACGGTTTCGGGCGCATCGGGCGCAACGTCCTGCGCGCGCACTATGAGGCCGGCAAGAAGCACGGCCTGCAGTTCGTGGCCATCAACGACCTGGGCGACGCCGCCACCAACGCCCATTTGCTGAAGTACGACACCGTCCACGGCCCGTTCCGGCAAAAAGTACAGGTCAAGGAAAATGCAATCCAGGTCGGGGGCGACAGCATCGAGGTCGTCGCGGAGCGCGACCCGGCCAAGGTGGCCTGGAAGGCGCTGGGCGTGGACGTCGTGCTGGAGTGCACGGGCCTTTTCACCAGCAAGGCCAAGGCGGGCGCCCATCTCAACGCGGGGGCGCGGAAGGTGATCATCTCGGCCCCGGGCGAGAAGGACGTGGACCGCACCATCGTCATGGGCGTGAACCACCAGGACCTGAAGGCGTCCGACACCGTGATCTCGAACGCCTCGTGCACCACCAACTGCCTCGCGCCGCTCGTCAAGGCGCTCGACGACCGTATCGGCGTGGTCTCGGGCCTGATGAACACGATCCACTCCTACACGAACGACCAGGTCCTCACCGACGTGTTCCACAAGGACCTGCGCCGCGCGCGCTCGGCGACGCACAACATGATCCCGACCAAGACCGGCGCCGCCGCGGCGGTCGGCCTGGTGCTGCCGCACCTGAACGGCAAGCTCGACGGCTTCTCGATCCGCGTGCCGACGATCAACGTCTCGATCGTCGACCTCTCGTTCGTGGCGAAGAAGGCGACCGGCGTGGAGGAGGTCAACAAGGCGGTGAAGCAGGCCGCGGAGACCGACCTGAAGGGCATCCTCGAGTACAACGACGCGCCGCTCGTGTCCTCGGACTTCAACCACAACCCGGCGAGCTCGGTATTCGACGCCTCGCTCACCAAGGTCTCCGAAGGCACGCTGGTGAAGGTCTGCGCCTGGTACGACAACGAGTGGGGCTTCTCCAACCGCATGCTGGACTGCGCGATAGCGCTTATGCAGGCGAAGTAGGCCTGCTCCATACCTAACGCGAAGTAGCCTCATGAAGTTCAAGCGGATGACGGACGTCGACCTGCGCGGCAAGCGGGTCTTCATCCGCGCCGACCTCAACGTGCCGATCGAGGACGGCCGCATCACCGACGACACGCGCATCCGGGCCTCCGTCCCGGCCATCAAGCTCGCCCTCGACCAGGGCGCCGCGGTAATGATCACGTCGCATCTGGGCCGGCCGAAAGAGGGCGAGCCTCTCAAGTCCGAGGACTCCCTGTTGCCGGTCGCTGCCCGGCTTGCCGAGCTTCTCCGCAGGCCGGTGCCGCTCGTCAAAGACTGGATTGAAAAGACATTTCAAGTACAGCCCGGCGAAGTCGTGGTCCTGGAAAATGCCCGCGGCAACAAGGGCGAGAAGAAGGACGACGCGGGGCTGGCGCGCAGGATCGCCGCGCTCGCCGACGTCTACGTGAACGACGCCTTCGGCACGGCGCACCGCGCCGAAGCCACGACCCACGGGGCGGCGCGCCTGGCGAAGGTCGCGGTGGCGGGGCCGCTGATGGCCGCGGAGCTCGAGGCGCTCGGCAGGGCGCTCGCCGCGCCGAAGCGGCCGCTGGTCGCCATCGTCGCCGGCGCGAAGGTCTCGACCAAGCTCACGATCCTCGCCGCCCTGGCAGAGAAGGTCGACCGCCTGATCGTCGGCGGCGGCATCCCCAATACGTTCCTCCTCGCCGCCGGCAAGCCGATCGGCAAGTCCCTCGCCGAGCCCGACCTCGTCGCCGAGGCGAAGAAGCTTCTCCAGACCGGCAAGGTGCCGCTCCCGGTCGACGTGGTGGTGGGAAAAGGGCTGGAAGATACGAATCCAAGAACGAAAAGCGTGGATGCCGTCGCGCCCGACGAGATGATCCTCGATATCGGGCCGGAGACGGCCCGGCAGTATGCAGAGGAGATCGCGAAGGCGGGCACCGTGGTCTGGAACGGGCCGGTCGGCGTGTTCGAGAAAGCGCCGTTTGCGAAGGGTACCGAGGCGCTCGGCAGGGCGATCGCCGCTTCCCCGGCGTTCTCGATCGCCGGCGGCGGCGATACGGTGGCCGCGATCAACAAGTTCGGCCTTGCGGACCGCATCGGCTACATCTCCACGGCCGGCGGCGCCTTCCTCGAGTTCCTGGAAGGGAAAACCCTTCCGGCGGTCGCCGCGCTGGAGGCGCGGGCCTCCTCCTGAACATCCCCAGCGCCATCGTCGGCACCAGCGCGGGCCCGACCAGGCACGAGATCGACGCGCGCTGGCTGATGGCCTACAGCGCGGCGCTGGGGGAGACGGATTCGCGCTATTTCGATACCGCGGCGGCCGGTGGCGTGCTCGCCCATCCGCTCTTCCCGGTCTGCTACGAGTGGCCGGTCTCGCAGCCGATCCGGCAGATCCCGGCGCTGCGCGCCCATTTCCCGAGGCTGGTGCACGCCGAGCACGACCTGCGGATCCACCGGCCCGTGCGGCCCGGCGATCGGCTCGACACGTCCGTCGAGATCGTTTCCGTCCAGCCGCGCAAGCCCGGCGCCTTCGTCGTGTTCCGCTTCGAGACGCGCGATGCCGCCGGCGCGCCGGTGACGACGACCGACTTCGGCGTGCTCTACCGCGGTGTCGCCGTGGCGGGCGAGGGGCGCGGTCCTTCGATCGAGCTCGCCGCGCCTGAAGGCAAGCTGGAGAGGCTCGGCGCGATCGAGGTCGCCGCCAATGCCGCCCACGTCTACACCGAGTGCGCGCGCATCTGGAACCCGATCCATACCGACATCGCGCACGCCCGCGCCGCCGGGCTGCCGGGAATCATCCTCCACGGTACTGCGACGCTCGCCCTCTCGATCTCCAGGGTTTTGGACGGGATCGATCCCGGGAAAGTCCGCCGCGTGCGCTGTCGTTTTAGCGGCATGGTTCTCATGCCGTCCACGCTCGCGGTGCTGGCCGGTCGGGAGAAGAACGGAATTCACTTCGAGACCCGCAGGAGCGACGGGGAGGCCGTCGTGTCGCGGGGAAGCATCGAGCTGGATGGTTGAGCACTTCACCGTCGCCACGCCCGGACGGGGGCTGCACGAGATCACGGCGCAGGTCCAGGCTGCCGTGGAGAAGGCCGGCATCGAGGACGGCCTGTGCACGATCTTCGTGCGCCATACCTCGGCGAGCTTGGTCGTGCAGGAGAACGCCGATCCGTCGGCGAAGCACGACCTTGAGCGCTGGCTCGACCGCCTGGTGCCCGACGGCGACCCCTTCTACCGCCACGACGCGGAGGGGCCCGACGACATGCCGGGCCACATCAGGGCGGCGCTCACTGCAACTTCCGTATCCATCCCGGTGAGCGGCGGCGCGCTCGCCCTTGGCACGTGGCAGGGCGTGTACCTCTGGGAACACCGCACGCGCGGCTCGCGCCGGGAACTCGTCGTCCATATCGGCGCCTAGGGCGGCTCGAGCTCCGCGGAGAGGTGCTCGACGTAGCGCCGGTAGCTGAAGACGCGACCCCGCTGCCGGCTGGTCAACTCGCCGACGATGCCGACTCGCTCCAGATGCGCCAGTGACTTGTTGACGGTGGCGGGCGTGAGTTTCGTCGCCTTGACCAGAGCGGCCGAGGTGGCGAGAGGCTGCCGCTGCAGCGCCTGGTGGACCGCAAGCGCCGAGGCGGCCGCGCGCCCCAGACTGGCGATGCGATCGCGATCCTTGTTGACGAGCGCGAGCATGGCGTTCGCCGTCGTGATGGCCTCGGTCGCGCTGACCTCGATGCCCTCGGCGAAGTAGTCGAGCCAGCGCTCCCAGTCGCCGCGCAGGCGTACCTCGTTGAGCAATTCGTAGTAGAGCGCCCGGTGCGTCTTGAAGAACAGGCTTGGATACAGCATGGGCCGGCGCAGCACGCCATCGGCCACGAGCTGCAGCACGATGAGCAGCCGCCCGATGCGTCCGTTGCCGTCGAGGAACGGGTGGATGGTCTCGAACTGGACGTGCGCCAGCGCCGCCTTGAGGAGCGGCGGCGTGGGCCCCGGCTGGTCGTTGATGAACCGCTCCAGATGCCGCAGGCACTCCGGCACGGCATCGGCGGGCGGCGGCACGAATGCCGCATTGCCGGGCCGGGTGCCTCCGATCCAGACCTGCGACCGGCGCACCTCTCCCGGCGCCTTGCCGCGCCCGCGAGGATGGGCGAGGAGCGCCTTGTGCATGTCGCACAGGAGCCGCGTACACACGGGAAGGCCGCCCCGCAGCTTCTTCTGCCCGATCTCCAGGGCAGCGACGCAGCGACTCACCTCTCGCACGTCATCGATCGGCACCCCGGGCTGCTCGTCGATCTCGTACAGCAGCAGGTCGGCGATCGAGGACTGCGTGCCCTCGATCTGGGACGACAGCACCGCCTCCTTGCGCACGAAGCTGTAGAGCAGCAACCCGGCGTTGGGCAGCAGGCTCGTGACCGCGTCGAGCCGCCCGAGCGCCACCAGCGCGGCGTCGAACCGAGCGCGCAACGCCGGCGCCCAGACCACCGCCGGCTCGGGCGGCAGCGGCGCGGGCACGAACGCCTGGAAGGGTTCCCCGGCCGTCGTAACCTTCACGTAGCGACCCGGCGCGGCGCGGTGCATGACGGGCCTCGGCAACCTCAAATAAGGACGGATCTTATTTTAGGTTAATGGCAGAACCTAAATCAATATGCCTATTCGCGTTTAACCAGCGATGCCTACCGGCGCACGGCGCGTATTCTCAGTCCGGACATCGCGAAGACCTACACGGAAGCCTTGGCGAAGCACCTCCAGGTCATCTTCGACGCCGAAGCGGAGAAGTTGTCCGATGCGTGGCTGGCTGAATACAGCGATCGAATCAAGAAGCTGCCCGATGATCGGCAGGAGGCCTATCGCCAGGTGAGTGCCTTGAGCCGGAAGCCGCAGGACGTTGACCAGGCACGGCTGATTTCCTGGATGGAGGCGACGGCGGTGCGCGAGCAGGACGGAACCGAGCGAAAGCTGGCGACGCATGAGCATCACTTGCTGTGTGACGAGCAAGGCCTGTATCCGCTCGAGTTGCAAAGCCGCTGGGAGAAAGCGGTCCTGGACGCAGAAATGAAACGGAAAGGGTTCAAGTTCTGGTATCGCAATCCGAGCCGGCCGAGCCAGGACTCTCTCGGCGTCGCCTACGGGGAAGGGGAGGACATCCGGGTCGTGCGGCCGGACTTTCTCTTCTTCGCCGAGGGACCGGGCGGTGCCGTCGTCGCAGATATCGTCGACCCGCATGGGATTCAGTTCGAAGATGCACTCCCCAAGCTGCAAGGCCTTGCGCGGTACGCTGAGACCCATCCGCGCGTCTATCGACGCATCGAAAGCGTCGCGGAGGCCGGGGGCAAGCTGCGCGCACTGGATCTGACCCTTGCTGACGTGCGCAAGGCGATTGCAGGGGCCAGTGACGCAAAAAGTCTGTACGAGAGCGCGTTGGCGAACGACTACAAATAAAGCTGCAGCCACTGTTGCACATAAGCGCCGAATCGCTTTAACGTTCGCCTCCTCATGCTTCGCTCAACAAAGATCGTCGCCACGCTGGGCCCGGCCTCCAGCGATCCCGCCATCCTCGAGCGCATGGTGCGCGCGGGCGTCGACGTGGTGCGGCTCAACTTCTCGCACGGCACGGCCGACGACCACCTGAAGCGCGCCGAGCTGGTGCGCGAGATCTCGCGCAAGGCCGGCCGCACGGTCGCGATCATGTGCGACCTGCAGGGGCCGAAGATCCGCGTCGGCAAGTTCAAGGACGGCAAGGTGACGCTGGAGAAGGGCGCGCGCTTCGTGCTCGACGCCAATTGCGAGCTGGGCGACCAGGACCGCGCGGGCCTGGACTACAAGGAGCTGCCGCGCGACGTCGACGAGGGTTCGGTGCTGCTGCTCGACGATGGCAAGATCGTCCTCGAGGTGACCGGCGTGCGCGGCGAAGAAGTGCAGACGAAGGTGCGCCACGGCGGCGTGCTGTCCAACAACAAGGGCATCAACCGGCAGGGCGGCGGGCTGACGGCGCCCGCGCTGACCGCCAAGGACATGGAGGACATCCGCACCGCGGTGAAGATCCAGGCCGACTACCTGGCGGTGTCCTTCCCCAAGACCGGGGCGGACATGTACATGGCGCGCGAGCTCATGCGCGCGGCCGGCGGCAAGGCGTTCCTCATCGCCAAGATCGAGCGCGCCGAGGCGGTGGGCGAGGCCGCCCTGATCGACATCATGCGCGGCTCCGACGGGATCATGGTCGCGCGCGGCGACCTCGCGGTCGAGGTCGGCGACGCCTCGGTGCCGGCGCTGCAGAAGAAGATGAGCCGGCTCGCCCGCGAGCAAAACAAGCTCACCATCACCGCGACAGAGATGATGGAGTCGATGATCTCGAGCCCGGTGCCGACGCGCGCCGAGGTGTCCGACGTGGCCAACGCCGTGCTCGACGGCACCGACGCGGTGATGCTCTCGGCCGAGACGGCGAGCGGCAAGTTCCCGGTCGAGGTGGTCGAGGCGATGGACCGCATCTGCCTCGAGGCGGAGCAGCCCCAGCCGCTCAACCTGGAGCAGGATTTCCTCAACCGCGTCTTCACGCGCGTCGACCAGTCGATCGCGATGGCCGCGGTCTTCACCGCCTACCACCTCAAGGTGAAGGCGATC
>CBDDRX010000032.1:0-61076 GCA_965233165.1 uncultured bacterium | reverse complement strand
CGTCTCCCCCACCGACGGCCTGGTGCCCTTCTCGCAGATCGCGCGCTGGGAGACCACCAACGCGCCGCTCTCGGTGAACCACCAGGGCCAGTTCGTCGCCGCGACGATGTCGTTCAACCTTGCGCCCGGCGTGTCGCTGTCGCAGGCGACCGACGCCGTGCAGCGCACGATGGCGCAGATCGGCATGCCGGCGACGATCCACGGCTCGTTCCAGGGCACCGCGCGCGCCTTCCAGGCCTCGCTCGCGAGCCAGCCCTGGCTGATCCTCGCCGCGCTGCTCGCCGTGTACATCGTGCTCGGCATCCTGTACGAGAGCCTGGTGCACCCGATCACCATCCTCTCCACCCTGCCCTCGGCCGGCGTCGGCGCGCTCCTCGCGCTGATGCTCTTCGGCCGCGAGTTCAATATCATCGCCCTCATCGGCGTGATCCTGCTCATCGGCATCGTCAAGAAGAACGCGATCATGATGATCGACGTCGCCCTGCAGCTCGAAAGGGACGCGGCCGCGCGCGGCGAGCCCTTCTCCCCCGAGTCGGCGATCCTCGAGGCCGCGCTGCTGCGCTTCCGCCCGATCATGATGACCACCGTCGCCGCCCTGGTCGGCGCCGTCCCGCTCGCCGTGGGCACCGGCTACGGCGCCGAGCTGCGCAGCCCCCTCGGCATCTCGATCATGGGCGGCCTCATCCTCTCGCAGCTCCTCACGCTCTACACCACGCCGGTGGTCTACCTGTACCTCGACCGCTTCCGCCTCTGGTCCCTGAGGCGAAAAGCCGCCGCGCTGAGGCCCGCATGAGATTCGGTGTCAGGCACCGATTTGTTTTCCTCTCGTTGCTCGCCTTGGCAGGGTGCGCGGTGGGCCCGGACTACGAGCGCCCGTCCGCGCCTGAGTCGCCGGCGTTCAAGGAAACGCCGGCGGGCTGGAAGGAGGCGCAGCCGAGGGACGAGATCGCACGCGGGAAGTGGTGGGAGATCTTCGGCGACCCGGAGCTCGCGGCGCTGGTGGAGAGGATCGAGGCCGGGAACTTCACGCTCGCCGCGGCGGCGGCGCGGCAGCGCCAGGCGCAGGCGGCGGTGACGATCGCGCGCTCCGGGCTCTTCCCGGGCCTCGACGCGGACCTCTCGGTGACGCGCAGCCGCTCGCCGACGGGCTCGGCGGGCGGGGTGACCGCCGGGCGGATCACGACCAGCCGCAACTTGAGCCTGAACGCGAGCTGGGAGATCGACCTGTGGGGCCGGGTGCGCCGCGAGGTCGAGTCGGCGCGCGCGCTCGCCGAGGCGAGCGCCGGCGAGATGGCCTCGGCGAAGCTCTCGCTGCAGGCGGAGCTCGCGACGAGCTACTTCGCGCTGCGCCTGCTCGACGTGCAGAAGAAGCTCCTCGACGACACGGTCGCGGCCTACCGCACTTCGCTCGAGCTCACGAACAACCGCTACAACGCCGGGGTCGCGGCGCGCGCCGACGTGGTCCAGGCCGAGGCGCAGATGAAGAGCGCGATCGCCCAGTCGGTCGACTTCGGCGTGCAGCGCGCGCAGCTCGAGCACGCGATCGCCGTGCTGACCGGCGTCCCGCCCTCGCAGCTCGCGATCGCGCAGCGCGGCGCGTACGACGCCAGCCTGCCGCCGATCCCGCCCGGGATGCCGAGCGAGCTCCTCGAGCGGCGCCCCGACGTCGCCGCCGCCGAGCGGCGCGTCGCCGCGGCGAACGCCGAGATCGGCGTGGCGAAAGCGGCGTGGTTCCCGAGCCTCGTCCTGGGCGGCGCGCTGGGCTTCCGCAGCACCGACGCTTCCACCTGGCTCAGCGCGCCCTCGCGCTTCTGGTCGCTCGGCCCGGCGCTCGCGCTGACGATCTTCGATGCCGGCCGGCGCGACGCGATCTCCGGGCAGGCGCTCGCCGCCTACGACGAGACGGTGGCGGACTACCGCCAGACGGTGCTGGTCGCCTTCGCCGAGGTGGAGGACAACCTCGCCGCGCTGCGCGTGCTCGACGAGGAGGCGCGCCTGCAGCGCGACGCGCTCGACGCGGCACGGCAATCGCTGCAGCTCACGCTGAACCAGTACAAGGCCGGGACGGTCAGCTTTCTGAATGTCGTCGTGTCGCAGACCGCACTACTCGCCGAGGAGCGCGCGACCGTGCAGATCCTGAACCGCCGCCTCGCCGCCACCGTCGGCCTGGTGCGGGCCCTGGGGGGCGGGTGGAAGCCATGAAGGCCTGGCTGTTCTTCCTCACGTTGCTCTTCACGGGAAATTCTTTCTCCCAACCCGCCGAAGCCCAGCTCTGGCGCTGCGGCCTGCCGCGCCTGGAGCCCGACGCGCGGATCGACGCCTGCACCGCGGCGATGACGGTCGCGCCCGAGGACGCGGCGCCCTGGCACAACCGCGGCGTCGCCTACCTGCAGCGCAAGGAATACAAGGCGGCGATCATCGACTTCACGGGCGCGCTGCGCCGGAACAAGGACGCGAAGACGCACGTCTTCCGCGGCGTCGCGTTCTCCGAGCTGGGCGAATACGAGCGCGCGATGCTCGACCTCGAGGACGGGCTGCGCCTGGCGCCGAAGGACGCGGAGGCGCACAACGCGCTCGCCTGGCTGCTCGCCACCGCCGGCACGCCGGGATTCCGCGACGGCAAGCGGGCGGTCGACCTGGCCAGGAAGGCGAACGCGCTGAGCGGCTGGCGCGATGCGGCGCACCTCGACACGCTGGCGGCCGCCTACGCGGAGGCCGGCGACTTCGCCGAGGCGGTGCGCTGGCAGGAGAAGGCGCTCGCCGACCCGGCGTTCAAGGCGGCGGAGCACAAGGACGCGCAGGAGCGGCTCGCGCTCTACCGGGCGCGCAAGGCTTACCGCCACACCCCCGGCTAGGCGCTCAGGGGCTGGGGGAATGGCCCTCGGGGGTGAGCGGCTCGAAGCGCGGGTCGACGGTCAGCTCGTCGTAGATGTAGGTGTTCTTGACCCCCTCGGCCCGGCGCAGCTTGTCCGGGTCGAGCTCGCAGATGTAGAGCGGCGTGCGAACGCCGGCCGAATTGATCCAGCCCAGCAGGGCGCGGGGGCGGCCTTCCACGTAGACCAGCTCGGAGACGCGCCGGAAGACCTTGTCCCCGACCCGGTGGCGGTGGATGACCTTCAGCCCGACTCGTATTTTGCGGCGGTCCATGGCGCGATTTGGGAACATCCCTTGCCTGCGGGATGCAAGCGCCGTTCCCGCTAGGCTTTCCTGAACAACCCTACCCACACCCCGGCAAATATGACGACGGCCCCCAGGAGGATCCATGGGTCGAACGGCTCCCCATAGAACGCCGCGCCCACCACCGCGATCGCCGGCAGGCGCACGAAGTCGATCGGCCCGATCACGCTCACCTCGCCGTTGCGGAAGGCGCTGGTCAGGCAGTAGTGGGCGGTGAAGCTGCCGATCCCCACGAGCACCACCCACGGCCAGAGCGCGGCGTGCGGCCAGACCCAGCCCGGCAGGGCGAGCGCGAGGGAGAACGGCGACTGGATGATCGACATCCAGAAGAGCACGCAGAGCGGCGAGTCGGTGGCCGAGAGGCGCTTGGTGCCGATCATCTGCACCGCGAAGCCCCAGGCGCCGGCGAGCATCACCAGCGCCGCCGGCTGCAGCGTCGCGACGCCCGGGCGCAGGATGATCAGCACGCCGAGGATGCCCAGGGCGAGCATCGCCGCCCGCCCGGCGCTCAGGCGCTCGCCGAGGAAGAGCACCGCGAGCCCCGCCGCCCAGACCGGCGTGGTGAACTCGATCGCGAACACGGTGGCGAGCGGCAGCAGGCCGAGCGACCACACCCACGCCGCCTGGCCGCTGAAGTGGAAGGCGTTGCGCCAGAGATGCGTGCCGGGCATGCGCGTCTTCAGGCGGTGCCAGCCCTGGCGCCCGGCGAGCGCGAGCACGATCACGAAGGCGATCCCGGTGCGGAAGAACAGGATCTCGAACGTGCCCATGGTCTTGAGCATCTCGCGCGCAGCGATCGCCATGGCGCAGAACGACGCGACCGCCCCGAGCATCCACAGCGCGCCGCGGGTGTTAGAAGTCATGTCCAGCAGAACTCGAACGCCTCGCCGTCGCGCTGCCAGGCGCTCGCGCCGCGCGTCACCGTGAGGTGCCAGGTCTGCTGCGCCGCCGGCTCGCGCCTCGCGAAGGCCGCCGGCGCGAGCAGCACCGCGCAGCCGCCCTTCTCCGGGTCGCGCACCGACTCGTACCGGATCATGCCCACCGGCGCCTCGCGCGCCGCGCGCGCGAAAGCCTGCGTCGCGCCGTAGTCGGAAGGATGACGCCACTTCGCCTGGTCGCGCGCGAACGGCTTCTTCCGCAGGTCCACCGCCCGCGCCTTCGCCTTCACCTGGAAGAGCGTCTGCGGCGAGGGGCCCAGGGAATCGAGGCCGGCGGTGTCGGCGAGGAAGCGCCAGCGCCAGTAGCCGACCTCCGCGCACGCCGTGCGCCGCTCCTCCGCCGCGTAGAAGACCCCGGGATCGGCCGGGCTGCGAAAGCGCGAGCCGAACATCCCCGGCGGATAGCGGAACGGCGTCGACAGCAGGTAATGCAGTTTCCCCACGCCTTCCGTCACCGTGGGTTTCGAGCGCTCGAGGATCGCCTCCAGCACGGCCTGCTCCGCGTTGCTGTCGACGAGGCGCCGGGTCGACGCCACGTGCTGGGCTTCCACCGCCCGCCACAGCGCCAACTCGGCCACCCTCGCCTCAGACGCGACCGCGCGCGGCGTCCAGGTAGAGGAGGACACGGATCAGGCCTTCGGCGCTCGGCAGGAGGTCGAGCGGCCGCGCGCCAAGCGCGCTGTTTTCGCTGTTCAGCCACGCCCGGGCCTTCTCGTCCGAGCCGACGATCGAATCCAGCGAGCGGAACAGGCGCACGAACAGCGCCCCCATCTCCCATTCCTTGCGGTGCGGGTCCAGGAGGTACTTCCCGGTAAAGATCCGCGAGGCCGTAGGGTCGCTCACTCCGAGCGTGGAAGCGACCTTCGACTGGCTGAGCGCGAGCGCCTTCGCCGCGTTGACCACCGCCTTCGTCAGCACCTCCCGCGCCTCGGGGGCGGGTGCCGGCTTCGTTCTCGACGCCTGGGGCTTCATTTCTACAGAAATAATACCACTTCTTTGTTTCTATCCCTGCCAGACCCCGAACCCCCGCTCGCGCAGCGAAACGGCGAGCTCCACCTCCATCTCCGCCGCCCCGTCGAACGGCATCGGGTTGTAGGCCTCGTAGAGCTGCGGCAGGAGGCGCACCCCGTACTTCTGCACGTACTTGTTCGCCTTCGCCCCCGCCTTGTGCCGCGCGAAGCGCAGTTCCGGCGTGAGGCCCGTCATCCCGACGTACACGCAGGGCTTCTCCGGGTTGTAGTTCGGATTGGCCTTCTGGAACTTGCGCTCGTAGAGCACCCCGCGCGCCAGCTCGACCACATACACGTGGTGCCGGAACCGCGCGTTACGCGCGGGTTTACGCTTCAGCAGGGAATTCTCATTCGCGCCCGCGCCATGGGAAGAAAGCGAGCTGCGCGTACGGGCGTGCGTTCCATCCAGACCTGGAACACTTCGAGGAACGAGATTCCGCGGTAGAGCGCCTCACCTAACGCCAGATACGTTCGCCGGTCGAAACCTCGAGCGCTGGCGAGCAGAACAGCCACTCCGCCAAGGAAGAAAGGCGACCCCGCGCTACGCCAGTGCTCCGGATCTACGTTCCCCGAGGTACACAGATCGAGCAGTGCGTCTTCTTCCTGCCGGGTCCAGTGCCGCGGCAGCCCGGGCTCTGTCCTGGCTATGGCGGCAATCTCAAGCAGCTCCGGCGGCGAGGGTATGTCCATCATGGAACGATCCTAGCGAACGCCCACCGCCTGCGCTACGGGTCTTCCGGCCCGAACGCCGGCTTCTTCCCTTCCGGGATCGGCTGCTCCGCCATCGAGATCAGCGCCGCCACCGTCACGTAGGTGCCGGCAATCACCGTGAGGTCCACGAGCTGCTTCTCGCTGAAGATCGCCTTCGCCCTGGCGAAGGTCGCATCAGACACCTTGTGGGTCGTGAAGAGCTCGGTCACGAAGTCGTACAGCGCCGCCTCGTCCTCCTGCATCACCGACGGGCGCTTCTTCTTCCTCAGGTCGTCGATGATCGACTTCGACAACCCCTCCTTCAGCGCGATCGGCTCGTGCGCCACCCACTCGATCTGCGAGCGCCACTGGCGGCCGATGATCAGGATCGCCAGCTCGGACAGGCGCATCGGCAGCGCCGAGTTCCAGCGCAGGTACTTGAAGAGGTCGAAGTAGATCTGCCCGAGCTCGGGGCTGCGCAGGAGCGGGTTGTACGGCCCGCCGATCCCCAGGCTCGACACCTTGAGGATCTTCTCGGCGAGCGGCTTCTGCGCCGCGTCGAGCTCCTCGACCGTCAACTGCTTGAAGCGCCCCTTACTCATCGTCCGCCGCCCCGCCGCCGGAGGCGACGATGTCCGACTGCTTGATCTTGTCCACGTTGAATCGCTCCACCTTGCCACGAATCGTCTTGATCAGGTCCTCCAGCTCCGGCGCCTCCTTCATGAAGCGCAGCGGATTCGAGCGCGCCACCACGAACGTCTTCAGGTACGGGCTCACGAACCCCTTCGCCTTCAGCTTCTTCACCACCTCGGCGACCTTCTCGTCCAGCTCCAGAATCATCTCCGCGTGCTTCTCGTGCACCTTCAGCGCCTTCGACAGCGGCTCTTCGCTGAACTCCGTCAGCCGCCGCACGAACGAGTTGTAAACCCCGCCGCTGAAGCGCGCGTTCCTCTCGTAGCACAGGCCCATCGTCACCAGCGACGCCTCCTCCAGGTAGTACGCGAACGCCTTCTCCGGCTTGTTCGCCTCCTCCTCCCGCAGGTTCCGCACGATCCGGATCACCTCGAGCGACTTCTCCTTGAGGTTGTGCGACTTCTCCGTATTCAGCGCCAGGATCTGCCACGCCAGCTCCCGCTTCGGCACCACCAGCGCCGTAATCGCCCTCGCCCCCAGCCTCCTCATCGCCGCCAGCCGATGCCCCCCGTTCGGCGTCCAGAACCCCTTCTCCGGCGCCGTAATCGCGATGATCGGATCCAGGAAGTACCCCGTCCTGTCGATCACATCCGCCAGTCTCTTGTGATGCATGTCAGAAACGTCCCGCTGGAAGGGTGTTGGCTCGACCGAATCTACGGGGATGGCGGCAACGATGAGAGGGTTCTTCCCGATCGGGTCGTAGTAACCGCCGATAACATGACCGCCGACTTCCTCTACTCGCTTTCGGACGTCGACTGCAACTCCAGCAAAGTCGTCTAGACGAGTTTCAGTAGCGCTCAGCCCACGGGTTCCCGCCTTTGCCTTGCGCGGTCGCTTCTTAGCCGACTTTCGCTTAAGCAATGCTTTAGCCATCCCCGGAGTATAGAGTTAGGGAAAAGAATCCGCGCATATGCCAAGGACCAGGAAGGGGGGGTTGTGAGCATCTACGGCGTAGACAGCAAGGTACTAGGAACGCTTGATTCGACCCGCGGAGTCGTCTTTCTTAGAAGTTTGCTGTGGGCGGAGGCATCCCGCGCCTCACTCCCACGCCACCGCGTCGTTATTTCGCTCGACACGACCACGAAAGATGGCGGGATCGATGCAAAGGTCGAGGACGTTCCGCCCCAAGACTCCCTCTTACTGCAAGGTGATAGCTATTTCCAGCTCAAGACGGGTAGAGCATTCAAACCTTGGGATTCGTCAGCTCTAATTAAGGAGTTATTCGGGCAAGGACGAAAACCAAGCAAGAAAGCCCTAAAGCCGGCCATAAGAAAGTGTCTTGACCGAGATGGTAGGTACGTCCTAATTACGCTTGGCCACGACCTGCAACCTATAGAGCACTCCGCAGCCCGTGAAGATCTGCGCCGTCTTTTATCGGGAGTTGGGTACAAGAAAGCGAAGGTAGAAGTCCTCGGTCAAGGACAGTTGGCAGGACTAGTTGCTCACTATCCAGCCATCTGCCTAGACCTCAACAATCGCTCTGAGCTCTCCTTTCAAAGCGTAGCAAGCTGGCGCCACAACGCCGACATGGCCACTTCCCTCAAACTCGGCCAAAAGCAAACTGAACTAGTCACAAAGATAAGAGAAACGATTCGCTCGTCTTCTTACAAGCACATAAGACTGATAGGCGAACCCGGGATTGGTAAATCTCGACTGGTTCTCGAAGCTCTTTCAGCGGAGGACCTCGCACCAACCACGGTTTACGTACCGCACGGAGAGGAATTTCAACAAAGCACGCTGTTCAACGAACTACTTAGAGCCGATCGCGACTTTTCTGCTTGCCTTGTTTTAGATGACTGCGACGAGAAAGATCGTAGCTCTATCTGGAATACGCTAAAGCTCCGACCGAATCTGAAACTCCTTACCGTCGACCATGGGCCCGACGAAAGCTCGGACTCATCGATGTTGGTCCTCACGTGCCCTATCCTAGAGGAGGCCAGAATCGAGGAGATCATAGCCAGCTATGTCGGGAAACGACGTGATCTAAGCGTTTGGGCGCAGTGGTGCGACGGATCGCCTCGCGTCGCCCATGCTGTGGGAGACAACCTTGCCCACAATCCGACCGACTTATTGAAACCGCCCTCAACGGTTCCCATCTGGGAACGCTTCGTCGCTGGATTCCAACGCGACATCTCTACGACTGCAGCGCAGAACCTTTTGGTCTTGCAGCATCTGTCCCTCTTCTCTAAGTTCGGCTTTGAACCGCCTGTTCAAGATGAAGCTCGTTTCCTCTCAGAATGGATAAGACTGTCAGATCCAACGCTGACTTGGTCTCGCTTCCAAGCCATCGTTTCACACTACAAGAAGCGCCGCATCCTTCAAGGTCGTCATACCCTTTTCATCGTTCCGAAGGCTTTGCATATTTATCTCTGGCGAGGATTTTGGGACACGTACGGAAGAGGGTTCGATTTTCAGACGTTCTTTTCCTCTGTTCCGGAGAGCCTCCAGCGATGGTTCCTACGACTCTTCGTATATGCACACGCTTCACCAGTGGCAGCAACTGTCGTCAAAGAAATACTGTCTCTTGATCGCGGTCCGTTTAGGAAAGAAGCGTTTCTTCGCTCCAGCTCTGGACTGAAGTTCCTGAATCACCTTGCCGAAGCAGACCCAAGTGCCACACTTCATGTGCTGGAATCGACGATTGGTCGCTGGCCGCCCGGAACGCTGAAGAGCTGGAGAGAGGGCAGACAAGACGTCGTGTGGGCCCTTGAGAAGATCGCCGTTTGGGAAGACACCTTCCCTCGAGTTGCACATCTATTGTTGAAACTCGCGGCAGCAGAAAGCGACACAAACTCGAACAACTCTACGGGCCTCCTTCATTCGCTGTTCCACGTCATGGCACCTACTCAGGCGCCAGGCAGCAGCAGGCTGCGGACGATCGAGACCCTCATGTGCAGCACAAACGTCGACGAGCGAAAGCTTGCCGTGACCCTAAGTCAACAATGGCTTTTGACCCGTGGCCGGATGCGGATTGTCGGGGCTGAGTATCAAGGGATGCGTCCTCCGATCTCTTTTTGGACGCCAAAGACCTATAACGAGCTATGGGATTTCCTTGAATCTGGCTGGCGTCTCCTGGAATCCAAGAGTCGAGCGTGGCCGCTAGCAGAGCGAGCTGGTGCGAACGGCGCACTGATCAAGGCGGCAAGCGACCTTCTCTACATTGAACGGCTAGCCCCTCTAGTGATCGACACGCTTTTCGAGCTAGCAAAAGATCCGGCGACTGATAAGGCGCAACTCACGAAGTTCTTGATCAATCGTCTCACCTGGCACACAGACAAGATTCGCCCGGCCACGTTGTCTCGCCTTAGGCGCCTAGAGAAACAAGTGACCGGGCGATCGATAGTTAGCCGGATTGAGCGCTTTATCCTCAACACGTCCTGGGACGAGGATAGGGAAGCGAACGACCGTCGACGCAAGCTCTCAGTTCGAGCAGCGAAGGAACGCGCGAAACTTGTCACCCTGCTACGCACGGGCACACGGGAACTTAGGAAGCAACTCCCGTTCTTAGTACGCACAGAAGGACAAAAACTGTACGAGTTCGGCTATGAAGTGGCGCGTGACCGAAAGCTATCTAGCGAGCTCGAAGCAGTAGTAAACGCTCAATGTGCAGCGCTCGACCCCCTGAAGACACAGTTTTCCGGTGGCTACCTTCGTGGCGCCGCGACGGTAAACGGTTCAGCAGTGGAGCGAGTAATCCTGAGACTACTGCGGAGTAACCGCACGAGGGCATTGGGCGTCGAGCTAGTACTTCGAGGCACTGTAACTAATGCAATCGTTCGCGAACTATCGAAGCTCTTGAAGCGAGGTGCGGTTGGTCCTCGTGCCTTTAGTCGCCTTGGATGGCAGGCAGCAGAGAGAAAACTAGAGAAAGGGGTAGTAGACAATGCGGTCGAGGCATTGATCTCGAACAAGACCATCGAAGCAACTGAAGCGGCGCTTGAAATTACTGATACCTACTACAAGGACGGTATCGATCTACCGGAAGTAATGACGTACCGAGTGCTCACGTCACCTCATGCATTCCGGGAGGGCAGCGGCTCCATGGCCGGCTACCATTGGGAACAAGTCATAAGGCACTTCCGCAAGCAGTATCCAACTCGCGACTTGGCACTGCTGCGACATATCCTCACGCGCACCGACGACTTGCATGGGTTATACGAAGGTAGTTATCCCAGCACCGTTGCGAGCGAGATAGCTCGCGATCACCCGGCGGAAGCGTGGGCCGTGATTTCCAAGGTTTTAGAGAAGCGCACATCAGCAAACTATCGTGTTGTTACGTGGTTGTCCGACACTGGGTTTGAGGACAGTCCACATCAAGGCCCGATACGCCATTTTGCTCCGGAGACGATCCTTGCTTGGGTAGACAAAGCGCCAAAGAAGCGGGCAGGCCTACTCGCCTCTTGCCTTCCCAAGAGCCTAAAGCCCGAGGACGGAGGCTTATTGGTAAAGATGTTTATCGAGCGGTATGTAGAGACCGACGAGGAGATGGCCAAGCACCTCATTAGCCACTTTTGGGTTGGTGGATGGAGCGGGCCGGAAAGTCTGTATCTCTCACGAAAGCGGGACACTGCTCGCCTGTGGCTATTAGCCGCAGATAGTGAGCCAGTCAGGAGATGGCTCACACGCTATATCGAATACCTAACGTCGCGAATTGAAAGGGCAGAGATCCGGGAGGAGCGAGGCTCTTAAGTTCCATAGGTGGGGAACCTCTAGAAGAGCCCTGCGATGTCATTTGCCAACAAAGCGGGGCGTTCAAGCGCCGCAAAGTGCCCGCCCTTTTTCATCACCGTCCACTGCTTGATGTTCGTGTAGGTCCGCGCTGCTAGAGAGCGCGGCGGGCGGAGGATTTCGCGAGGGAAGGCGGCGTAGGCGGTGGGGACGTCGACGGTCTTGCCGGGAGGGATCGGCCAGGGGCCGTGCATGCGGGCGTAGTAGAGCCAGAAGGATGAGCCGATGGACCCGGTGAACCAGTAGAGGGAGATGTTCGCGAGCATTTCGACGCGGGTGACGGCGGTCTCGAGGTTGCCGTCGTGGTCTGTCCAGGCGTGGAACTTCTCGACGATCCAGGCGGCGAGGCCGGCGGGGGAATCGGTGAGGCCGTAGGCGAGGGTCTGGGGGCGGGTGCCCTGGATCCACTGGTAACCAGTTTCTTCCTTGAGCCAACGGTTGAGCTCCTCGATGTACTGCTTCTCCTCCGGCGTGCTCGCCGGTTCCTTGGGGTCGCGGCGGACGGCGAGGAGGTTGAGGTGGATGCCGGTGAGGCGCTCGGGGTACTTCCAGCCGAGGACGGAGGTGACGAAGGCGCCCCAGTCGCCGCCTTGCGCGCCGAACTTCCCGTAGCCGAGCACGTCGGTCATGAGCTCGGCGAAGAGGTCGGCCATGTCTTCGGCGCCGAAGCGCTTCTGGCCGGGCGCGAAAGAGAGGGTGTAGCCGGGAAGCGAAGGGGCGACGATGGTGAAGTGCTCGGTGAGGAGCGGGATGAGCTTGTAGAACTCGAACACGGAGCCGGGCCAGCCGTGGGAGATGAGGAGCGGCATGGCGTCCTTCTTCTTCGAAGGGACGTGGAGGTAGTGCAGGTCGATGCCGCCGAGGCGGACCTTGTACTGCGGGAAGGCGTTGAGCTTGGCTTCCCAATCCCGCCACCTGAAGTCTTTTTCCCAGTAAGGCAAAAGCGTTTTTAGATAGGAGAGGCTGGTGCCGGTCGACCAGGGCGCGAGCGGCGGCTCGTCGGGGAAGCGGGTGCGCGAGAGGCGCTCGCGAAGGTCGGTGAGCGCGGCGTCGGGAACCGCGAGCCTGAAGGGCGTGGGCATCATGCGCTTTACTATAAGCTCACCCCGATTTTCGATGGGGCCGCTTCTTACACAGAAGGTACATGCCGCGTTGCGTGCGGCAGCGCGTGCGGGGGAGCCGTCGGTGGCGTGCTCGCTGGACCTCGATCGGTCGACGACGAGCGTCGAGGTGGCGGCGGACGGATGGACCTGGCAGGGGCGGCGCTTCCCGTACCTCGAGGCCTGCAAGGACCGGACGGTCTACTACTGGGCGGACGGGCGCTTCGAGCCGGTGTCGCGCTTCACGAAGTCGCTGATCAAGCTCGTGCCCACCGAATGGGGGGCGCCGACGTTCGAGATCGACGGGATCAAGATGCTGCCCACGGCGAAGAGGTCGCCCTACGAGGATGCCGGGCGCAAGGTGGCGCTGATCGAGCCGCGCGGCAAGAGGATCCTCGATACCTGCGGCGGGCTGGGCTATTTCGCGGCCTGGTGCCTGGCGGGGCAGGCGAAAGAGGTGCAGTCCTACGAGAAGAATGCCGACGTGATCTGGCTGCGCGGGCTCAATCCCTGGTCGCCGCCTTCGGGCGGCGCGCTGACGCTGATCCATGGCGACATCGCGGCGGAGATCCGTGCGCTGCCGGAGGCTTCCTTCGACGCGATCCTGCACGACCCGCCGCGCTTCGGCATCGCCGGGGAGCTCTACTCGCAGGCGTGCTACGACCAGCTCGCCCGCGTGCTCAAGCGCAAGGGCAAGCTGTTCCACTACACCGGCACGCCGAACAAGCTGACCAGCGGACGCGACGTGCCGAACGAAGTGGCGAAGCGCTTGCGCAACGCCGGGTTCACCACGACCTTGTCCAACGACGGAGTGCTGGCATGCAAACCCTGACCGAGCTCGGCAAAGGCGCAGGTTCGCTCCTCAAGGAGCGCGGACAGACCCTGGCCGTCGTCGAATCTTCCGCCGGAGGATTGATCAATGCCGCGCTGGTCGCCGTGCCGGGGGCGTCGGCCTATTACCTCGGCGGGCTGATCGTCTACACGCCGGTGGGCCGGCTGGAGTTGCTGGGAATCAGCAAGGAGCAGATGAAAGGCATGCGCTCGGCGAGCGAGCCCTGCGCGCAACTCATGGCGAAGACGGTGCGCGAGAAGCTCGGCGCCACGTGGGGATTGTCGGAGACCGGCGCGAGCGGCCCGGCGGGGAACCGGTACGGCGACCAGCCGGGGCACGCGTGCATCGCGGTGAGCGGACCGGTCGAGGCGGTGATCACGCTCGAGACGGGAAGCGCGGACCGCGAGGCCAACATGTGGGCCTTCGCGGACCGGGCGTTGAAGCTACTGGAAGACTGCCTGAGGAAGAACTGAAAGAATGGGTCCCGCTTTCGCGGACGGCGTCTACGGCCGACAGCGAGAGCGCCGCGACGGAAGGAAATACACGCGTGATGGACGCTGAAGCGGCGCGCGACGCCGCTAGAATGGCGGCCGCACCAAGTATGAACGACTCTTGAAAGCACTTCTCCCGGGAATCCAGGCGTACGCGACCACGACCGGCGCGCCGCCGCAGGGCCTCATGGCTTTCTACTGGCACTTCGTGAAGCAGACGAAGGGCTGGTACGCGGCCATGTTCGTCGCGAGCCTGGCGGTCGCGCTGCTCGACACGGTGGTGCCGCTCTTCATCGGCCGGCTGGTGGGACTGATGGAGGCGGCGGACCGCAAGGCCGCGCTGGCGGCGCAATGGCCGATGCTCGCCGCGATGGTGGCGCTGGTGCTCGTGGTGCGCCCGCTCGCGATCCTCGTCGACATGGCGATCCGCCAGAACGTGCTGATACCGGACGCCAACGCGCTCATCCGCTGGCAGAGCCACTGGCACGTGGTGCGCCAGGGCTGGCCGTTCTTCCAGAACGACTTCGCCGGCCGCATCGCCACGCGCGTGATGCAGACGGCGAACGCGCTGCGCGAGAGCACCATGTCGGCCATCCGGGGCGTCTGGTACATCTCGGCGTTCGGCCTCAGCGCCTGCGTGCTGATGGCGGCCGCCGACTGGCGCCTCGCGATTCCCACCGCGCTGTGGCTGGTGGCCTATGCCTTCTTCCTGCGCCATTTCGTGCCCAAGCTGCGCGACCTCGGGCGCGCGAGCTCGGAGCTGCGCTCGCTCCTCATGGCGCGCGTCGTCGACAGCTACACGAACATCCTCACCGTGAAGCTCTTCGCCCACCTCGCCGACGAGGACGCCTATGTGCGCCAGTCGGTCGAGGACCATCGCCTCTCCTCGCTCGAGCACCAGAAGATGATCACCCGCTTCATCTTCTGGCTGTACGTGATGAACGGGCTGCTGCTCGTCGGCACGGCGTCGATCGGCATCGCGCTGTGGGCCGAGGGCCTGGTGGGCGCGGCGGTGGTGGCCACCGCCCTGCCGCTCGCCTGGCAGATCACCAGCGCCTCCGGGTGGGTGAGCTGGGACGTGAGCGGCATCTTCGAGAACGTCGGCATCGTGCAGGAGGGCATGCAGTCGATCGCGGTGCCGCACACGAGCGTCGACCGGCCGGACGCGCAACCGCTGGAGGTCTCGCGCGGCGAGATCGAGCTCAGGGACGTGGACTTCGGGTACGGCCGCGCGGATTCCCTGGTGCTGAAGAAATTGAATCTGAACATCAAGGCGGGCGAGCGCGTCGGCCTGGTCGGGCGCTCGGGCGCGGGCAAGTCGACGCTGGTGAACCTGCTGCTGCGCTTCTACGAGCTGGAAGGCGGGCAGATCCTGATCGACGGCCAGGACATCGCGCACGTGACGCAGGAGTCGCTGCGCGCGGCGATCGGCATGGTGACGCAGGACACCTCCCTGCTGCACCGCTCGATCGCGCAGAACATCCGCTACGGCCGGCCCGGCGCGAGCGACGCGCAGGTGCTCGCGGCGGCGAAGAAGGCGCAGGCGCATGGCTTCATTGAAGAACTTGTTGATTGGAAAAATAGAAAATCTTATGAAGCCCATGTCGGCGAGCGCGGGGTGAAGCTCTCCGGCGGCCAGCGGCAGCGCATCGCGCTCGCGCGGGTGATCCTGAAGGACGCGCCGATCCTGGTGCTCGACGAGGCGACCTCGGCGCTCGACAGCGAGGTCGAGCTCGCGATCCAGGAGCAGCTCCTCGACCTCATGGAGGGCAAGACGGTGATCGCGATCGCGCACCGCCTTTCGACGATCGCCCGCATGGACCGCCTCATCGTCCTGAACGAGGGACGGATCATCGAGGCGGGCTCGCACGACGAGCTCCTCGCCCTGGGCGGGCACTACGAGAAGCTCTGGCGCCACCAGTCCGGCGGCTTCCTCGCCGAGGACCTGCTCGGGGACGACCTGGTCGAGGATCGGGCCTAGGGCGCGAGGTGGGCGAGGTAGTGCGCGACGTCGTCGAGCTGCGCGTCCGATAGCCCGCTGACGGTCTCGGGCATGACCGCGGTGCCATAGCCGATGCGCCCGCCGCTGCGGTAGTCCTTCAGCGCCTTCGCGAGGTAGTCCTCGCGCTGGTGCGCGACGCGCGGCACGTTGTTGTGCCCGTCGAACGCCTTGCCGTGGCAGCCGGTGCAGTGGCGCTGCTCGACGATCGCCCTTCCCCGCTGGTATTTCCCGTCATCCCTCCCCTTTTCCGGCCGGGGGGGCGGGGGAAGCTTCGCGATGGCGTCCGACAGCGAACGCAGCTCGTCGTCGGTCAGCGCCTTCGCCTGCTCGTTCATGATGAGCGCCTCGCGCCGGCCGGCGCGGAACAGGAACAGCTGGGCGATGACGTAGAACGCGGGCTGGCCCCCGAGGGACGGGGTGAGCTCGCGGTTCGACGCGCCGCTCCCCCCGTGGCACGCCAGGCAGACGGCCAGTAACGCTTCCTTCAACTACTGCCCGCTCATTTGCCTGAATAGGTGATGCGGTAGATCGCGCCGTTGTGGTCGTCGGAGACGAGCAGCGACCCGTCCTTCAGCACGAGGACATCCGCCGGCCGGCCGAGGTACTGGTTGTTCTCCACCAGCCCGGTGAGGAACGGCTCCATCTTCGCGCGGCCCTTGCCGTCGACGAACACGGCGACCACGTCCGCGGCGTACTTCTGCGTCTTGTTCCACGGGCCGTGGCGGGTGAGGAAGATCGCGTTCTGGTACTTCGCCGGGAACATCTTGCCGCTGTAGAAGCGCATGCCGAGCGGCGCGGCGTGCGGGCCGATCAGGAGCGCCGGCTTGACGTAGTTCTTGCATTCCTTGCCCCAGCCGAGTTGCGGGTCGGTCATCAGGCCCGAGTGGCAGTACGGATAGCCGAAGTGCTGGCCGGTCTTGGTCACGCGGTTCAGCTCGTCCTGCGGCATGTCCTCGGCGAGCCAGTCGCGCTGGTTGTCGCCGAACCACAGCTCCTTCGTCCGCGGGTGCCAGTCGAAGCCCACGGTGTTGCGCATGCCGTTCACCACCGTCTCGACGCCGCTGCCGCCGAGTTTCATGCGCAGGATCTTCGTGTAGCCCTTGGCCGTGTCCGGCTCGCAGATGTTGCACGGCGCGCCGATCGGAACGTAGAGCTTGCCGTCCGGGCCGACCTTGATGAACTTCCAGCCGTGCGGCACGTCGCCGGGCAGCTTGTCGTACACCATGACCGGCTTGGGCAGGCTCGGCAGGCCGGCCTCGACGTTGTCGTAGCGCGTGATGTCCTTCGGCGTGGCGACGTACAGCGCGCCCTTGTGGAACTCGATGCCGTTCGGCAGGAAGAGCTTCTCGGCGAGCGTGTGCAGCTCGCGCTTGCCGCCCTTGTTGGTGATCGCGTAGAGCTTGCCGGCGACGAAGAGGGAGCTGACGAAGACCGTGCCCTGGTCGCCCTCGCGCATGCCGCGCGCGTCGAGGATCCCGGCCTGGTACACCTCGGCCTTGAAGCCGGGCGGCAGCTTCATCTTCTTCAGCGGCAGCTGGTCCGCCGCCGTGGGGATCGGGTGCGCCGGGACCGGCGCCATCTTGCCGGTCACCTCGCCGGCGGGACGGCCGACCGCCCAGAACGGAACCTCTTCCTTCTTCTCCTGCGCGAACGCGGAAGCGGCGAGCAGCGCCGCCGTGACGGATGCAGCCAGTGCGAGACGTTTCATCGTTGGACCTCCCGGGGACAGACCGTGAAGCCTAGTCCTGCTGCGCTGCGAGTGTCCAGCCTCAGGCGTCGAAACGGCGCAGCACCTGGCCGGGCCCGGCGGACAGGGGGACAAGGGCGTTGCGCTCGACGATGCGGGTGCCGTTCACCCAGACGCCTTCGACGCCGAGCGGCTCGCGGACCATGCGCGCGCCGCCCGCCGGCATGTCCTTCACCCGGCGAAGCGGGGAAACGCCCACCTTCGCCGGATCGAAGAGCAGGAGGTCCGCCCACATCCCCGGCGCGATCCGCCCGCGCCCCGGGATCCCGTAGAGCTGCGCCGGGTGGCCTGTCAGGCGCCGCGCCGCCTCCGCGAGCGTGAACGTGCCGGTCTCGCGCACCCAGTGGGCGAGGAAGTGCAGGCCGAAGCCGGCGTCGCAGAAGTAGATGAGGTGCGCGCCGGCGTCGGAGAGCGCGATCACGCCGGCCGGGTGCTTCAGCAGCGGCGCGACCCCCGCGTCGTCGTTCTGGTAGAGCTTGCCGACGAGCTGCCGGTCGAGCGGCAGGTCGAACACGTAGTCGAGCGGGTCCTTGCCGGCGCGGCGCGCGAGCTCGGTGACCGGCACGCCGTCCTCCTCCACCTGCGACCAGTCGCCGTGGAACAGCACGCCCGAGCCGGGGTTGCGAAGATTTTTCCGCAGCCGGTCGCGGAATTCCGCCTTTGCGTAAATCTCTTTCCTGCTTTCGGGAGCGGCCGATTGCACTTCCGCGAAGGCATCGTGCGAGTAGAGGATGTACGGCTCGCCGAGGGTGAAGTCGAAGGAAAGCGGCTGGCAGTTCTCCTGGATCCACACCGGGTGGCCGCGCGCCTGCGCCGCGGCGGCGCGCTCGAAGAGGTCCATCGCCCGGCCCGGCGCGCCGCGGCGGTACATCGTGTTCACCGTCACCATGAACGCCGGCCGGCCGTTGGCGGCGCAGATCTCCTCCAGGTATTCGGGCGTGGCGCGCGCGCCGGCGGCGATGACGAACACGCCTTTGCGCTTCTCGCCCAGGACGTCCGTGAGCTGCCTCAGCTCCTCGTCGCCGCAGATCGTGGAGGGCATCGGCCGGCCGCCCCAGCCGCTGTGGTTCGGCGAGAACGAGGAGGCGAAGCCGATCGCGCCCGCCTCCATCGCCGCGCGCACCTCCTCGCGCATCGCGCCGAGCTGTGCGCTGGAAGGCTCCTTCCGCGAGGACGCCTCCTCGCCCATGATCGCGGTGCGGATGCACGAGTGCCCGGCGAGCACGGCGAGGTTCGCGTAGGGCCGGATGCGCTCGAGCGCGTCCAAGTATTGCGAGAAGCTCTCGAAGTCCCAGCGCGTGCCGGCGAGGAGCGCGCCGAGGTCCATGCCCTCGACCACCGACAGGTTGCGCAGCATCGTCTCGCGCGCGCCCGCCGGGCAGGGCGCGATGCCGAAGCCGCAGTTGCCCATCACCGCGGTCGTCACCCCGAGCGACGGGGACGGCGAGAGCGTGCGGTCCCAGGTCACCTGCGCGTCGTAGTGGGTATGCAGGTCGACGATGCCCGGCATCAGCGCCAGGCCGTCCGCCTCGATGGTTTCCGTCGCGGATTCCCCGCTCTTTCCGACCTCGACGACCTTTCCCCCGCGCACGCCGACGTCGGCCTGGCGGGGAGGCGCCGCCGTTCCGTCGAGGACCGCGGCGCCGCGGATGAGCAGGTCCAGCACGCTAGTACGTGCCGCGGAAGGCGTCGTGCCCGTAGGTGTACGTCATGTTCGTGATCGCCGGATTGCGGTTGACGAGCGGCCGGCCGAACAGGCGGTGCTTCGTGCTGCGCACCTCGTGCTCGATCTGGAACAGCTTCTTCTCCGGCGCCTTCGGGTCGGCGATCCACTGGAAGCGCCATTCGGACTCGTCCATCTCCATGCTGATGAGCCCGTGCTTCTTCAGCCACTCGTACGGCCCGGAGAAGTCGGCGATGTACACCTGGATGTGGTGGTTGTCGTACTCCGGCTGCGGCTTTGCCGTTTCGGTGAACATCAATCTCTGATGACTACCTGCACGGACGGTAGCCCTCCCGTTCCCCGCTGTTGCCGGGGCTTTCATCACCTCTGCGTAAAAACGAGCGATCCCATCGGCCGTTCCGGGGGGGACGTCGAAGTCGACGTAGGCGAAGCCGAGCTCGGTCGTACCGTACTCCGGCGACGGCGCGTGGCAGCGGATGCGGTTGCCCCACGGGCACGTGGCTTCAATGCAGTTGTCCTTCTCGGCGTACGAGAATTTCGTCTGTACGCCCGGGACGACGCGCTTGATCTCGGATTCGACGTACGCGAGCCGCTTCTTCAGCGCCGCGAGGTCCGGGACGACGAAGCCGGCGGTGCCGCGCAGGACCTCGGGCTTCGGCGCCGGGCCGCGGCTCGGCAGGTGCACCTGGGTGCGGCCGAAGTTGACCCACATGTTCTCCAGGCCCATGAAGAGGTACGGGTCGCGCGTGCCGCCCAGGCCGACGACGTAGAAGAGCGTCGCCAGGCGCTGGTCGTTGATCACCACGTTGTAGTGCTCGAGCAGGACGATGTTGCCCACGTCCTGGGTCGCGCGGTCGTACTGCTTCATGGGAGCGTTCATGGCGCTAGTTTATTCCCCAGACCTTTCGCGCGAAGTCCGGATAGTCGGCCGCGACCTTCCTGCCCACGCTGCCGCGCAGCAGGGCGAGGTCCTCTTCCGAGGGGCCGGGGGTCTCGTGGATGGAAGGAGCGACCGTGAAGTCGAACTCGGTCGCGGCGCGGATCGACTCCGCCGACTCGCCCGGGTGGAAGCTCTCCAGGACGAACTTCCCGTTCCAGCCGAAGAGCGCCTTGCCGGTCAGCAGCGCCGCGGGCTTCCCGGCGGCGGAGACGAACTCGACGTTCGGCACGAGCACGCGGCGCGAGTGCTCCTCGCGGAACAGGATCACCTTCGGCACCGCCTGGTACATGAACGCCGAGCCGAACGAGCCGGGGAAGCGCCGTCCCTCCGCCTGCACGAGGTTGATGCGGCCCTGCCCGTCGATCTGCGCCCCGCCGAGGAAGAAGGCGTCGATGCGCCCCTGCCCCGCCAGGTCGAACAGCTCGCGCGAGCCCTCGGTGAACGGATTCCCCGCGCGCTTCTGCAGCAGCGAGATCCTCAGGGACGGGTCTTTCTCCTTGAGGAGGAAGGCGCCGCTGGCCGGAATCGGCGATGCCGCGCCGACGGCGACGTGGCGCACGCCGGCGAGCAGCCGCGCGACGACGCAGGCGAGCAGCTCTTCAGGCCTGAAGGACAAACTCGGCCAGGTACGACTGGAAGCCCTGCGGGGTCTTCGCCGCCTTCGCGTAGGCGGCGAGGTGCGCGTCGTCGATCGCGTACATGCCCGGCTGGCCGAGCGGCCAGGCGCCTTTCGCCGCCGGCGCGGCGGCCGTCACGTAGACCGACGTAAGGCACCCCGGCGCGAGGAGCTCGTCCTCGAGCATGTCGCCGGGCTTCTTCTCCTCGAAGGTCACCAGCGTCTCGCGCGAGGCGTGCGCGATCGTCGCGAGCTCGCGCCGCCGGCCGATCCACGCGTTGCCCGCCTCGTCCACCCAGCGCGCATGGAACAGGGCAAAGTCCGGCCGGATCGCCTTCACGAGCAGGATCGGATCTTCGCTCTTCGAGAAGACATTCTGCTCAACCTTCCAGTCGCTTCGAGCGTCGATCAGACTAGAACCCAAAACCCCACGCAGGGGCATGAAAGGCACGCCTTTCTCGCTTGCCTGCAGCGCGGTGTGGATCGCGGGGCAGGTGGCGTCGGTGATCTTCAGCGTTCCGTTCTCGGCGGCCTCGGTGAAGCGCGGCGCGAGGCCGGCCTCGCCGAGCGACACGGCGCTCGTCTCGACCTCGGCGACGCAGCCGGCGCCGATCAGGAGATCGGCGCACATGCCCAGCACCGGGACGCCGAGCAGGCGCAGGCCGCGCGATTTCTTCCGGATCAGTGCCCGGACGACCGCCATGGCCGGCAGCGAATAATCCGGCGGCATCGCGACCCGGGCGCCGTCGGGAATGCGCGCGGCGATCGCCTCCGCGCCCGGGAGGAAGGCGGTGCTCAACCGGCGTGCGGGAACTTCGCCGCGTCGACGACCCCGGCGAGGGCGTGCGACACGTCGCGCTGCGCCTCCTTCGCCGAGCGCAGCTGCGACTTGCCGCAGCCGGGGCAGCGGTGCATCGCCATGTCGAGGAGCGCGCTGAACGGCGCGCCGCCCTCGTAGGCGAGCTGCTCGCGCACCGTCTCGTGGTGGTCCGGCTTCGCCGCGAGCTCGCGGCCGCAGGCGCACACGTGCTTCTTCAGCAGCAGGCCCTTCTCCTCGCCGGCCGTGTGCTTGCCGACGCGCTCCTTCAGCTCCTGGATCAGCCAGAACATGAAATCGGCGTCCACCGGGGCATGGTGGCCGTGCGGGCAGATGCGGGCGGGAAGGCTCTCGAGGGTGAGCTTCAGGACGCCGTGCTCGCCGCTCACCGGGCCGAGCGGCCGGGGGGTCGGGTCGAGGGTTGCGCGGCAGTGCGGACAGCGCATCCCGTCATGCTGTGCCACCGACGGTGAGTCCGTCAATACGCAGCGTGGGCTGCCCGACCCCGACCGGGACGCTCTGGCCCTCCTTGCCGCAGGTGCCGATGCCGCTGTCGAGCTTGAGGTCGTTGCCGATCATGCTGACCCGGGTCAGCGCGTCGGGGCCGTTGCCGATGATGGTCGCGCCCTTGACCGGGTGGGTGACCTTGCCGTCCTCGATCAGGAACGCCTCGGCGGCGGAGAAGACGAACTTGCCGTTCGTGATGTCGACCTGGCCGCCGGCGAAGTTGGTGGCGTAGAGGCCCTTCTTCACGCTGCGGATGATCTCCGCCGGATCGTGGCTGCCGGCGAGCATGTAGGTGTTCGTCATGCGCGGCATCGTCATGTGCGCGAAGGACTCGCGCCGCGCGTTGCCGGTGACCGGCAGCTTCATCAGGCGCGCGTTCAGGCTGTCCTGCATGTAGCCGCGCAGCACGCCGTCCTCGATGAGGACGTTGCGCTGCGTGGGATTGCCCTCGTCGTCGACGCTGAGCGAGCCGCGCCGGCCCGGCAGCGTGCCGTCGTCGACCACGGTGACGCCGCGTGAGGCGACGCGCTCGCCGATGCGCCCGGAGAACGCGGAGCTGCCCTTGCGGTTGAAGTCGCCTTCCAGCCCGTGGCCGACCGCCTCGTGCAGGAGCACTCCCGGCCAGCCGGGGCCGAGCACCACGGTCATCGTGCCGGCGGGGGCCGCGCGCGATTCCAGGTTGGTGAGCGCCTGCGAGACCGCCTGCGCGGCGTAGCCGTCGAGCACCTCCTCGGTGAAGTGCGAGTAGTCGGTGCGCCCGCCGCCGCCGGCCGAGCCGCTCTCGCGCCGGCCGTCCTGCTCGGCGATCACCTGCACCGAGAGGCGCACGAGCGGGCGCACGTCGGCGGCGGCGCCGCCGTCGGAGCGCGCGATCAGCACCACCTCGTACTCGCCGGCGAGGCTCGCCATGACCTGCACGACGCGCGGGTCGAGCGCGCGGCACTTCTTCTCCAGGCGCTCCAGCAGCTTCACCTTGGCCTCGGAAGGCAGCGAGGCGATCGGGTCCACATCCCGGTAAAGGGCGATGATTTTTGATTTCCCGGAAGAAGTTCTTACCCTGCGGATCTGCCCCGCAGAGGCGATCGCGCGGGTGGCCTTGGCCGCCGTGTCGAGCGCGTCGAAGCTGATCTCGTCGGAATAGGCGAAGGCGGTCTTCTCGCCGGCGACGGCGCGCACGCCCACGCCCTGCTCGATGTTGAAGCTGCCGGACTTGACGATGCCTTCCTCGAGGCTCCAGCCCTCGGAGCGGGCGTACTGGAAGTACAGGTCGGCGTAGTCGACCTTGCGGGCGGCGAGCGTGCCGAACACGCGCTGCAGCTGCGCCTCCCCGAGGTCGAAGGGGGCAAGCAGGGTCTGTTCTGCGACTTTGAGGGTCAATTCAGTCTCCGGTTCTGCAGCGCGGGCAACTGCGCCCGTACCTTGTCAATGCGGCCGTTATCCAGTTCTGCAAGGACCACGCCTTCCCCGTCCACCCGCACGCCGAGCACCTCGCCCCACGGGTCGACGACCATGCTGTGGCCGTAGGTGCGCCGGCCGCCCGGGTGCGTGCCGCCCTGCGCCGGCGCCATCAGGTAGGCCTGGTTCTCGATTGCCCGCGCGCGCATCAGGGTTTCCCAGTGCGCGGTGCCCGTGGGCACGGTGAATGCGGAAGGAACCAGCATGAGATCGAAGGGGCCCAGGGAACGGTACAGCTCGGGGAAGCGCACATCGTAGCAAACCGAGAGTGCAATCCGGCCGAAGGGGCTGTCCACCGCGACCGGCCCGTCGCCCGGCTCCACCGTGCGCGCCTCGTCGTAGACCTCGGTGCCGCCGCCGTCGAAGCGGAAGACGTGCATCTTGTCGTAGCGGGCGGCACGACGCCCGCTGTCGTCGTAGAGCAGCGACGCGCTCCTGATCTTTCCCTCGGAAGCGCAAACCAGCGGGACCGTCCCTCCGAGGAGCCACACGCCATGCTGCTTCGCGGTGGCCGAAAGAAAGTGCTGGATGTCCCCCTCGCCATCCTTCTCCCGCGCCTTGACCTTGTCGCCCTCGTGGTTGCCGATGAGGTAGAAGTTCTCCGGCAGCGCCACCAGCTTCGCGCCGCTTGCGGCCGCGGCGGCGACCAGCCGCCCGGCGGCGGCGAGGTTGGCGGCGACCTGCGGGCCGGACACCATCTGCACTGCGGCGATGCGCGTCACGCTCACTGCTGCGCCCCGCCCGGCGCGTCTTCGCGCAGCGGCTGCGCGTCGACGCGCGTGCGCTCGATCTTCGGGTCGGCCCAGGAGCCGGTCACCGCGTAGTTGAACGCGAAGATGTGGCCGAGCGGATCCTTCAGGATGCGCTGCGCGATCGCCGCCGGGAAGAAGAGGAAGGGGTTGACGAAGAGAAGCGCCGTCGAGGCGGTGTCGCCGAGCTGCGGGACGACGCGCACCCGCAGCGCCTGCGTCTCCTTCGCGAGATCCACCTGCCCGGTCATGGCGACCTCGGCCGCCGAGCCGCGCATCTCGAAGTCCTTCAGCGTCATGAGGCCTTTTTCGACGTTCGCCGCCGCGCGGATGCGGTCGAACTGGAAGCCGCGCGAGAAGACGTCGCGGAAGTCGAGCGTCAGCCGCTTGGGAAGCTGCTGCAGGCTCATGATCGAGAGCAGCTTGCCGATGCCGGGGTCCACCTCGAGGAACTGCCCGTCGTCGGCCTGGAGCTGCAGCTCGCCGGAGAGCGTCGGGTAGTCGATCGTCACCGGGTCGCCGTCCCAGCTCACCTGCGCCTGCATCTTCGTGGGCGCGCCGCGCACCACGTCCGGATAGCCCAGGCGCGAGAGCAGCCGGCCCGCATCCACCGCGTCGAGGTCCAGGTTGAGCGCCGTGTAGGACTTCGGCCCGGTGCGCCACAGGCCGTGCCCGGTGACCGCGCCATCGGCGTTCGCGAGCGCGACCTTGTGGATGCGCCAGTTCGGCTCCTCGCGCGCCGCGGCGATCTCCACGCGCCCGAGCTCGCGCTTCTTCACGATGAAGCGCTCGGCCACCAGGTCGACCGCGGGAAAGTCCTTCGCTCGCGCGCCGGCTTCGCCCTCCGCGATGCGCGCCGCGCCGGGCGCGTCCGCCGGCACGGTCAGGTGGGCGAGGCGCGCGACGAGCCGACCGCCTTGCTCCTTGCGGTACGAGACGTCCCCGGCGAGCTCGACCGCCTGGACTTTCGCCGACCATCCTCCGGCGTCGATGCCGCCCTGCAGCGCGAGGTCATTCACCCGCTTTCCGTAGGCGTCGAGGGTGCCGATCCTCACGTCCAGCGCGACCGGCAGGGGATCGATTTGTTCGCCGCCGATTTGTTCGCCGGAGAAGAGCGCGAGCCAGCGGTCCGCGTCGAGCGCGGCGAGCGAGCCGTACACCAGCACCCCGGGCCGGTCGGCGATGCGCACCTGCTCGCCGGCCCGCGGCGAGAGCCAGACCGACGCGCGGTGCACCGCCATCGCGGCGCCCTCGCGCCGGCGCAGGAGCTCCGCCTGCGCGAGCGCGCCGAGCTGCACCGAGACGCGGTCGCGGCCGCCTTCGGCGGGGACGAGGTCGACGCGCAGCGGCAGCGCATCGGCGGCCTCCTTGGCGAACGGCGGCGGCAGCGCGCTCGCCAGGCCGCGCAGCGAGGACTCGATCACCACGCGGCTGCGGCCGTCCCCAAAGGCGAGCGTTGCCGTATACGGCGCGGCGCCCGAGAAATGGCGCCGCCACGCCGGGTCGAGCAGCGGCTGCAGCGCGGCGACCGAGGCGTCGCCGCGCGCGACGATCTCCACGCCGCCGCCGCCGGGCCGGCTGCCGCCGCTCACGGCGAGCGCGCCGCCGAGGAGGCGGCCGCGCCCCTCGCGCACGGACACGGTGGACTCGGTGAACGCGATGCGCGCCGAGGCGCGCTCGATCGGCGGCAGCTGCGGGTGGGCGGCGAGCTTCGCCGCCGAGAAGGCGAACTCGCCGGCGACCGCGGCGCGCTCGGTCTCGCCGATCGGGAAGTCGACCTTCAGCGCGAGCTCCCCGCGCCCGGACGCGGACATGGACTCGGTGAAGCCGCCGAGCGTGCGGCGCATCGGGCTCGCGGCGACGAACTTCAGGAACTGGTCGAGCGTCCCCTCGGCCCGGCCGCTCGCCACGAGGCGCGTGCGCGGCACGGACAGCTCCGGGATCGCTACGCGCACGCCGGAAAGGCGCGCGCCCTCGACGCTCGCCTCCCCCGTGATCTCCATACGGTTGCGCTCGAAGAGCAGCCGCGCCGCGACCTCGCGCATCTCCGGCCATCCCGCCCCGGGCTCGACCACGCCCTTGGCGATGCGCGCCGTGACCTGGAACTCGCCCTTCGACGGGTCGGTGAACGGGAAGTGCCGCAGGTCGCCGCGCAGGCGCAGGCGCGCGTCGTGGCCCTCGGCGGACTTGACGCTCGAGACGAGGTAGCGGCGCGTCGCCGGGCCCATGATCTCGGGCATCGGCAGGTAGTGCGCGAGCTTGCGCCCGTCGGCGCGCTTCACCTCGGCGGCGAGGTCGATCGTGCCGGGGCCGAAGCCCGGGCTCGCGTACGTCCCGGAAGCGCTCGCCTCCACGTCGGCGTTCGCGAACGCCAGGTTGTCGATCTTCACGCTCCAGCCGCCGGCCTGCGCCCCGGCGCCGCCCGCTTCCCAGGACACGTGGCCGGAGAGCGAGTCGAAGGCGAAGCGCGGCTCCGGGAAGAGGCGCGGCAGGACGAGCTCGCCGCCCTTCGACTGGAGCGAGAGCGTGCCGCGCGCCTCGTTGCCCGCGAAGCTCCCCGACAGCCCGGAGAAGCCGGGCAGGCGCTCGTGGGCGTTCAGGGCGAGCTCGGAGAACCGCGCCCGCGCGGAGAGCTTCGCCGGCGCGGCGAGCGCGCCTTCCCACTCGAGCTTCGCGTCGCGCAGGGTGCCGCGCGGCGCCGCCTCCGCGATGCGCGTGCGCACCGCCTCGGGGAGCGGGAGCGCCTCGGCGACCCGCGCGAGGGAGGCGAGGTCGGTCTCCCGCGTCGCGAAGGAGCCGCGCTCGGGCTCGCGGCCCGCCGGCTTCCAGGCGAGCCGCACGTCCATCGGCTGCATCCCGGGGACCAGGTCGGCGACGTGGAGGTCGGCGGTGATCTCGGCCAGCGCGCCGTCCTCCAGGGCGCCCCAGAGGCGCACCGCGCCGTGCCCCTGGCCGAGCCCCTCCGGCAGGTCGATCCACGGCCGCCATCCCGCGAAGTCGGTGTAGCCGGTCTCGGCGTAGACGCGGCCGCGCCACGCGTTCGGGTCGGCGAGCGAGCGCCCCGACAGCTCGGCGCGCAGGTCGAGCGTGGTGCCGAGCGCCGCCGGCAAACGCGCCGAGAGGCCCGCGGCATGCGCCCAGAGCGTGTTGCGCAGGCGCAGGCTCAGGCCGGAGAGCGCGAGCGGCGGCGCGCCGCGCAGCTCGTCGCGCCATTCGACCTCGGCGTTGCGGATCTCGATCTGCGGCTGCGCGAGCACCCAGCCGGCGAAGCCGCCCTCGCCGCGCGCCTGCCCGGCCCCGGCGACCTTCATGCCGGCGACGTACAGCCCGCCCTGCGCGTCGCGGCGCACGACCAGGCGCGGGCCGTCGAGCGCCAGCGCATGCAGGCGCAGCTCGCCCATGGCGAGGGAGCGCCAGCCGATGGTGTTCTCCACCGCCGGCAGGTGCAGCGCCTCGCGCCCCTGCAGGTCGAAGACGCGCACGTCGTACAGGTTGACCTGCGGGTTGATGCCGAGCCAGCCGGCCTCGATGCGGCCGATCTCCACCGGCTGGCCGACCGTGCGCGAGACCGCGGCCACGATATCCTCGCGGTAGCGCTCGATGTCGGGCAGCAGCCAGAAGCGCACCGCGAGCACGGTCAGCGCGACGGCGAAAAACCCCGCCCAGGCGAGGATCTCGAGCGCTCGCGTTAGCCTCTTCATGTGGAGACGGATTCTAAACCCCGGTGAAGCGTAAATGACGGATCCGATTCAGAAATTGGCGCTCTCGCGGTTCGCGCAGGCCTGCCTCGCGGCGCGCCCCGGGCTCGCCGCCGAGCTCGCCGATCCGGCGCCGTTCACGCGCGAGGAGATGGTCCATGCCCTGTCCAACGCGCGAGACGCCGATGCGTTGAAGGCGCCGCTGCGCCGGCTGCGCGAGCGCGTGCTGCTGCGGGTGATGGCGCGCGACCTCGCGGGGCGCGCCGGCCTCGCGGAAGTGTGCGGCACGATGAGCGACCTCGCGGAAGTGGCGATCCAGGCCGGGCTGAAGGCGCTCGGGGCCGAGGAGCTCGCGGTGATCGGCATGGGCAAGCTCGGCGGGCGCGAGCTGAACGTCTCCTCCGACATCGACCTCGTCTTCCTCTATCCCGGCGAGCTCGACGCGCACGAGCGCTTCGAGCGCGCCGGCCGCGCGCTGATCCGCCTGCTCTCGGAAACCACCGCCGAGGGCTTCGTGTTCCGCGTCGACATGCGCCTGCGGCCCTACGGCGAGTCCGGGCCGCTCGCCTGCAACCCCGGCTTCCTCGAGAACTACTTCGTCGCCCAGGGCCGCGAGTGGGAGCGCTACGCCTGGATCAAGGCGCGCTGCCTTTCGGGAAGCGCTGCGTTCCAGGAAGAAATCGCGCGGGTCGTGAAGCCGTTCGTCTACCGGAAATACCTCGACTACGGCACCCTCGCGGCGATGCGGGCGCTGCACGCGGAGGTGCGGCGCGACGTCGCGCGGCGCGAGCTCGCCGAGCACGTGAAGCTCGGCCCGGGCGGCATCCGCGAGGTGGAATTCGTCGCGCAGGCGCTGCAGCTCGTGCGCGGCGGCCGCGACCCGGAGCTGCAGGCGCGCCCGACCCTCGCGATCCTGCCGCTCCTGGCCGCGCGGAATCTTCTTCCAGGGGAAGCGGCCGCGGATCTTTCTTCCGCCTATGTCTTCCTGCGCAACACCGAGCATCGGCTCCAGTACCTCGACGACGCGCAGCGCCACGACCTGCCCGGCAAAGCGGAGGACCGCGCGCGGGTCGCGCAGATGTCCGGGTTCGCGGACTGGACCTCCTTCGAGAAAGCGCTGAATGAAAAACGCGCGGCGGTGTCGCGCCACTTCGAGAGCGTGTTCTCGGAGAAGGAGGCGCCGGCCGAGCCCTGGCCCGAGCACGCGCGCGTCGCCGCCTTCCGCGCGAGCCAGAAGTACGCCGCGCTCTCCGCCGAGTCGAAGCGGCGCCTCGACGCGCTCGTGCCGGCGCTCGCGCGCGCCGGGCGCGCCACGCCCGACCCGGAGGCGACGCTCGCGCGCGCGATGGACCTCGTGGAGGCGATCGCGAGCCGCGCCTCGTACGTCGCGCTGCTCGCCGAGCGCCCGGAGGCGCTCGAGCGCGTGGTGCGCATCATCGGCGCCTCGAGCTGGGCGGCCGAGTTCGTCGCGCGCCATCCGCTGCTTCTCGACGAGCTGCTCGACGACCGGGTGCTCTACAGCCCGGTGGACTTCGCGGCGTTCGCGAAGAGCCTGGCGGCGCAGCTGCGCGACGCCGAGGGCGACACCGAGCGGCGCATGAACGTGCTGCGCGAGATGCACCAGGCGCAGGTGTTCCGCTTCCTCGCCCAGGACCTCGCCGGGCTGCTGACGGTCGAGCGCCTCGCCGACCACCTCTCGGCGCTCGCCGACCTGATGCTCGACTTCACGCTGCGCGAGGTGTGGAAGGACCTGAAAGGCAGCGGCGCGCCGCGGTTTGCCGTGATCTCCTACGGCAAGCTGGGCGGCAAGGAGCTCGGCTACGCCTCGGACCTCGACATCATCTTCCTCTTCGAGAACGGCGACGAAGCGGCCTACGCGCGCCTGGGCACGCGCAGGGTGTCCTGGCTCTCCAGCACGACCGCCTCGGGCGTGCTGTTCGAGACCGACCTCGCGCTGCGCCCGAGCGGCTCGAAGGGGCTGCTCGTGCAGTCGCTCGAGGGCTTCGAGCGCTACCAAGACGAGGACGCGTGGACCTGGGAGCACCAGGCGCTCACGCGCGCGCGCTTCTCCGCCGGCGACGCGGCGCTCGGCGCGCGCTTCGAGGCGATCCGCGAGCGGATCCTGAAGAAGGAGCGCGCGCCGGGGGCGCTGGCGGCGGACGTCCTCGCGATGCGCGAGCGCATCGCCGCCGCCCACCCGAACCGCTCGGGCCTGTTCGACCTGAAGCACGACCGCGGCGGCATGATCGACATCGAGTTCGCCGTGCAGTACCTCGTGCTCGCCCACGCGTACCGCTTCCCGGAGCTGACGAGGAACCTCGGCAACATCGCCCTGCTGGGGATGGCGGCCCGGTTCGGCCTGCTCGCGGAAGGCCTGGCGGAGAAGGCCGGCGATGCCTACCGCGAGTACCGGCGCACCCAGCACATGCTGCGGCTGAACGGCGCCCAGTACGCGCGGGTGAAGCGGGAAGCCTTCGCGGCGCAGATCGCCGCGGTCAGCGCGCTGTGGTCTGCGGTCCTCGGCGGAACGTGATGTCGCCGTAGTAGGCGAGGCCGGGCTCGCCGCTGCTGTTGGCGTCGGTATAGATGCCGACCCCGACGATGTCGCCCGGCTCCTCGCCGAACGCCCGGCGGTAGTCCTCGCGCACGTCGCGCCGGAATTCCTGCCAGCGGTCGAAGTGCTCCTCGCCCGAGGAGAGCACGATCAGCCGCACGCGCTCGCTGTATGGGCTGCGCAGGACCGACCCGGGCTCGGCGCCGTCCTGCCACACGTAGACCAGGCTGGCGTAGGGAAGCGCCGTCCCGGTGATCGCCTTCGCCATGCGCAGGTGGATGCGCTGCTCGATGTCGAGCTTCGCGGCGTCGCCGTGGAAGGCGAGCATCAGGCGGGCGCGCGGCGACGGCTTCTTCTCGCCCGCGGCTTGCGGCGCCGCGGCGGGCCGCGGCACGCGCCAGCTCCATTCGAGCTGCGGGTGGCGCCGCGGGTCGATGCGGATCAGGCGCTGCAGCGCGGACTGGCCCTCGGCGGCGGCGTCCGCGCAGATGCAGACGATGCCGTCGACCTCCACGGCGTGGTAGCGGGTGCGCGGGTTCCCGGCCCGCACGGCGAACGGCTCCCAGCCCGGCGCTGTCGCCGCGCCCGCCGCCAGGCGGGAGAAGCGGCCGACCGGGATGACCTCGCCGTCCTCCACCGCCAGCCGGTTGACGATCGCGGTGGAAGCGAGCAGCCCGTCGTCCTGCGGCGGCGCATCGTCCTCGGGCGGGCTCGCGCAGCCCGCGGCCAGCGCCGCGACCAGGAAAAGGTGCCACCCCCTCATGCGGGGAAGAGTACTGCACGGCGCCGGTGAATTCGGTGTCAGGCACCTGAATTCGGTGCCTGACACCGAATTCGTGACGGATTGCCGTCAAAAGGCGGGGGTCTTGATCTCCGGGGCGCCGGTGTCGAGCTTGCCGGCGGCCAGCTTGGCGCGCGCCGCGGCCGCGAGGGCCTCGTACTTCGCGAGGTACTGGCAGAGCTGCTCCTCGTCGAGCTGCTCGAGGTCGAGGATCGCGTTGTGCGCGCCCTGCGTGGCGCGGATCAGCTCGTCCAGCTTGATCTGGATCGACGTCGTGTCGCGGTTCTGCGTGTTCTGGATGACGAACACCATCAGGAAAGTGACGATCGTGGTCGAGGTGTTGATCACCAGCTGCCAGGTATCGCTGTAGCCGAAGAGCGGCCCGGCCAGCGCCCACAGGATCACCGCCAGGCAGGCGATGCCGAACGCCGCGGGGCGCCCGAGCTGCTGGGCGAAGCTGCGAGCGAGCGACGAGAAATGCCGCATGCCCCGCAGCAGCAAGTTGGATGCCTAGAGCGCCTCGCGCAGGGTGCGGCGCAGCGGCGCGTCGACCTCCGAGGCGAACTGCGCGAGCGCGCCGATCAGCGCATCGCGTTCCAGGCGGTAGAGCACCTTCTGCCCCTGCCGCTCCGGATGGACCAGCCCCGCGGCCTGCAGCACCGCGAGGTGGCGCGACACCGCGGGCGGGGTCATGCCGAAGCGCTCGGCGAGCTCGGTGGTGGTGAGCGCGCTCTGCGAGACGCTCGCGAGGATGCGCCGGCGCGGCAGGGAGGCGAGCGCGGCGAAGATCGCGTCCATCGGCAAAGATTAACACCTTGGTTAATGGTTTTGCAAAGCGCGCCCGGCCTGTGGTTGAATGCGCCGACACCCATAACCTCTTCCAGGAACCCAAGCATGGCGAAGGCAAAGGCAGGCCCGCTTTCCATGGCGGACCGCGACGGCTGGATCTGGTACGACGGCAAGCTCGTGCCGTGGCGCGACGCCACCACCCACGTCCTCACCCACTCGCTGCACTACGGCCTCGCGGTCTTCGAGGGCGTGCGCGCCTACAAGACGCAGATCGGCACCGCGATCTTCCGCCTGCGCGAGCACTCGCAGCGCCTGCTCAATTCCGGGCACATCTACATGATGAAGATCCCGTACAGCGTCCAGCAGCTCATGGACGCGCAGTGCGAGGTCGTGCGCAGGAACAACCACGAGGCCTGCTACATCCGGCCGATCGCCTTCTACGGCTCGGAGAAGATGGGCGTCTCGCCGGTCGGCGCGCGGGTGCACGTCGCGATCGCCTGCTGGCCCTGGGGCGCCTACCTCGGCCCCGACGCGCTGGAGAAGGGCATCCGCGTCAAGACCTCCTCCTACGCGCGCCACCACGTCAACGTCACCATGGCGCGCGCCAAGATGTCGGGCACCTATCCGAACTCGGTGCTGGCGACCCTCGAGGCGACGCAGCACGGCTACGACGAGGGCCTGCTTCTGGACGTCGACGGCTTCGTCGCCGAGGGTGCCGGCGAGAACATCTTCGTCATCAAGGACGGCGTCATCTGGGAGCCGGAGCTCACCTCCGCCCTGACCGGCATCACGCGCTCCTCGGTGATCGACCCCGCCGCGGGCCTGGGCTACGAGGTGCGGGCCAAGCGCCTGACGCGCGACGACATCTACATCGCCGACGAGTGCTTCTTCACCGGCACCGCCGCCGAGGTGACGCCGATCCGCGAGCTCGACGGCAGGGTCATCGGCGCCGGCAAGGCGGGGCCGATCACGAAGGCGCTGCAGAAGGCCTTCTTCGACGTAGTCACCGGCAAGGACAAGAAGCGGCGCGCATGGCTGACACCAGTAAACAAAAAGAAGTAGCGGTCACCGGGAAGGACCTGCCGCTGCACTGCCCGCTGCCGGGCGCGCCGCTGTGGGCCCGCCATCCGCGCGTGTTCCTCGACGTGGTGCACGACCGCGAGGCGCTCTGCCCCTACTGCGGCACGAAGTACGTGTTCAAGGGACCGGCCCCCAAAGGGCACTAGTTGCCGAGCCTTCTCGTCGTCGCCCCGAACTGGATCGGCGACGCGCTGATGGCGCAGCCGCTGCTCGCGCGGCTGCACGAGAAGGTGCGCGGGCTGCGCATCGACGTGCTTGCGCCCGAATGGGTGGCGCCCGTGGCGCGCCGGATGCCCGAAGTCGCGCAGGTGATCGCTACGCCTTTCGCGCACGGGCCCCTGCAGCTGCGCGCGCGCTGGCGCCTGGGCCGCGAGCTGCGCGCGCGGGGCTACGACCAGGCGATCGTCCTGCCGAACACCTGGAAGTCGGCGCTCGTCCCGTTCTTCGCCGACATCCCGCTGCGCAGCGGCTACGTCGGCGAGTCGCGCTACGGCCTCCTCAATCTGCTTTACCGCAAGAAAAACCTCCCGATGCCGGAGCACTACGCGGCCCTTTCGGAGAACCCTGAGAAGACCCTCGTCACACCGCTCCCGCAACCGCGTCTTCGCTATGCGGCGCACGAGGTCGAGGCGGCGAAGCGCAAGTTCGGGCTGCCCGGCGACTACGCGGTCCTCTGCCCCGGCGCCGAGTACGGCCCGGCCAAGCGCTGGCCCTACTTCGCCGGGCTGTCCGCTTCCCTGCCCCTGGAGAGAGTCATCCTGGGCAGCGCGAAGGACCAGCCCGCGACACAAGGGATCCCGGGCCTGAACCTCGCGGGAAAGACGACGCTCGACGAGGCGATCGACCTCATCGCCGGCGCCCGCTTCGTCGTCAGCAACGACTCGGGCCTCATGCACGTCGCCGCGGCGCTCGGCCGGCCGCTGGTCGCGCTCTTCGGCTCCTCCAGCCCGCGCCACACCCCGCCGCTCTCCGGCGCCGCGCGCGTGCTGTGGCTCCAGGTCGCGTGCAGCCCCTGCTTCCAGCGCGAATGCCCGCTCGGCCACTTCCGCTGCATGCGGGAAATGACGCTGGAAATGGTGCGCAAAGAAATCCAGAATCTCGGGGCATGAGCGGCCGGATCTTCCCGACTTCGCAGGACGCGGAGAACGCCTTCTACGAGGCGCTCGAGCACGCCGACCTGGAAGGGATGATGGCGGTGTGGGCGGAGGACGAGGAGATCGTCTGCGTGCACCCGGGCGGGCCGCGCCTGTGCGGCCAGGACCAGGTGCGCGAGAGCTGGGCGCAGATCTTCGCCGGCGGCGCGCGCAGCCGCGTGCACGTGACGCAGCAGGTGTCGATCTCCGGGATGATGCTCGCCGTGCACAGCGTGTTCGAGATGTTCGCGCCCGAAGGCGCGCAGACCGGCGAGCAGGGGCGCGACAGCCGCCCGCCGCCGATCGTCGCCACCAACGTGTACCTGCGCAGCGCCTCGGGCTGGCGGATGATCGTGCACCACGCCTCCCCCGCGCCCGGCCGCGCCGAGCCGCCGCCGCCGGGCAAGGCCCCGCCCAAGACTTTCCACTGACGCCATTTTCCTCTCCGTGGTGGCTGCGCGGGGGACACGCGCAGACGATCTGGCCGGCGCTGCGCCCGCCGCCGCGCGTGGCGCTCGCGCGCGAGCGCTGGGACACGCCGGACGGCGACTTCATCGACGTCGATTTCGCCGGCGACCCGGCGTCGCCGCACCTGCTCGTGCTCTTCCACGGCCTCGAGGGCGGCTCGGACAGCCACTATGCGCGGGCAATCGCGGCGGGCGCGGTCGCGCGCGGCCTGCGCCTCGCGATCCCGCACTGGCGCGGGTGCTCGGGGGAGCCGAACCGGATGCCGCGCGCCTATCACTCCGGCGACAGCACCGAGGTGGATTGGATCCTGGAGAAGGTACTAGGGTACGGAAAGGAAATCCATGCGATCGGCGTCTCCCTCGGCGGCAATGCGATGCTCAAGTGGCTCGGCGGGCGCGGCGCCGCGGCGGGGGCCGTGGTGCGGCGCGCCGCCGCGGTCTCGGCGCCGATCGACCTGCCGGCGGCCGGCGCGGCGCTCGACCGCGGGCTGAACCGCCTCCTCTACACGCGCATGTTCCTCTCCACGCTCAAGCCCAAGACGCTCGCCAAGCTCGAGGCGTTCCCGGAGATCGTCGACGGGAGCCGGGTGCGCAGCGCGCGCACGTTCCGCGAGTTCGACGACCTGGTGACCGCGCGGCTGCACGGCTTTCGCGACGTCGACCACTACTGGACGAGCGCGGCGAGCGGCCCGTACCTCGGCGGCATCCGCGTGCCGACGCTGCTGCTCAACGCGCGCAACGATCCGTTCCTTCCGGAGCAGGCGCTGCTCGCCGCGGCGCGGGATGCCGCTGCGGAGGTGTTGCTAGAATTCCCCGCAAGCGGCGGCCATGTCGGCTTCATGGCCGGGCCGTTCCCCGGCCGGCACGGCTGGCTTCCAGAAAGGCTCTTCCAATTCCTGCTCCCCTGAACCTGCACCCCGAGATCTTCCGCACCTACGACATCCGCGGCGTCGTCGGCCGCACGCTCACGCCCGAGGTCGCGCACGCGGTCGGCCGCGCCCTCGGCAGCATGGCGCGCGAGCGCAAGGCGGCCACCTTCGCGGTCGGCCGCGACGGGCGGCTTTCCGGGCCCGCGCTCGCCAACGCGCTGATGGAAGGCATGGCCCCCGCGGGCGCCGACGTGATCGACATCGGCATGGCGCCCACCCCGGTCACCTACTTCGCCGCCTTCCACCTGAACTGCGGCAGCTGCGTCTCGGTCACCGGCAGCCACAACCCGCCGGACTACAACGGCCTGAAGGTGGTCATCGGCGGGGACACGCTGTACGGCGAGGAGATCCAGGAAGTCAGGCGGCGCATCGAAGCCGGCGACTTCCTGTCCGGCGCGGGCAAGCGGCGCGAGGCGCAGGTGCTCGACGCGTACGTCGCGCGCATCACCTCGGACGTGAAGCTCGCGCGGCCGATGCGCATCGCGATCGACTGCGGCAACGGCGTCGCCGGGATGGTGGCGCCGCGCCTGTTCCGCGCCCTCGGCTGCGAGGTCGAGGAGCTCTACTGCGAGGTGGACGGCACGTTCCCGAACCACCACCCGGACCCGTCGGTCCCGGAGAACCTCGCCGACCTCGTCGCCCGCCTGAAAAGCACTTCCTGCGAGCTCGGCATCGCCTTCGACGGCGACGGCGACCGGCTCGGCCTGGTGACGAAGGACGGCGAGATCGTCTTCGCCGACCGCCAGCTGATGCTGCTCGCGCAGGATGTCCTGTCGCGCAACCCCGGCGCGCAGATCATCTACGACGTGAAGAGCACGCGCCTGCTCGCCCCGTGGATCGAGCGCCACGGCGGCCGGCCGCTCATCTGGAAGACCGGCCATTCGCTCATCAAGGCGAAGCTGAAGGAGACCGGCGCGCTGCTCGCCGGGGAGATGTCCGGCCACACCTTCTTCAAGGAGCGCTGGTACGGCTTCGACGACGCCCTGTACGGCGGCGCCCGCCTGCTGGAGATCCTTTCCCGATCGGCCGATCCCAACCAGGTGCTGAAGGCGCTGCCGAACGCCCCCTCGACCCCGGAGCTGCACTGGGCGCTCGAGGAAGGCGAGCCGCACGCGCTCGTCGCGCGGCTGCAACAGTCCTCGCCGTTCCCCGGCGCGGAGCGCGTCCTGACCATCGACGGCGTGCGTGCCGAGTACAAGGACGGCTTCGGCCTCGCCCGCGCGTCGAATACCACGCCGGTCATCGTGCTACGCTTTGAAGCCGATACCGCGCAGGCGCTCGAGAGGATCAAGGATGAGTTCCGCACCGCGCTGCAGCCGCTCAAGCCGCATGCGGCGCTTCCTTTCTAGCGCGCTCCTCTTCGCCTGCACGCAAGCGATGGCCTGCCCCGCGCTCCTCGACCGCCCGATGGAGACGATCGACGAGAAGGCGCGCTCGCTCTGCGAGTACCAGGGCCAGGTGCTGCTGGTGGTGAACACGGCCAGCCGGTGCGGCTACACGCCGCAGTACGAGGGGCTCGAGGCGCTCTACCGCAAGTACCGCGGCCGGGGCCTGGTCGTGCTCGGCTTCCCGTCGAACGACTTCGGCGGCCAGGAGCCCGGCTCGAACAGGGAAATCGCCGAGTTCTGCGTCAACCAGTACGCGGTGGACTTTCCGGTGTTCGGCAAGACCGAGCTCGGGAAGAATTCCTTCTATGCCGAATTGCGCAAGGCCAGCGGCCAGGCGCCGCGCTGGAACTTCCACAAGTACCTGGTCGACCGCAGCGGCCGCCAGGTGCAGAGCTTCGACACCAGGGTCGCGCCAGACGACCCGAAGCTCGTCGCCGCGATCGAGAAGCTGTTGCTGTCCCACTGAGGTGACTGTCCATGAACACGCTGCTGACCGTGCTGTGCACCCTGTCCCTTCTGGCCGCGCCTGCCCTCGCCCAGGACAAGAAGGCGCCGCGCAAGGAGCAATCGCCCGTGCACAAGCGGCAGGTGGAGCGGATGAACCAGTGCAACCGCGAGGCCGCCGACCGCAAGGGCAGCGAGCGGCGGCGGTTCATGAACACCTGCCTGCAGGCCAACGCCGACAAGCCCGACCCCCGGCTGGCCGGCCAGCAGGAGCGCGTGAAGGACTGCAGCAGCGAGGCAGCCGAGCGCGGCCTGAAGGGCGACGCGCGCATGCGGTTCATGGGCGCCTGCCTGAAGCGCTGAGCTACGCCAGGCCCGGGCCGATCTCGCGCAGGGCGTCGGTGATCAGGCAGTCGATGCCCTGGTCGAGCAGGCGCCGGGCCCAGGCCGGGTCGTTGACCGTCCAGCACGCGATCGCGTAGCCCGCCGCGCGCACCGGCGCGATAAGCGCCGGGTCGAGCTTGCGGTGCTCGCAGTGCAGGCTCACGCAGGCGAGGCGCTTCAGCTTGCTCTCCCAGTCGGGCGGCACTTCCTCGACCAGGTAGCCGCGCGGCAGCTCCGGCACCGCCTGCTGCGCCGCGAGCAGCGCGGCGAGCGAGAACGATGACAGGACCGGCGGGAGCTCGCTGCCCTTCCACAGGTCGCGCGCCATGCGCGCCACCGCCTCGCCGGTCTGGCGCTCGTGCCCCGCGGCGGGCTTGATCTCCACGTTCGCCCAGAGCCCGAGCTTGCGGCACAGCGCGCCCGCCTTCTCGAAGCGCGGGATGCCTTCGCCGTCGCCGGCGTCGAGGCCCTCGAGCTGCGCCGCGCGCATCTGCGCCACGCGGCCCTTCACGCCGGTGGTGCGCTCGGTGGTCTCGTCGTGGATCAGCACCGGCACGCCATCGGCGGCGAGCATGACGTCGAACTCCACCGCCTTGAAGCCGAGCGAGGCGCCGGTGCGGATCGCGCCGAGCGTATTCTCCGGGGCGAGCGCGCCGCCGCCGCGGTGGGCGACGATCCTCGGGTATGGCCAGGCCAGGGCGCTATTCCCTTCTCTTCTCGAGGAACTGGTTGCCGCGCGCCACCGCGTGGTTCAGCGCATCGAGCGGGGTCTTGCGCTCGCTCCACACCGACTCCAGCTCGTCGTCGATGATGGCGCGGATGGAGGGCAGCCCCGGGAGCCGCAGCCCGCGCGTATGGCGCGTGGGCGCGCGCGTGAGGAGCTGCCCGACGGCGATGTCCTGCGCCGGGTGCGCCTTGTAGAAGCCCTGCCGCCGCGTGAGGCCGTAGGCCGCCACGGTCACCGGCGCGTAGCCGGTGCGCTGGTGCCATTCCGCCTGCACCTCGGGCCGCAGCAGCCAGGCGACGAAGCGGGCGACCCCCGCAGTCTGCGGCGGGGAGGCGCCGGGCAGCGCCCAGAGCGCCGCGCCGCCGACGAGCGTGTTCTGCGGCGCGCCCGGCAGGTCGTCGAAGAACGGCAGGTGGGCGACGCCCAGCTCGAAGCGGCTGCGCACGCGCAGCTCAAAGTACCGGGCCGACGAGGCGGTCAGCATCGCGCACTCGCCCGCGGCGAAGCGCGCCTCGGCCTCGTCGGTGCGCCCCGAAGGGCTGAAGTACCCGGACTTCAGCCACGACGAAAGCAGCGAGATCCAGCGCACCATCAGGCGGCCGTTGAAGGAGAGGCGCGCCTGCGACCCCTCCATCCCGTTCTCGTGGGTGGCGAATTCCTCGTTGTGCCAGGCGCTCATGTTCTCGAGCAGGATCGAGCCCGGGAAGGCGGTGGTCAGCGGGCAGGCCGAGCCGGTCTCGTAGAGCTTCTCCATCGACGCCGGCATCTGGTACCAGGTGCGCGGCGCGTGGCGCGGGTCGAGCTTCGCCTTCCGGAAGGCATCGCGGTTGTAGTACAGGAGCGGCGTGGAAATCGTGAGCGGCAGCGCGAGCAGCCGCCCCTTCTCGTCCGCGAAGGGCGCGGCGACCGCGGGAATGTAGCGCGCGTCGTGCTTCCCGCCGCCCTCGGCGAGCACCTGCCAGAGCAGGCGCGCTTCCTTGCGCCCGATCAGCTCGGCGGTGCGGGTGTCGGGCACGAGCGCGAGCGGCACCAGCTCGCCCTCCGGCCAGGCGCTCGGCACGGGCACGACGCGAAACGCGGCTTGCGCCTTGTTGAAGCGCGCGGCGAGCTGGTCGAGCTCCCATTTGGGCACGCCCTCGAGGCCGTGCGCGAGGCGGATCTCCTGCGGCGCGGCGGCCGCGGGCAGCGCCGCGCTGGCCGACAGGGACGCGGCGAGCGCGCAAAGAAAGTTACGCAGCATGGCGCGCGAGTATATATTCCCCGGCATCCCATGTCGGCCCTGCACGAGCTTGGCGCAGCGGAGATTTCCCGGCGGTTCGCGCGCGGCGAGCTCTCGCCGGTAGAAATTGCACGCGCCTGCCTCGCGCGCATCGCCGCCTGGGAGCCGAAGCTGAACGCGATGTACCGGCTCGACCCGGAAGGCGCGCTCGCGCAGGCGCGGGCGTCCGAGGCGCGCTGGCGCGCCGGGCGAGCGCTCTCGAAGCTCGACGGCGTGCCGGTGACGATCAAGGAAAACATCCATACCAAGGGCGACCCGGCGCCGATCGGCACGCGGGCGAACGAGGATGCGCCGCCCCAAGCCGCGGACGCGCCCGCCGCCGCGCGCGCGCGCGAAGCCGGCTGCACGCTGCTCGGCAAGACGACCATGCCCGACTACGGGATGCTGTCCTCCGGCCTGTCCAGCTTCCACGGCGTGACGCGCAATCCCTGGCGCCTGGACCGCAACACCTCGGGCTCGAGCTCCGGCGCCGGCGCCGCCGCCGCCGCGGGCTACGCGCCGCTGCACGTCGGCACCGACATCGGCGGCTCCGTGCGCCTGCCCGCCACGCACTGCGGCATCTTCGCGCTCAAGCCCTCGCTCGGCCGAATTCCGGTCTACCCGCCCTACCTGGGCCGGGTCGCCGGGCCGATGACGCGCTCGGTGGAGGACGCGGCCCTGCTCCTCAACGTGCTCGCAAAGCCCGACGCGCGCGACTTCATGTCGCTGCCGTTCCAGGACATCGACTACACGGCCGCGCTCGATCATCTCGACGTTCAAGGCATGAAGATCGGCTTCCTCCCCGACATGAAATGCGGCCTCCCCGTGCAGGGGGAAGTGCGTGCGGCCGCCGAAGGCGCCGCGCAAGCCCTCGCTTCGGCCGGCGCCATCGTCGAAGAGATGCCGTCCTTCCTGACCGCGGAGATGCTGGACGGCGTGGCGCGGTTCTTCGAGGCGCGCTCGTACAACGACTTCATGGCGCTGCCCGCGGCGCGGCAGCAGAAGGTGCTGCCGTTCATCGCCGAGTGGTGCACCTGGCGCGCGGCGCGCTTCACGGGCCGCGACGTCATGCAGGCGTACGGCACGGTGATGGCGATGCGCGAGGCGGCCGTGGCGGCGTGCGCCCCGTACGACTACGTGCTCTCCCCCACTTCGCCGATCCTGCCTTACGAAGCCGAAGCGGCGGCGCCGGGCAACGACCCGCGCAACGCCCTGCCGCACATCGCGTTCACCGTTGCCTACAACATGTCGGAGCAGCCGGCCGCCTCGACGAACTGGACCTTCAGCGCCGACGGCCTGCCGGTCGGCGTGCAGCTCGCCGGGCGCCGCTTCGACGACGCGGGCGTGCTGCGCCTCTCGCGCCTGGTGGAGAAGCTGCGCCCCGCCCAGCGCGCCTGGCCGGCGCCGTGACGGCGCGGCTCGTCTTCGAAGCCTCGGAGCTCCCGCCGGCCGAGGTCGAGGCGCGGGCGGCACGCATGGCCGGCGGCCTGGAGCGCGCCGGCGTGCGAGAAGACGACGTCGTCGCGCTCTTCCTGCGCAACGAGCCTGCGTACCTCGAGGCGATGCTCGCCTGCCGGCAGCTCGGCGCCTTCCACTGCCCGATCAACTGGCATTTCAAGGCCGACGAGGCCGGCTTCATCCTGCGCGACAGCGGCGCGAAGGTCCTGCTGACGCGCCCCGACCTGCGGGAGCAGATCGGCGACACGGACGTGCACACGGTGCAGGACGTGGCGGCCTGGCGCGATGCGCAGCTGCCCTGGCCCGGACCGGCACGGCAGCCGCGCGGCAACATGCCCTACACGTCCGGGACCACCGGCCGCCCGAAAGGCGTGCGGCGCAACGTGGCGACGGAGGGGGAGCGAAAGCTCGCCGCCGACCTCTACCGCGTCGTGCTGGGCATCGCGCCGGGAATGCGGGCGCTCGTGTCGGCGCCGCTCTACCACAGCGCCCCCAACCTCTACGCGCTGCAGGCCCTGCTCGCCGGCGAGCTGCTGGTGCTCGAGCCGCGCTTCGACGCCGAGCGCACGCTCGCGCTCATCGAGCGCCATCGCATCGAGAACGTCTACCTCGTGCCGACGATGTACGTGCGGCTGCTGCGCCTGCCCGCCGAGGTGCGCCGCCGCTACGACATTTCCTCCGTGCGCTTCGTCTCCTCCACCGGCTCGCCCTGCGCGCCCGACGTGAAGAAGGCGATGATCGACTGGTGGGGCCCGGTGATCACCGAGACCTATGCCTCGAGCGAGACCGGCCACGTCACCTTCATCGACTCGCACGACTGGGCGAGGCGCCCGGGCAGCGTGGGCCGGCCGCTGCCGCGCACCGCCCTGAGGATCCTCGACGACGAAGGACGCGAGGTGCCCGCGGGGACGGTCGGGACCATCTACGTCCGCCAGCCGGCGTATCCGGACTTCACCTACACGAACAACGCGGAGGCGCGTGCCGCGCTCGAGCGCGACGGCCTCTGGGCGGTGGGCGACATGGGCTACGTCGACGCCGAGGGCTACCTCTACATCGCCGACCGCAAGAGCGACATGGTGATCTCGGGCGGCGTGAACATCTACCCGGCGGAGATCGAGGCCGTGCTGATGACCATGCCCGGCGTCGCCGACTGCGCGGTCTTCGGCATCCCGGACGCCGAGTTCGGCGAAGGCCTCGCCGCCGCCGTCCAGCCGCAGCCCGACGCCGCCGTGTCGGCGGAAATGGTGCGGGATTTCCTGAAGGAACGAATCTCCAGCTTCAAGGTTCCGAAGCTCGTCACCTTCCACGCCGCGCTGCCCCGCGAGGAAAGCGGCAAGATCTTCAAGCGCCGGCTGCGCGCGCCCTACTGGGAAAACGCCGGGCGACGGATCTAGCCGGCGCTACTCGAGCAGCAGGCCGAGCGCGACGCAGGCGGGCACCGCCTGCACCCACAGGATCTTGCGGCTCGCGGTGATCGCGCCGAACACGCCGGCGACGACGACGCAGACGAGGAAGAACACCTTGATCCCGTAGCCGGCCGGGCCCATGACGAGGCCCCACACCAGGCCCGCCGCGAGAAAGCCGTTGTACAGGCCCTGGTTCATCGCGAGCGACTTGGTCATGGCCGCCTTCTCCGGGGAAAGGCCGAAGGTCCTGCGCCCGTAGGGCTTGTCCCAGAGGAACATCTCCAGCACCAGGAACCAGACGTGCAGCAGCGCGACGATGCCGATCACCACGTTGGCGGCGGTATTCATGGACCTCCCCTTCCCGCGCAGACTACACCCAGCGCCGGACCGCTGCCTTGTAGGCGAGGTATTCCTCGCCGAACTTCTTCTCCAGGTATCGCTCCTCGCGCGGTATCACCACCAGCGCGATCAGGACGACGGCCGGCGCCAGCGCAGCAAGGATCCACGCGCTGTCGAGGGCAAGCGCGACGCCGAGATGGACGAAGACGAACGCGACGTAGATCGGATTGCGCGACAGGCCGTAAGGACCGGCCTTCACGATCGCCGTCGTCGCCAGCCCTCCCGGCAGCGGCGTCCCGGCAACCATCGCGAGCAAATGCACGAGCGGCGGGCGAAGCCATCCCGCGTTGGCGACCTCCATGACTATTGGAAGACCGGGCCGAGCGGGCGAAGGCGCACGCCCTTGCGCAGCTTCGTCCAGGCGAACTCCGCGGGATCGGCGAGCGCCGGGCCGGGCGACTTCACGACCAGGACCTCGCGCGCGATGGGCTGGAAGTCGGCGCGGAAATGCACCGAGCTCTTCAGCGCCAGCACGCGCTCCTGGCGCGGCTCGACGCCGAGGTGGCGGAACATCTCCTGGTCGGCGGCCTGGCACTTCTTCGAGGCGAGGACGACGCGCACGCCCGGCGCGGCTCTGCTGCGCAGGAGCGCCATGTCGCCGAGCTGCATGCGAAAGCCCTTGAACATCGGCCCGGTGCAGGTGAAGCGCCCGTCGGCGAGCCGCTCCACCGTGAACTCGCCGCCGAGGGGCTCGTCGCCCGGGATGCGCGACCTGCCGCCGAGCGAAAACGGCAGCGTCGCGCCCTTCCCCGCCTCGTGCGCCTTGCGCGCCGCCGCCGGATCGATCAGCAGGCCGAGCACGGCGCCTTCGGCGCGCTGCGAGATCAATTCCCTCAGGAGCCCGGTCGTGTCGCCGTTGCCGCCGGCGCCGGGGTTGTCCTGCGTGTCGGCCATGACGACCGGCAGGCCCTGAGCACCGCGCTCGCGCGCGCGGCGCACGGCGTCGCGCGGCGAATGCAGCTCCAGCGCAAAATCCTTTTCTGAATCTGCGACGATCCGTCGCATGTGCTCTACAGCCTCCCGCGTGGCGCGCTCGTCCGGAGAAAAACCGAAGACCGACATGCCGCAGTCGGCGAAATCGGCCATCGCGAACCCGGGAGCGAAGGAAAGCATGACGTTGTGTCTTTCCTCGAGGCGCGCGAGCTCCTCGTAGATGCCTTTGCAGGGCTCGATGAAGGAGCACTGCGAGGGAATGCCGGTGAGGTAGTCGAGCTGGTGGAAGGCCTTGGGAAGGCGGCGGCCGAGCTTCAGCATCTGGTCGAGCAGGCGCGCGGCGCGCGCGCCGGTGTCGGCCATGTCGACGTGCGGGTAAGTCCGGTAGGCGACCAGGCCGTCGGCGTGGTCCATCATCGCCTGCGTGACGTTCGCGTGCAGGTCGAGGCTGGCGACGATCGGCACGCGCGCGCCCACCAGCTCGCGAACGCGGCGCAGGAGCTCGCCCTCGCCGTCGTCGTGGCTCTCGGTCACCATGGCGCCGTGCAGGTCGAGGTAGACGCCGTCGACGGGCAGCGCCTCTTTCAGGTGCGAAACGATCCCGCCGGCGATGCGCTCGAAGGCATCGTCGGTGACATGCGCCGACGGGCTCGCCGCCCCCCAGGCCGTGCCGACGAGCGTGTGGCCCATGGCGCGCAGGGCCTGGATCGCGCCCTCGGCCGGGATGTTGGCCCCCTGCACCGCCGGGAAGATCCCCGCCCCGTGCTGGACGCCCGGCCAGCCGCCGCCGTCCTCGAATGCGGCGTAGTCCGCCTTCGAGGGCGCGAACGTGTTGGTCTCGTGCTGGAACCCGCCGATCGCTACCCGTGCCATGTGTGCGCCATGTCCTGTACTCTTATGTCTCCCGGTCCGGAGATTAAACCAATGATCCGCAGCGTTCTCGTCGCAGTCGCATTGGGTTTGACGGTTTCAGCAGCGAACGGCCAGGACAAGATCCTGCGCATCGTCCCGCACTCCAACCTCGCGATCCTCGACCCGATCTGGACCACCGCGTACATGAGCCGCAACCACGGCTACATGGTCTACGACACGCTGTTCGGCACCGACGCGAACAGCAAGATCCAGCCGCAGATGGTCGAGAAGTGGACCGTCAGCCCGGACAACCGGCTCTGGACCTTCACGCTGCGCGGCGGCCTCGCCTTCCACGACGGCAAGCCGGTCACCGGCGAGGACGTGATCGCCTCGCTCGCGCGCTGGGGCAAGCGCGACGCGATGGGCCAGAAGCTCTTCACCTTCGTCGACCGCATGGACTCGCCGTCGCCGAACAGCTTCCGCCTCTTCCTGCGCGAGGCCTGCGGCTTCGTCCTCGAGGCGCTCGGCAAGCCTTCGTCCAACGTGCCGTTCATCATGCCCAAGCGCGTCGCCGACACGCCGGCCGACAAGCAGATCGACGACGCGACCGGCAGCGGCCCGTACGTCTTCCTGAAGGACGAATTCAAGCCCGGCGACAAGGCGGTGTACGTGAAGAACGCGAAGTACGTGCCGCGCAAGGAGGCGCCCTCGGGCACCGCCGGCGGCAAGCAGGTGTTCGTCGACCGCGTCGAATGGAACCTCGCGCTGCGCGATGCGCAGGCACAGGTGAACGCGCTGGTGAAGGGCGAAGTGGACATCGTCGAGCAGCCGGCCTTCGAGAGCTACCCGGCGCTGCAGGCGGACAAGGGCGTCCAGGTGGTGAATTCCAACCCGCTGGGTTTCCAGTACATGGGGCGCTTCAACCACCTGCACCCGCCGTTCAACAATCCGAAGGTGCGCCAGGCCGCGATGGCCGCGTTCTCGCAGGAGCCGTTCCTGCGCGCGCAGGTCGGGATCAAGGAGTTCTACCGTCCCTGCCCGTCGATGTTCACCTGCAACACGCCCTACGGCAGCGCGAAAGGGACCGAGCTCCAGTCCAAGTCCAACATGAAGAAGGCGCAGGCGCTCCTCAAGGCCTCCGGCTACGACGGCACGCCGGTCGTGCTGATGAAGCCGACCGACCTCGCGTCGATCGGCAAGCTCCCGGACGTCGCCGCGCAGCTCTTGCGCCAGGCCGGCTTCAAGGTCGACCTGCAGGCGATGGACTGGCAGACCCTGGTGGGCCGGCGCGCGAAGAAGGACCTGCCTGCGCAGGGCGGCTGGAACATGTTCTTCACCGCCTGGGTCGCGCCCGACATCTGGAACCCGATCACCAACCCGGCGCTCGGCGCGCAGGGCGAGAAGTCCTGGTTCGGCTGGCCGAGCGACGAGCGGATCGAGAAGCTGCGCGACGAGTTCGCCCGCGCCACCGACGACGCGAAGAAGAAGGCGCTCGCCGAGCAGATCCAGGCGCGCGCGTTCGAGGTCGCCACGCATGCGCCGCTCGGCGAGTACGCCAACCCGCTCGCCGCGCGGAAAAGCGTCACCGGCTTCGTGACCGGTCCCGGCAACCTCTACTGGAACATCAAGAAGAACTGACCGACTTCATCGCACGGCGGCTGCTGGGGACCATACCGGTCCTCTTCATCGTCGCCGTCCTCGTTTTCCTCCTGCTGAGGCTCACGCCGGGCGACCCGGCGGCGATCCTCGCAGGGGACGCGGCGACCGCCGAGAACATCGCCGCGATCCGGGCGAGCCTCGGCCTCGACCGGCCGCTCATCGTGCAGTTCGGCATCTGGATGGGCCACCTCCTGTCGGGCGACCTTGGCCAGTCGTTCTACTACCGGATGCCGGTCGCCTCGCTCATCGCCCAGCGGCTCGAGCCGACGTTCGCGCTCGCCACGCTGACGATCCTCCTCTCGATCCTCGTCTCGGTGCCCCTCGGCGTGCTCGCCGCCTGGCGCCAGGGCGGCTGGCTCGACCGCGGCCTGATGGCGTTCTCCGTGATGGGCTTCTCCATCCCGGTGTTCGTGCTCGCCTACCTCCTGATCTGGCTGGTCTCGCTGCAGCTCGGCTGGCTGCCGGTGCAGGGCTACGTCCGCATTTCAGAGAATTTTTTTGTCTTCATAAAACACTTGATCCTTCCGTCAATCACGCTGTCCTTCATCTACGTCGCACTGATCGCGCGCGTGACGCGCGCCTCGGTGCTCGAGGCGCTCGGCGAGGACTACATCCGCACGGCGCGCGCGAAGGGCCTGCCGGAGCTGCGCGTCGTCGTGCGCCACGCGCTCGCCAACGCCGCGGTGCCGATCATCACGGTGATCGGCATCGGCATCGCGATCCTGATCGGCGGGGTGGTCGTCACCGAGTCGGTCTATGCCATCCCGGGCCTCGGCCGGCTCACCGTCGACGCGGTGCTCGCGCGCGACTTCCCGACCATCCACGGCGTGATCCTCTTCTTCTCCCTGGTCTACGTGCTGGTCAACCTGCTCATCGACCTCTCCTACGTCTTCCTCGACCCGAGGATCCGGTACTAGGAAAGCGATGACGCGGATCCTTTCCAACTGGTCGGTGCGGATCGGCGCGGGCACGCTGCTGGTCCTGATCCTCCTCGCCGCCGCCGCGCCGCTCCTGGGCACCGTCGATCCCACGCTGTTCGACCCGGTGAGCCGCGACCTGCGCCCCGGCGAGGTGGGCGAGATCACGACGCTCGAGGGCGAGACGATCAAGCACCGCTTCCTGATGGGCTCGGACTCCTTCGGGCGCGACATCTACAGCCGCGTGCTGTACGGCACGCGCGTCTCGCTCCTCGTCGGCATCTGCTCGGCGCTCGCGGCGCTCGCCTTCGGCATCGTCTGCGGCCTGGCCGCCGGCTACCTGCGCTGGCTCGACGGCCTGCTCATGCGCGTCATGGACGGGGTCATGGCGATCCCGGCGATCCTGATCGCGATCGCCCTGGTGGCGCTGTGGCGCCCCAACCTGTCGACGGTGATCCTCGCGATCGCCATCCCGGAGATCCCGCGCGTGACGCGGCTCGTGCGCTCGCTCGTCCTCACGCTGCGCGAGGAGCCCTTCGTGGAGGCCGCCGTGTCGCTCGGCACGCCGACCGCGAAGATCATGTTCGGCCACATCCTGCCGAACACCGTCGCGCCGCTCATCGTCCAGGGCACCTACATCGTCGGCTTCGCAATCCTGATCGAGGCGATCCTCTCCTTCCTCGGCGTCGGCCTGCCGCCGGACATCCCGACCTGGGGCAACATCATGGCCGAGGGCCGCGTGCAGTTCGTCGCCTACCCGCACAACGTCTTCTTCCCCGGCATCTTCCTCGCCGCCACGGTGCTCGCCGTGAACATCCTCGGCGACGGCCTGCGCGACACGCTGGATCCCAAGATGGCGAAGCGCGGCGTGGAAGCAACGTGAGCACGCTTTCAATCCACCAGTTGACCGTGCGCCTGCCGGCGGGAGGGGACCGTCCGGAGGCAGTATCCCGCGTGTCCTTCGAGGTGGCGAAAGGCGAGATCCTGTGCCTCGTCGGGGAATCCGGCTCGGGAAAGAGCGTAATCGCGCAGGCGGTCATGGGGCTGCTGCCGAAGACCCTGCCGATCGCCTCCGGGACGATCGCGCTCGAAGGCGAGGACCTGACGAAGGCGAGCGAGGCGCGCCTGCGCCGGCTGCGCGGCGCGCGCATGTCGATGATCTTCCAGGAGCCGATGACCGCGCTGAACCCGGTCATGACCTGCGGCGCGCAGCTGGACGAGCTTCTGCGGTTTCACTCGGAGCTGGATTCTTCAAAAAGGAAAGCGAGAATCGTCCAGCTGCTCGACGAGGTCGCGCTGCCCGACCCGGAGCGCATGCTCGCCGCGTACCCGCACCAGCTCTCCGGCGGCCAGCGGCAGCGGATCATGATCGCGATGGCGCTCGGCCTGGAACCGGCGCTGCTCATCGCGGACGAGCCGACCACCGCGCTCGACGTCACCACGCAGGCGCAGATCCTGAAGCTCATCCTCGAAATCCAGCAGCGGCACGGGATGGCGGTGCTGTTCATCACCCACGACTTCGGCGTGGTGTCCGAGATCGCGCATCGCGTGGCGGTGCTGCGCCTGGGCGAGCTCGCCGAGATCGGCGCGCGCGACGAGGTGCTGCAGCGCCCCCGGCACGAGTACACGCAGATGCTCATGCGGGCCGTGCCGACCCTGAAGCCACTGCCGCGCCCGGTCCGCGAAGGCGCCGTGGTCCTGCGCACGCGCAAGCTCTCGAAGACGTACGCCGACCGCCGCTGGTTCGGCAAGCGGCGCGACGTGCACGCGGCGCAGGAGGTGAACCTTGAGGTCCGCAAGGGCCAGACGCTCGGCATCGTCGGCGAGTCGGGCTCCGGCAAGTCGACCGTCGCGCGCTGCCTGGTCCGCCTCATCGAGCCGAGCGGCGGCGAAATCCTGCTCGGCCCGCCGGGTGAACAGCGCGACCTCGCCCGCATGCGCGCGGGCGAGCTGCGCCCGCTGCGCCGCCGCGTGCAGATCGTGTTCCAGGACCCGTACCGCTCGCTCAACCCGCGCCGCACCGTGGGCCAAGCCATCATCGAGGGGCCGCTCAACTACGGCGTCTCGCGCAGCGAGGCATTGGCGCGCGCCCGCAATCTCATGGAGCTGGTGCGGATGGACCCTGAAACGCTCGGCAGGTACCCGCACCAGTTCTCGGGCGGGCAGCGCCAGCGCATCTCGATCGCGCGCGCGCTCGCCATGGAGCCCGAGCTCCTGATCGCCGACGAGGCGGTGTCGGCGCTCGACGTGTCGGTGCAGGCGCAGGTGCTGGCGCTGCTCGAGGAGATCCGCGTGCGCCTCGACCTGGCGATGGTGTTCATCACGCACGACCTGCGCGTCGCCGCGCAGGTCTGCGACGAGGTGGCGGTGATGCGCGAGGGCCGGGTCGTCGAGCACGGGCCGGCGGCCGAGGTCCTGGTGCAGCCGCGCCACGAGTACACGCGGGCGCTGCTCGCCGCGGCGCCGGGCCGCAATTTCGCCTTCGCCACCGCGTAAACTTACGGCATGGACAGGCTGGACGCCGCCGCGATCGTGGTGCCGGGAGTCGCAGTGCGCATCGTGGCGCGGTGCGCGTCCACCAATTCCACCCTGCTGGACGACCCGTCCCGCGCCCCGGTCCTGCTCGCCGCGGATGCGCAGACGGCCGGGCGCGGCCGGCGCGGGCGGCGCTGGCACAGCGCCGGCGGCGCCATCACCTTCTCGCTCGCCCGGACGCTGCGCAGGCCCGCGCGCGAGCTCGCCGCCCTTTCCCTGGTCGCCGGCGTCGCCGCGGCGCGCGCGCTGCGCGCGCTCGGCGCTCCGGTGGCGCTCAAGTGGCCGAACGACCTGCTCGTCGACGGGGCGAAGCTGGGCGGCATCCTGGTCGAGGCGCGGGCCTCGTCGCGCGTCGTGATCGGCATCGGTATCAACTATCGCCCGGACGCGCAGCTCGGCGCCCGGCTGCGCCGGCCGCTCGCGAGCGTGGCGGAGATCCTTTCGCCGGCGCCGCCGCGCAACCGCATCATCGCCGGCATCGCCGGCTCGCTCATGGCGGCGCTGGACGCGTTCGAGGCGCACGGCTTCGCAGCCCTGCGGCAGGAATGGCTCGCGCTGGATGCCTACGCGGGGCAGCGCCTGCGCGTGCGCCTCGCCGACGGGCGCTCGCTCACCGGCATCGCCGCCGGGCTCGCCGAGGACGGCGGGCTGCAGCTGCGCACGCGCGGCGGCCTTCGCGCCGTGCGCAGCGGCTCGGTGCGGCTCCATGCGGCGAGGGCCGCTTGATCCTCGCCATCGATGCAGGAAACTCGCGCGTCAAGTGGGGCTGGCTGGACGCGGCGGCGCCCGGCGGGCCGCGCTGGTCGAGCATCGCCAGCGTGTCGCTGATCGAGTTCGCCGCGTCGAGCGACCACGTGAACCCGTTCTCCATCACGCACGAGGCGCCCGACAGCATCGTCATCTCCAACGTGGCGGGCGACGGGGCGCAGACGCTGCTCGTGAACTGGACCAGCATCTTCGACGCCGAGCCGCTCTGGCTGCGCGGCGAGGCCGAGCGCTGCGGCGTGAAGAGCCGCTACGAGCGTCCGGAGCAGCTCGGCCCCGACCGCTGGGCGGCGCTCGTCGCCGCGCGCGGCCTGCACGCCGGAGCGGCCCTGGTCGTCAATGCGGGCACCGCGACCACGATCGAGATGCTCGCCGCGGACGGCACCTTCCTCGGCGGCGCGATCCTGCCGGGCGCCGAGCTGATGCGCTTCGTGCTGCACGAGCACACCGGGCGGCTGCCGATGGAGGAAGGCCTGTACCGCGACATGCCGCGCAACACCGTCGATGCGATCGAGACCGGCTGCCGGCACGCGCAGGCCGGCGCCATCGAGCGGATGTACCGGGCGTTCCGCGAGATCGACGGCAGCCCGCTGTGCATCGTCTCCGGCGGCGCCGGCCGCTCGCTGGTCGACCAGCTCGCCATGCCGCGCCGCTACGTGCAGGACCTGGTGCTCGACGGCCTCGCGCGCATCGCGCTCGACGAGCAGAAGATCGCCCTGAAGGGCGAGCTCGCCATGCCGGAAACGGCGCCGTAGCGCGAGCCCGCGTGCGCACCCTGTTCCTTCTTCTGCTGTTCGCCAACGTCGCGTTCTTCGCCTGGGCGCGCTACCTCTCGCCCGCCGACGCCTCGGCGGACAGCGCGCCGCTCAGCCGGCAGATCGAGCCGGAAAAGCTGCGCATCCTCGGCGCCGGCGAGGCGTCCCCGGCAGCGCCCCCGCCTGCGGCGGCCAGGCCGGCACCCGCCGCATCGCTGGCCTGCCTGGAATGGGGCAGCTTCACGCTCACCGATGCGCCGCGCGTGCAGAAGCTGCTCGAGCCGCTGGCGCTCGGCCCGCGGCTCGGCCAGCGGCGCACGGAGGAGACCGCCGGCTGGTGGGTCTACCTTCCGCCGCAGGGCAGTCGCCAGGCCGCCCTGAAGAAAGCGGCCGAGCTGAAATCGCTGGGCATCGAGGAGTATTTCGTCGTCGCGGACGAGGGGCCGTTCCGCTGGGGCGTCTCGCTCGGCGTGTTCCGCAACGAGGAAGCGGCGCTCGCGCGGCTCGCCGCGCTGCGCCGCCAGGGCGTGCGCACCGCCGAGATCGGCGCGCGCGAGACCCTCGTGCCGAAAATCTGGCTGCAGGTGCAGGGCGTGGACGGCGGGCTCGAGGCGCAGCTGAAGGACATCGCGCGCCAGGTGGACGGCAGCGAGCTGCGCTCCTGCCTGCCGGCCGAAAAAACCTGACTAGGTAAACAAACCTTCCAACCCGCGATGCGGGTCGGCAACTTCAGCCGATCGGGTGGGCGCCGCCCGGCACGTGCTGGGCGACCAGCGACAGGAGGCGATCGGCGCGCACGGGCTTCGTGACGTAGCCCACCGCGCCGAGCTCCTTGCCGCGATGGTCCCCGTCTTCCATCGAAGTCAGGAAGACCACCGGGATATGCGGCAGCGACTTGTCCGCCTTCAGGGCCGCAACGAACTCGAAGCCGTCCATGTGCGGCATGCCGATGTCGGTGATGATCAGGTCCGGGGCGCGGCGCAGGATCATGTACCCGGCAGCGATGGCGTCGGCCGCCACGTCGACCTCATAGCCGGCGCCGCTCAGGTGCAGGCGCAGAAGCTCGCGGATGCTTTCGTCGTCGTCGACGACCAGGATCGTGGCGGCCATGGGGGGCTATTTGGTGCTGGTGGCCAGAATCGAACTGGCGACCTCATGATTACGAATCAAGCGCTCTACCAACTGAGCTACACCAGCAATCTTGCGCACTGCAGCGACCGGACGCGATTATACGCTCAACGCGGCGCGCCCATGATGTTGGCGGTGCCCATGCCGTCGAGGTAGCTCACTTCGATCCGCATCAGGCTCGCCACGCGGCGGCCATGGATCTCGCCGGGGATATAGCGCAGCTTGCGGAACGCCGCCGCCGCTTCGCCGGCGACGGAGGGCGGCACGTCGCTTTTTTCGATTTCCACGCCTACCAGGGTACCGAGCGCGTCGACATATACCCTCAGGATCACCGTGCCGGAGACGAAGGCCGGCGCGCTTTCGGACACCTCGAGCCGCGGCCGGTTCATCGGCCGCGCGCGCCTCGTGAGCTCGTCCGCGGTGTGGAAATGGTGGGCAGGAACCGGCACGACGCCGCCGCCAGGCACCGTGGCAATGACCGGCGCCTGCGGGCGGGCGGGAGCAGGCACATTCTTCGGGGCCGGTTGCGGATCAGGCGCCGGTTTCGCTTCCGGCGGCAGCAGCCGGACCTCCAGTCCGGCGTCCATCCCGGCGCCAGGCGAGCCGGCACCCGGTTGCGGCAGGAAGACGACCGCCACGTGCAGCAGGAACGAAACCGACAGGGCGGCGCACATGCGCAGCCACAGCGGCGCCGGCCGCGCGCGGACCCGCTGAAACGTGAAAAATTCGAGGTGAGGACGTCCGTTCATGCCAGGGGACCGACCGTTCGTCGTCGGCGCTTTACGGGCACGGGGCCGCGGCTAGTATCGCACCAAGCCTCGAGCGAAGGCGGGCCCCCAACAACTCCTCCAAGAAGACTGCGCATGAAAGCGAAAGGTTTCACTCTCCTGGAACTGCTGACCGTGGTCGCCATCATCGGCATCCTGGCGGCCATCGCCTATCCCGCCTACAACGACTACATCACCCGATCGAAGATCGCGGAAGCCACCTCGGCGCTGTCCGACGGCCGGATCAAGATGGAGCAGTTCTTCCAGGACAACCGCACCTATGACGGCGGCCCTGCGCCGGCCGCCACCACCAATTTCACCTATGCCGCCGGCAACCTGTCCAATACAACTTACACGCTGACCGCCACCGGCATCGGCGCCATGGCCGGCTTCACGTACACGATCAATCAGACGAATACTAGGCAGACAACCGCAGCGCCGACGGGATGGGCGGCGGCGGCCATGCCGGCCGCCTGCTGGATCACGCGCAAAGGCGGCGCGTGCTGAAGCCGATCTCGCCGAGGCGCGGCGCGGCGGGCTTCACGCTCACCGAGCTGATGATCGCGGTCGCAATCCTCGGCGTCCTAGTCATGGTCGCCCTGCCGAACTTCCAGCAAATGCTGCGCAACTGGGAAGTGCGCGCGGTGGCCGAATCGGTCGCCAACGGCCTGCAGCGGGCGCGCGCCGAGGCGGTGTCGCGCAATACCTCGGTCTTTTTCCTCCTGGGAACCGGCTCGGCGTGGACCGTCGACTACGTCACAAAGCCCGTGCCGAGCGATCCCCCACTCGACTCGCGCACGAGTGCGGAAGGCTCGCCGAACGCCACGCTCACCCCCCTCGCGGCCGACGCCACGACCCCGGCCAGCACCATCACCTTCAACAACGTCGGGCAGGTCGTCGCCAACGCGGACGCGTCCCTTCCGCTCGCGCGCGTCGACTTCAGCGTGGCGGGAAGCAGCCAGCCCCTGCGCGTGCTGATCGGCGCCGGCGGCAGCGGCCGGATCTGCGATCCCAGCCTGCCCGCGGGCAACGTCCGCGCATGCTAAGCGAGAGAAAACCCATGTCGAACCCCGTTCCCCGGAAGCCGGCCCAGGAAGGCGTCGTCCTGATCGAGGCGCTCGTCGCCATCCTGATCTTCTCGGTCGGGGTGCTGGCCATCGTCGGCCTGCAGGCTTCGATGATCAAGAACATCGCCGACTCGAAGTTCCGCTCCGAGGCGAGCTACATCGCCCAGGCGAGGATCGGCCAGATGTGGGCCGATCCGGACAATGCGGCGTCGTACGTCGAGGCGAACACGAACATCGAAGCGCTGCTGCCGAGCGGCAGGCGGACCGTGACCTCGCCAGCGGCGGGCCAGTACATCGTCACCGTCACCTGGCAGCAGCCGGGGCCGAACGCGTCGACGCACAACTTCACCACCACCTTCCGCATCACCGGGGGCTGAGCGATGCGCCGCGCCTTTTCCCGCCCGCAGTCCGGCTTCAGCCTGATCGAGCTGATGGTCGGCATGACCATCGGCCTGCTCGCCGGAATCATCATCATCCAGGTCATGTCCCTGTTCGAGGCGCAGCGGCGCACGACCACGGGGTCGGCCGACGCGCAGACGAACGGCGGCATCGCGCTCTACGCCATCGCCCGGGAGCTGCAGATGGCCGGCTACCCCCTGCTGCCCTCGACCGACTCGGCGCTGGAGTGCACGACGGTCACCTACGGCGCCACCGGCATCGGCGGCCTCACGCCAGTCGCGGTGACCGATGGGGTCGCCACCTCGACCGTGAGCGCCAGCGACTCCATCACCATCCGGTACGGCACCTCCGCGATGGGCGGTGCTCCGGTGCGGATCGACGCGATGGTGGGAAACGCGGCGTCGGTCCAGAGCAACCTCGGCTGCGCGGTCAACGACATCACCATGGTCACGTCGGGGGCGGTGTGCGCAATGTCGAGCGCCACGGCGGTCTCGGCGGTCGGCGTCGCCCCCGTCTCCGTCACGCTGGAGAACATCACCAACGCCTCCGTGGGCGCGAACCTCTCCTGCCTGGGCGCCTGGAACGAAGTGACCTACGCGGTCAATCCCGCGACCGGCAACCTCGACCGGACCAGCGTGGTGAACGGGGTGAGCACGACGACTCCGAGCGTGGTCGGGGTCGTCAACCTGCAGGCGCAGTACGGCATCTCCGCCACCGCGGCCTCCAACCAGGTCACCGCATGGGTGGATGCCAGCGGCGGCACCTGGGCTGCGCCCACGCTCGCAAACCGCAACCGCATCAAGGCCCTGCGCGTCGCCGTGATCGCGCGTAACGCGAAGATCGAGCCGGATGCGGTATCCGCCGCATGCAGCTCCACGACGGCTGCGGCGACCGGCCTGTGCGCATGGGAGGGAAGCGCCGCCTCTCCCGCCCCGACGGTCGACCTCAGCCCCGGCGACGCGAACTGGGCCCGTTACCGCTACCGGGTGTTCGAAACCATCATTCCGCTGCGCAACGTCATCTGGTCGAAGGACACGCTATGAGATCCCGGCAACGCGGCGTCGCGCTCTTCTTCGCCCTGGTCTGCATGGTCGCCATCATGCTCGCCGCGGTGATCCTCGTGCGCTCGGTGGATACGGCGAGCCTGATCGCCGGCAACCTGGCCTTCCAGCAATCCGCGACGCGCTCGGGCGACAGCGGCAGCGAGGCGGCGATCGCCTGGCTGGCGAGCGTCGAGCAGGCCAACGCGACCGTGAACGTGCTGACGGACGCGACGCACCCGTTCAACAACGACAATGCCGCGGCCGGCTACTACTCCAGCCTGGATCCGGCGAGGAGCCTGACCGCGACGAGCGGTACCCGGTTCCTCTGGGACAACACCGACAGCGTCGCCCTGGCCGCCGACAGCAGCGGCAATACCGTCCGCTACATCATCCAGCGCATGTGCCGCACGCCGGGCGTCGCCATCGGGACTGCCATGTGCCTCTTCAGCGGCGCCGCGATCGACAACAACGGCCAGAACATTCCCCTGCCGCAGGAAGTCTGCAACGGCCCGGGTTGCCCGGTGGCCGGCCAGACGCCGCATATCCGCATCACCTCCCGGATCACGGGCCCGAAGAACACGTTGAGTTACGTGCAAGCCATCGTCTACTAGGTGCAGCCATGACATCCGAGCGAAAAATCCGCGTCATGCCCCGTTTCCTGCTCGCGCTGGCAACCGCCGGGCTGGCCCTCGCTCTTCCCTCCCAGGCGCCCGCGGATCCGGTCGAGATCGCCACCACGCCGATGGCGAGCTCCACGGCCACCACGGTCAAGCCGAACCTGATGTTCGTGCTCGACGACTCGGGCAGCATGGACTGGGACTACCTGCCCGACGTCGCCAGGAACTTCGCCGAGAACTACGGCTACAACAGCAGCCAGTGCAACGGCAACTACTACAACCCGGCCGTCACGTACGCGCCGCCGGTCAGGTCCGACGGCACCCCGCTCAACGCCACCGCCACCACCTTCTCCGCCGCCTACCGCGACGGGTTCAACACCGGCCTGGGCACCCGAAACCTGAACAACGACTTCCGGGGCGGCAGCGGCAGCGGCGCCAGCGGCATCAATCTCCCCGCGGGCCCCGCCTTCTACTACGTCTACACCGGGACCCAGACCACCCCCCAGCAGCAGAACTATTTCGACACGAGCAGCACCTTCTACCAGGAATGCAACAGCGACATCGGCAGCGCCCCGGGCAACGGCGTGTTCACGCTCGTGCGCCTCGCCGCAGTCCCGACCACGACCATAACAGTCGCGGGCTCGGGCGGCAGCGCCGCCACGGTGACCATCGTCAGCGCAAGCGACTCCCGCATTGACAACTTTGACGTGACCATCGGCGGCGTAACCGCCATTGACATCATGTCCGATCGGACAAACAGAACCAGCAACGAGGACACGCTTGCCGGATACGTCGTGTCGAGGATCAATGACTGTACGACGACTGCCATCGGCGATTGCGAAGTGACCGGCTTCAGTGCCACCCGGTCAGGTAACGTCGTCACGATAACGGGCCCCGGAGACCCCGGTACTTTCCCATCCGTGAATATTACTAACGGGGGGTCGATCTCGACGACCGCGTTCCCCGCTGCGAGCGCTACTACCGTGGACAGCATTACGGTCGGAGGCGTACAGCTGCTTTCGGCCAATGCAACCGGCAGTACCCCCGCGCAATTGGCCGCTGACATTAGAAACAGGATTACGCTCGCAGGCTACTCGGCCACGGTGGCAGGCAATGTGGTAACCGTGACGGGCCCGTCCACGGCGTCCAATCAGACGCCGGTCATCAACGTATCGGTCGGGTCGATGACGCTGACGACGCAGCCGTTCCCGGAAAGCGACCCGGTGAAAGTGCAGAACTTCGCGAACTGGTACAGCTACTACAGCAACCGGATGCTGATGATGAAGACCGGCGCCGGCCTCGCCTTCAACAACGTCACCGACAAGTACCGCGTCGGCTTCCTGACCATGAACAACAACGTCTCGCCGGGGATCGTCGAGGCCGATACTTTCGACACGAACCAGCGGCTCGCGTGGTTCACCAAGCTGTATGAAGCGAACCCGGGCAACTCCACCCCGCTGCGCGAAGCCCTGTCGAAGGTCGGTCAGTACTATGCGCACAAGTTCGGCAGCATCACGACCTACCGGTCGACGATCACGGTGAACGGGACCGGGTCGACCAACGTGCTGGGGATCACTGTCGGCGGCACGCAGATCATGGACGGGGAAACGATCGCAAGCGCGGCCACCGCGACGGTCGCAGCCAGGATCGCGAGCCAGATCAACGCGCCTCTTGCCACGGAGTTCGGCGCCACGGCCAATGGCAACGTCGTCACCATCACCGGTCCCGCGTCGGCTTCGGGAAGCTCGCCGGTGGTCGACGACGACGGCAACATGACGTTCAGCGTCACGGCGTTCGCCGCCGTGACCCAGGTCGCCCAGCTGAACGGCGTCACGCCCGCGGACCCGGTCCAGTATTCCTGCCAGCAGAACTTCACCATCCTTTCCACGGACGGCTACTGGAACGGACCCAACACCTACGACCTCGACGGCAACAACGTCGGCCAGGTGGACGGCGCGGCGGCCCGGCCGTTCAACGACGGCGCGACCGAAGGCGCGACCGTCACCACGACGTATACCCGGGACGACTACTACACCAGCACATCCGGCTGCTCCTCCGGCCGGCGCGGGCGCGTCCAGCCGGAGATCCAGACCTGCTCCGTGGTCACGATTGCCGGGGTCGCCCAGCCGGAGTCCTGCACCGGGTGGGAAGACAACGGCAGCTTCAGCTATCTCTCGCCCTTCAGCTCCAACAGCGCCACTTGCACGGGCGCGACCATCACGCTGCCCAGCCCGGACCCAAGCGCCAGGGTCGCGATCGAGTCCGTCTCGAGCGCCGCGATCGGCGGCACGCCGAACACGCTGGCCGACGTGGCGATGTACTACTACCAGACCGACCTGCGCGATGCGTCGCTGTTCAACTGCACGGGCGCGCTGGGAACCGACGTGTGCACGAACAACGTGTTCATCAGCGGCAGCGACAACAACCTGCAGCAGCACATGACCACGTTCACGCTCGGCCTCGGCGTGCGCGGCAGGATGATCTACTCGTCGAGCTATCTGACCGATACGTCGGGCGACTTCTTCAACGTCAAGCTGGGCAGCACCGCGAGCGCGAGCGTCTGCACCTGGCAGGCCGCCGGCACCGTCTGCACCTGGCCGGTTCCGGTCAGCGGCGGACCGACCACCACGGACGACCTGTGGCATGCCGCGGTCAACGGGCGCGGCGCGTACTTCAGCGCGACCGACCCGACGAGCCTCGCCAACGGCCTGGCCAACGCGCTGGTGAGCATCAGCTCGAAGGTCGGCGCCGCCGCGGCTGCCGCGACCAGCACGCTGAACCCGGTGGCCGGCAACAACCTGGCCTTCGTGGCGAGCTATACGACGTTGAAGTGGACCGGCAACCTCGAGGCCCGCGGGATCAACACCGACACCGGGGTGGTCAGCGAGAACGCCACCTGGTGCGTGGAGAACGTCGCCGCCTCGTCGTGCGCGTCGCCCGGTACCATCGTCGCCGACAGCAGCGGCGATACCACGGCCTACTTCTGCGTCACCCCAAACTCGGTGACCTGCCCGGGCGGCGACCTGGACGGCAACGACTGCAGGGTCCCGGTCGCCACCGCGTGCACCGGCACGATGAACGCCATGGTCGGCCTCAGCACCGACACCCGGACCATCAAGACCGCCAACGCTACCGGCACGGCGCTCATCGACTTCGACACCGTGTATCGCGCGGCGAATCCGCAGTACTTCGACGCGGCGCTCCTGGGCGGAGTGAACGGGCTGAGCCAGTGGCCGGTCGCGACAGACGTGTCTGCGGAGGCGGTGGCCTTCCGGGCCGGCGCGCCCGGCGACAACCTGCTCAACTACCTGCGCGGGCAGTACGGCCACGAGTACGACCGCTCCGGGGTCCTGGCGATCGACCAGTACTACCGAAACCGCGAGAGCGTGCTCGGCGACGCGCTGGAATCCCAGCCGGCCTTCATGGGCCCGCCGGTGTTCAACTACCCGTACCCGGGCTATGCCGAGTTCAAGGCTGCCCAGGCGAGCCGGGCCGGCAACGTGTACATCGGCACGAACGACGGCATGATGCACGCCTTCGCCGCGGATACGGGCATCGAGCGCTGGGCGTACGTGCCGAGCATGGTGATCCCGAACATGTACAAGCTGGCGGACAGGCAGTACGCGGACCGGCATACCAACTTCGTCAACGGCAGCCCGATCACCTCGGACGTGTGCACGGCGAACTGCGCCAACGCGTACAACGCCGCCACGCCGCTTACCAACCCGGTGTGGAAGACGATCCTGGTCGCCGGCCTGAACGGCGGCGGGCGCGGCTACTACGCCCTCGACATCACGGATCCGGCCGCGCCGGCGCTGATGTGGGAGATCACCACGAGCGCCGGCATCGGCGCGGTCACCGACAACGACCTCGGCTATACGTTCGGGCAGCCGATCATTACGCGCAAGGCGGACGGCACCTGGGTCGTGCTCGTGACCTCGGGCTACAACAACGGCACCGACAGCCCGACCAGGGTCGCCGGCAGCTTCGTCGCCAATAACCCCGCGGGCGACGGCCAGGGCTACCTGTACGTCCTGAATGCCGGCACCGGCGCGATCATCAGCAAGATCTCCACCGGCGTCGGCACGGCCGCCTCGCCGAGCGGGCTGGCCAAGATCGCCGGCTTCAACGCCGAGACCAACGGCAACCGGGCGAGCTTCGTGTATGGAGGCGACCTGAAGGGCAACGTCTGGCGCTTCGACATCAACTCCGCCACGGCCGCGGCCGTCGGCACCGGCAGTGCCTTCAGGTTCGCGACGCTCTTCTCGGAAACCGCGGCCACCACCCCGCAGCCGGTCATGACCACGCCGGTGCTCGGCAAGATCAACGGCAAGCGCGTGGTCTTCATCGGCACCGGGAAATACCTGGAGGTCGGCGACCTGAGCAACACGCAGAGGCAGAGCCAGTACGCGATCGAGGACGACGACGTGAATGTCACGCTCGTCAACCCGCGGACCACGCTGGTGCAGCAGTTCCTCATCAACAACCCGGATGGCACGGCCACGCGCCTGAGCGCCGCGAACGCGACCGCCACGGTCACCGGCAGCGACGCGGTCGACTTCGGCATC